>CALGXY010000149.1:0-10915 GCA_937935155.1 uncultured Atopobium sp. | reverse complement strand
ACTTCTCTATATTCATCCGATGGTTATTCTGAAGCAGAAGAAATGCCAAGTTTAAAGGGCGCAAAAATTGAACTTACTAATAACTCCACTCAGCCTATTTTCTACCAAGGCAACTGGATTGCTCCGCACGAAGTTGTCACCACAGTAGAAACAGACGATTCTGGAGAGGCAGCGGTTAAAGACCTTCCCTTTGGCTCTTATTCGCTTAAAGAGGTGGTAGCTCCAGCAGGTTACTCTCTTAACAAAGAGTGGAATCCAACGGTTACCCTAACTTCTGAAGAGACCGTAGAAGTGCCCGAGCTCATTGATGAAAGAATTTCTTTACAAACGATGCTTGTGGATGCTGCTGGATCAAAAAATCCTGAATATGCCGAGAAACTCAATCTTGTTGATCACATTAAATACGAGGGTCTTATCCCAGGAGAAGAGTACGAAATTACCGGAGAGCTCTATGAAACAAAACAGCTCCAAGAAGGTACAGCAGAGCCCATCGCTCGCGGAACCGTCCGCTTCAAAGCTCCTACCTCATCGGGAGAAGCTGCGGTTCCTTTTTCTGTAAGGACCGCCTCACTTGAAGGTAAAGAAGTTACTGCCTACGAAACAATCTCAAAAGATGGTGAGAAAGTTGCTTCGCACACCGACAGTCACTCTAAAGCACAAACTATTCGTGTGACCCCTAAGCCCCATCTTCCTGGAACAGCAGATAATGCCTACGCAGTTCCCCTTTTACTCGCCTTAGCAGGATCGGTACTTATTGGATGTGTCCACTTATTTGCAGCAAAAATAAGACGCTCCTTTTAGTTGAGCAGCCTTGCCTTAGCGCTAAAAAAGAAAGGGCAGAAATCTCTGCCCTTTCTTAAAAACTTACTCTAGCTAGCGACTTGTTCGTCTATGAGCGTCTAATAAGCTCAGTAACAAGAGCTGCAGCATCGGCACACTGACCAGCGTTAACGTTCTCGCGAACATCAGCGGCGGTACGGCTGAGTGCAGGAAGTCCATCCTCGTTTAAGCCCATTAAGGTAACGGAACGAACTGAATTCTGCATTGCAGGAGTTGCGTCAGTGGTTCCCCAATCAAATGTGCTCTGCTCAACATCAATGTGAAGATCAGTTGCAATAGTAGAAAGGAGTCGAGTCATTCTACGGTCAGCGCGGCGAACGTTGCCAATTCCTTCATTCTTAAGGATGGAGAGTGAACCAGCACCAACGCTGTCAAGGTTAATCAGGAAAGCACCACGAATATCAGTTCTATGCTTTGAGAGGAACTCTCTCATGCCTGCGTGATCAAAGTCAGACGCTCCAAGCGCAACAAACCAAATGTCATGTGCAATGAGTTCGTCATCAGAGAGAGACAGAACGGCATTACGAAGATCATCCTCAGAAATAGCGGCTGCATCTTCAGAGTCGGTCTCTTCACGATTCTCAGCAGATGGTGCTGCACCGCCCTTCCAGTCATCCGATGGACCGTCGTTGCGACCGAAGAGTCTAAAGGAGCGACGCTTTGCCTCAGGAGTCTTTGCGTCTTGTGCCTCTGTTAAACCCTCATCGGCTGAAATGGTATCGAATGGGCTCTCTGCATCTTCTGCCTCTGGAGTTGGCGCAGGTGCCTGAGTTGGAACATAGTGAGGAGCTGGCTCGGAAGATGGAGCCAGTGGATCGACGGCATCGCCAGAAGGATCAGGAAGATCAAAGAGGGACGCACGACGAGCAAAATCATTCTTGGCGTGGAGCTCATGTGTTGCTTCAGGCTGTACCTGCGTTGCATCTGCATCAGCGGACTCATGAACCTGCTTCATGGTTGCATTAAGCTCATCGTCAACAGAATCATAAGCAACGGTGTTGTCAGCAGCGTCCTCAGCCTGATTATCTTCTGTTGTTGCATTTACAGCCTCTGCAACATCCTCAAGAGATGCAGTCTGGCTTGCACCAGTAGTGTCATAAGCAACGTAGCTTACTTCGCAATCTTCAGGAAGAATGCCCAGTGAATTGAGAACTTCCTCGCCGTGACGGACACCCTCTACCTCATCAGGCTCTGGGATAAGTGCAGCAGCATCTCCTGCAAAGTGATGAACGACCTCAGGACGATGGCCGGTAGGACGGACATTCTCGAGAATACCAAGAAGAGCTGCAACTGAAGACTTGTTATTGTTTGCGCCAATGGTACAAGGTGCAAAACGCTCTGCAATAGTTGCAACAGAAAGGGCGACAAGTGGAAGAGCTGCAAGAATACCAACAATCCAGAAAAGGACGCGAACTGGATCAGGAAGGAAACGAAGAATCTGAACAAATGTAGCAACAAATACTGCAACTACACACCAACGCGAATACTTCTGTGCAAGAGGTACGTACTTTGCTACAGGAGACTCAACAAGGAAGTTTGTATGTGGGGAGTCATAGTGAGCAACGATGACGATTGGACGGTTGCCCTTTGCAACAAGCTCGCCAGTGGCCTCGTGCTTAGCAACAACGTTCTGGCTTCTGATGGAAGATCCAAATGAACCAAGAATGTCATTACCAAAGTACTTGAGGCACGTAAGTGCGCCAAAGCCAGCAACAAGCAAAACACCAAAGGCAATAAGTGCTGCATTGCCAGTGCCTGCAAAAATAACGCCAATGAAGAGGAGGATTAGATAGATTGAATAACCAAGACTCTTAATAGACTTAGCATCAAATTCTTCAATGGTTGCCTCAAGCCCGTGAAGTTTCATTTCTTCAGCAATGGTTTGAGCAGCCTGAAGCTCCTCTTGGCTACCGGCAGGAGCAATATCAATCTGCTCGTCTAGATAGTCAACATAGTCATGTGTAATGGCCATACTGCGTCCTTCGTTGGCATGTCTTCTGACAGGTTTCATACATACGTCATTAGTATACGTCTTATATCGAAATATAGCGGTTAAAGTGTATTTTTACGTCCAAATTTAGAAATTCTGCACTAAATATCAAAAACTTTCGTATATGTTTAGAGAGATTTGAGTTCAACTAGCAAAAAGCGGGAGGTGGATATGGCTCCAAACGATCAAACTCTAGGTAATAATGAACTGGGTGCCTGGAGGATTTTCTCGCTATTTATGCTGCTACTTCAAAAGGGACCTCTACCCTCGGCAGAAATATATACGGCAATTTACTCAGATTTATCTACCGATTCTGCTTTAAGAACTTTTTCAAGAGATCGCACTGTTTTGAAACAGCTTGGATTTGCAATTACAGAGGTAAAAACGGGAAAAGAAAAGTCATTCTATCTTTCGGACTCAAATTTCTTTGATTCCTCGTACAACTTAAGCCCTGAAGATGCCAATCAGCTGCTTGTAATCTGCAGTGCAATTCTCACTGATACAACTTTTGTGTACCAAGAGAAATTGAGAAACGCGCTCTCTAAAATTGTGGGTAATTTTTATTCCTCGGACTCAGGCAAACCAGACAGCCAAAAACTCAATGCTTCTTCCCAAAGCAAAGTTTTTCCTGTTCTATACGAATCACTCAGCTCTAAACAACTGGTAAACATCACCTACACAAATTCACAGGACCTGGTTAAACAAAAAGATTTGGGCGTACTGGATTTCTTTGTTTCACAGGGACTTCTATACTTTGTGGCCCAAGATTTTTCATCCAGTACTGAGACCGCTTCCATCAAAACTTTTCGCGTTGACCGTGTTTTAGATGCCGCGATTCTTAAAAATGAGTTCTTCTCCATACCAGAAGAATTTGATTCAAAAGACTATAACCTTCTTGATTTCCAGCTTGGATTGCAGGCTGGCGTTCTTACTGCATTTATCCCCAAAAACATACTCGCTGCTTTTGAGCACTTCTCTCAGGGACAAGGGGATGTTGAGCTCCTCTCTCATGGCGCTTTGTGGACCGTTGCTTACGCTCATGAAGACACCGCTTTGTCTTGGATTCTTGCTCATGGATTAATTCCAAGGTCTCCGGAGTCTCTTCTCGCAAAGTGGAAAGAGTCTTTAAACGAGGTTGCCAATGGCTGTTAAAAACACCTCTTTTGGAAGAAAAAACATATCGTCAGCTGTCTATAAGCTCATACTGCTTGCTTCTGCATTGAGGGAGTCTTTTGACGCAGTTGAGCTAAGCGCGGTTCAGTCGCGATTTGGCATCTCCTCTGAAGAGGCTGCTATTCTGATGGAGCTTTTGCAGCTCACGGACGAGAATAGCTATCTTCCCCTCCCTCTTACGGGAGACCAAGATACTCTGACACTTGTTGGAGAGTCTCCCTTTACTGCTCGCGGGCTTGTCTTAACGGATGAAGAAACCTTGGCACTTAAAGAGGCTTTTACCGCTCTCGCTTTGCCCCAAGAAAGTGTATTTTGGAGCCTCTTGAAACCTCCATATACAAGAAGCTCTTCACCGGACGGGTCTTCATACCCTCTTGTCTCCAAAAGTCACTCTAGAGAAGTAAACGCGTTCCTCACCTGCTCAAATGCAATTGCAGAATCACAAGTTATTTCATTTGACTATCGCTCTGAGGAGTCTGTCACAGAAGCTCGGGGTCATAGAGATGCTGCAATTAGCCAGAGAGAGGTTTTTCCCTATAAGCTGTCATACGGAGAAAATGGGTGGCTTATCGAGGGGGTTGATTTAAACCTAGAGCAGCAAAGGTTCTTTAGGGTCAATCGAATGAGCTGCCTTGAAACGCAATCCGCTTCATTTGAACACAGAAAGCTTGCGGAACGCGTACAAGATTCTGCTGTGCAAGATTCTGCTGTGCAAGAAAAGCCTCAGCTGGTAGAGCTCATCTTCTTTGATAAAAACGCTCTTACGCACTATTCGTGGCCGGGACTTAAAACAGTTGGAAACCAGCGCAATGCTGCAGAAATTAAAGCAACTATCCCCTATTACGGAGGAACATGGCTGCTACAACGGTTGCTTGCCCTCAAGGGTAAAGTAACAACCAAAGACCAAACCGTGGCGCAGGCAATGCGCGCCTACGCTGCATCTCTACTTGCTGCAGAAGAGCAACTTTAAGCCAATTAGGCAGCTGTTAGTGCTGCTACGCGTCGTGTTCTTCTCGCCACTTGGCAATTTGATCGGAGATATCCTTTGTAGAGACGCGCTGGTAGTTCTTGTTGGGCAATGACTTCAAGAACGAGCTGCCATATCGCTTAGAAACTAGCCTGGAATCAGCAAGCACCAAAACGCCTTTGTCCTCAGCACTCCTGATAAGGCGACCAGCAGCCTGTTTGGTTGCAATTACTGCCTCTGGCAAAGAATAGCGCCACCACGCACGATCTTCTCGCGCTTCACGCTCTTTGACCAGCGGTTCATTGGGGCTTGCAAACGGAAGCTTAGGAATTACTACGCACCTAAGCGTGTCTCCCGCAGCATCAAAGCCTTCCCAGAACGATTTAAGAGCAAACAGCGAGAGGTTCTTTTCGGCTAGGAACTTTTCACGAACACGTCGAGCAGAAGAAGAGCGCTCCTGGCAGGCAAGGTTAAGGCCCTGCTCACTCAAGCGTGGCTCCAACGCTTCATAGAGTCGCTCCATATCGCGTCTGTTGGTAAAGAGCGTCAGCACTGAGCCGTCCATCTGAACATGAACGTCGTATAGCAGCTTTTCCAGAGCGTCCAGGTAGCCTGGATCAGTTGGTGCAGGCATGTCTTCGGCCACAAAGACACCCATGTGATTCTCGTAGTCAAAGCTTGACTCTAAGTGCAGACTCTTGTGTTCAAAGGCGCCTCTATCCAAGCCAACAGCGTGCTCAAAATGCGAGAAATCATCACCAACGGCAATGGTCGCCGAGGTAAACACAACGGAATGCGTCTCAGGAAGCCACTTCTCTGCCAGCTCTGCACCAATATCAAGCTTCTCGGCCACAAGAGCCTCAGAGCCAATATCACGCTTCAGTCGGGTCAGCTTGGCTGAATAGACGTAGCTCTTATCCGTTCCCTCACAGATGAGCTTCAGTGAATCCAGAAGGGTGCTCAAGAACACCCCAGCCTCACTCAAGTTGCTTGCAAGGTTTGGCGCTGATGCGGCAAGTGCGTCGGTGGCTTTTCCTACTCGAAGTGCCGCTTCTTCAAGAGCAGAAAGAGCAATGGAAGCGGTCTCTAAGACTTCTTTCCATTCCTCTGTTTCTCTTACTTCATCGTTAATCCAAAGCTGAAGGGAGTTATAACCACCATCACTTTTAGCCAACGGGGCCAGCTCATGCACCGTGGCCATAAGATTGCCCATTGCTGCCATGGCTCGCTGAACTGCAGCTGCAGAGCGTGTGAGGAGACCGGTGAGCAGCGTAGAGTCCTCAAGATTAGCGGCGCCTACCATAGCAGCATGAATGGCTCCGGACTTAATTCCGCCAAGCAGCTCAAAGCCGTTTCTCATCTCTTTGGCAGAAATTTCTACTGCCCACTGACGGCGAGCTTCAGCTTCAAAACCATGAGCCTCATCGATTACCCAATGCCTGATAGGAGGCAGAATTTTACCGTCAGCAGCAACGTTTCTGAGCAACAGAGAGTGGTTGGTCACCACAACATCTGAAGACCCTGCACGTTTACGAGCTCCATGAACAAAGCACTCGTGAGGGTAATAGGGACACTTGGAGCGCAGACACTCTGCAGCCTTGATGGTTACCATCTCGCGTGGAACTGAACGCCAACGAATACCCAGCGCATCCAAATCGCCGTCGGCTGACTGGCATGCGTATGCATAAATCACAGCAATTGCGGTCAGCATATCTGAGGCAACGCTATTGCTCGAGCGGCCTTCCTGGTCAATCAGCGTCAGCGGAAGCTCTTCAAGGGCAGCTCTATCAACACGATGCAAGCACGGATAATGCTCGTACCCCTTTAAGCTGCAAAAACTCAACCCGTTAGGAAGCGCCTTCGCAAGCGCTGGAAGGTCGTGTGCAACAAGCTGGTCGGTCAGTGCGTTTGTCTTTGTAGCAATACCTACGGTAACGTCGTTTTTCTGCGCAAAAAGTACCTCAGGCAGCAGATATGCAATTGACTTGCCAATGCCAGTTCCGGCTTCAAGCTCTCTATGCGAAGAAGTGACCAGCGCATTTCTGACCTCAACGGACATGCTAACTTGCTCACTGCGCGTCTCAAATTTGTCATACATCTGTGAAACGACGCCCGGCTTAGCAAATGCCCGATGAATCTCGTCCTTAGAAATCGGCAGCATAGCAGGCGTCTCTGGGTCATCCGCATCCCTTCTCGCCTTTGCTTTTATGTCGGCAACAAGCTGGCTGCGAATATCCTTGAGCGAGAAAAACGTGCCTGAGATTTCTGCATCTGCAAGTTCGGCACCTGTTGCATCTTTCTTTGCGACACCGCGCTGAACTGCTTCTTCTTCCTTCATTTGCGACAAATACGAGAAGATTGGCCTAAACGTCCACTCCACTCCGTCGTGCATTGACGCCAGTTTAGCGAGAAGACCGCGGGGCAAATTCATAAGTCCCAAAAGCAAGATACGCCACATCCCACAAAGAGCATCTACGTCATCACTTGCGCGATGCGTAACCTTCATGGTGCCAAACGCTTCTGCCATGCTGGAAAGCTTGTGTGAAGAAAGTCGAGGTAGCGCTATGCGTGAGAGCGACAGCGTATCAATCCAGGTGTCGGAGACAGAAGTGCCACCAGGAATGCGCTCAATAAACGTACGGTCAAACGTGGCGTTGTGAGCCAAAACCGGAAGACCGCCAACAAATTCTGCAAGTGCAGCAACTGCTTCCTTTGCGCTTGGCGCACCTTTAACGTCTTCATCGGTAATTGAAGTGAGGGCCGTAATCTCTTCTGGAATTGGACACCCTGGATCAACAAAAGTCTGAAAGCGCTCCACAATCTCTCTACCACTCAATTTAGCAGCAGAAATCTCAATAAGGGAACACTTCTTAAAGGACAGACCTGTTGTCTCGGTATCCAAAACAACAATGTCATCCTCTAAGACATCAAATGACTCATGCTCAGCCCTCTCTGCAAGTTCTAAATACTTCTTGCAAACCGCAGAGGGGGTACCTGGAAGAATGAGTTCTTCTAGCTTTTGCGTAGCGCTTTTAGTGCTGGTCATAACCTACAAATCTACTGACGATCCTCAAGCGCAAACTCAATAAAGCGAGTGCAGAGCTCAGGGAAATCAATGCCGCCGGTACGTGCAGAATCAGGCAGCAAAGAACGTGCGGTCATACCAGGAATGGTATTTGTCTCCAGCACCACTGGGACGCCGTCCTTCGTAACAATAAAGTCACTACGAGAAACGCCGCGGCAGCCAAGTGCATTGTGAGCCTTAATTGCCAGCTCCTGGGCGCGTGCGTACACTGCAGGCTCAAGACGAGCTGGAATCACATGGTGAAGGGATGCTGGCTCATATTTTGTTTTAATGCTGTAGAACTCATCGCCGGTAACAATCTCAACGATTGGTAGAGCGGTTGGGTTCTCGTTGCCAATGACAGGAACGGTAATCTCCGTTCCCTCAATGCTCTCCTCGATGAGGATGCGCTCGCCCTGCTCACCCGCAAGTTCAAGTGCAGCGGGAAGTTCTTCTCGCGAAGTAACGCGCGTAACGCCGTAGCTGGAGCCGTTACCAGAAGGCTTTACAAACATAGGGAGTCCGAGGTCCTCAATAAGCTTGTCTACCTGTTCATCTGTGAAGACGGTGCCTGCAGCAACGTCAATTCCCTTAGGAGTTGGAACGCCTGCCTGCCTATACATGAGCTTCGACAGCTCTTTTTCAGTTCCCATGGCAGACGCAAGGACGCCAGAAAACGTGTAAGGAATGTGCAGAATCTCGAGAAGACCCTGGATGCAGCCATCCTCACCAAAACGACCGTGCATAGCAACGTACACGACATCATAACCGCCCTGAGCAAGGGTAACTACAAAGTCTTTTTCTGCAACATCAAGCAGGTCAACACTGGTAAAGCCAGCTTCTTTGAGTGCTGCTGCACACTGCTTGCCAGACTCCATTGCAATCTCATGCTCGTCTGACCAACCGCCTGAAACAACTGCTACATGAAGCTTTTTTAGCTCTTCACGTGTCATTTCCGCTCCTTCAGATAAGTCTCCCATAGGGTAAACTCTAATAAACGTATTTCTTCTAAGATACCGCAGATAGCTTAGAAGAGTTGGAGAAGGACAAAAATGCAATCAAATAATACTCTTGACGGCACAAACACCACGGCTGACGGCGCAGACATCTCCGCGCTTGATTCTCGTCCACAGAAGGCTGCCGCCAAATCTGACCTCAGAAGCCTTTCATCAGAACAAATCCTTGAGCTTGTGACTTCTCTTGGACAGCCAAAATTCCGTGCAAAGCAGATTGAGGAGTGGATTTGGTCTAAGGGCGCTACCTCTTTTGATCAGATGAGTAATCTTCCAAAAACACTGCGAGAAGAACTATCTAAGCAGGTAACGCTTGCTGGTGCTGAACAAATTGTTCGCCAGGTCTCTGAAGACGGAAGCCGTAAATACCTGCTTCGCTACCCTGATGGCACTTCTGTCGAGTGCGTTGGTATGCCAACTGGCAATAAGCTTTCGGTCTGTGCTTCTACACAGGCTGGCTGCGCCATGGGCTGTGCTTTCTGTGCAACAGGCGCTGCTGGTCTCACGCGCTCTCTTTCTGCGAGCGAGATTTACGAGCAGGTTATGCACGTCCGCGACGATTTTGACGCGCGCGTTACCAGCGTTGTTCTTATGGGACAGGGCGAGCCCTTCATGAACTACGACGCTACTCTTGCGGCAATGAGACGTCTTAACTCCCCTGACGGAGCTGGCATTGGTGCTCGCCATATTACGGTGTCTACCTGCGGTGTTATTCCAATGATTAAGCGTTTTGCCTCTGAGCCAGAGCAATTTACGCTTGCCGTTTCGCTTCACTCCGCCGTTCAAAAGACGCGCGATTCTCTTATGCCGGGAGTACGTAAGTACTCGCTCATTCACCTGTACGACATTATGGGAGAGTATGTCGATAAGACCGGTCGTCGTCCAACATATGAGTACGCGCTGATTAAGGGCGTTAATGATTCCGACAATGAGCTTGGTGCCCTAAGAGACTTCTGTCGAGGAACGCTTTGCCACGTCAATATCATCCAGCTTAACGAGATTGAGGGCTCAAAATTCCATCCAACTTCCCCTGCTCGTGCTCAGGAGTTTGTGAACAGCCTTAACTCTGTTGGTGTTGAAGCAACTATTCGTCTTTCTCGTGGATCTGATATCGATGCAGCTTGCGGCCAGCTTTTCCAGAAAAGAAACGCACGCTAAACATCGCTTATATAGATAGTGCTCATATCAGAACTTTTCATGCATTCAATGCAAAGAAGGGGTCTCAGGGACCCCTTCTTTTTAGTTCGTATTATAGAACGTATGTTCTATTGAATTGCATTTAACCATTCTTTTTCCACCTTTGCTTGGTAAGAAAGAATGTTTTTTGCGCTTTTTCTATTACTACTACCTGAATAGTCATCAAGAATTGCATCGAGTGCTCTCCTCGACCTTCTCATCGCATGAAGAAAGCTTCTCTGTGCCTCTTTTGTCAACAAAGCATGTTTGGCGAGAAAAGCTATTCCCAGTAATGAGACGCTGGATATGATTGCAAACTTTATCTTCATTATGCTTCTTTAACGTTTGAGAGCTTTTCCACTAGAGCAGCAAGTTCATCCTCGTCATTGAACTCAATTTCAATCTTATTCTTGCCACGGACATTTCGTACTTTAACTGGGGTATCCAGAGCAATTCTTAGTTGCCTTGCTGCACGCTTGTATGCCTGTGGAGTTGGTTGCCTTTTTGGTTTCTCAGTATTTGTGACAGAAAATAGTGGAGCAAGATTTTCTGTCTGACGAACCGACAAATTCTCTTCGAATACTCTCTGGGCAAGCTTAATTCTTCCTTCTTTTCCGCTTACAGAAAGAATTGCTCGAGCATGTCCAGCACTAATGCGTCCCTCCGCCATCAAAGTTTGAACTTCTGTTGGA
>CALGXY010000148.1:0-1054 GCA_937935155.1 uncultured Atopobium sp. | reverse complement strand
TAAGCCCTGCACGTTAAGCTCGGTGAGCTGATTGCTGTAGCACTCAAGTACTTTCAAAGAGGTTAAGCCCTGCACGTTAAGCTCGGTGAGCTTATTGTAGTAACATTCAAGCCTTATCAAAGAGGTTAAGCCCTGCACGTTAAGCTCAGTGAGCTGATTGTGGTAGCAGTAAAGCTTTTGCAAAGAAGTTAAGCCCTGCACGTTGAGGGCGGTGAGTGTCTGCTTATTGGCGTAAGTACCGCTAACATCAAGCTCGGTGATTTTGCCTTTGAGAATGACGGTTGTTCCTCTTGCGTGCAGTGTGGTTTTTGTGTCGCTTGCAAGCCTTGTCTCGGTGCAACCTTCCACCGTTATATCAGAGCCGTCCTCCGTATTCGCCGCGACTTTGATGTTGAGGTGGTCTGGACTCAAGATGAGTACGGCACCACCTTCTACAGGATTTGGCTCAAAGCTCATGCTGACGGTTGTGTCGGCTGTGATGAGTGCCACGGCTCCCAACTTCCTGAAGGCACCTTGTGCCTTCTGCTTTGAATTACTTTTTTTCATAGTAATTCTCCTTTCATAAAGATATGAGCTAAAATAAAAAAGCGTACCTGAAAGGAGAACCTTTTCGGTACGCTTGCCATGCGAGAAGAAATTAGATTTTTGTGTAGTGTTCAACACTTTTGAGATTTTGGGGCATTGTCCAGATTCGTGGGGCGGACATACGAGCAATTACTCGCTTTAAGGATGCCTTGAAAGGACTCCGTATTCGGGAAAACTTGTGTTTACTGCATTCAGCGGCTCGCATCAGTCTGGAACAGGATTACGGAATCTCTCTTCCAAAGCAGATGATGGGCGGGCTGGAATTGCGGCGGTCGTTTCAGCGTTGAACTACACGGAATAGAATCGGTTTTTGTTTTAGTTTGAATCCATGCGCCTTTTTAGGTGTATGGATTTTGCGTGATTTTGGTGTAAAATTGAATGGACTTTACGGAAAGGGGACGTTCATGCTAAAAAAAATCTACACGGCGGCAATAATTGGGACGGGGCGCATCGGATTCACGCTGGGTTT
>CALGXY010000147.1:0-17815 GCA_937935155.1 uncultured Atopobium sp. | reverse complement strand
AAAACGAAGGTGCAGAAAGCTGCATCTTCTGACCATCAATAAGCTCGCTCCATGAGCCGGAGCCACTCAGGCGCTCTACGCCTACTACACGGCGAGCTTTACTAGGGCCTTTGGTCATAACGCGGACAACACTTGTTGCCTTGACTGCATCACTCAAAACGCGCGCCACTTGTGTGCGTGGGAAGCCGCTCGGAGCGGTCCAGAGCGCCACCTCAAGCTCTTTAGTGCGTCTAGACACTCTGATGCCAATACGTTCTATATCAAGCTCGTGAGAGCCCGAGAGGTAGGAGAGGGCGCCGCTTACGGCGCCAACAGCCTTCTGGTTGCTTTTATCTAAGAGCGGACAGTCTTTAATACGAACAATATCCTGTCCATTAGGCGCATACATGCCTACCAGGGTTTTATTGCCATTGCGCTTAAATGCCAGTTCAATTTTGTTGCGATAACCCCATGGCTCGCCAGGGGAAACAATGTCTTTTACCAGCTCAGAAACATCGTCGTGAGAAAAATGTCCAATGCGCTCAAGAGCAGATATCACGCCGTTGCGTTTCTCGACAAGTTGCTGCTCATAGAGCATGTTGCCCCAAGGGGTGGCACCCGTGAGTGCTACAAAGGGATTGGGTTGGGGGTCTCTGAATGCAGATGCTTCCAAGACCTTTACAAGTTGTGCGCGAGAAAACCTATCTGTGTCCTCGGTAATCTGCACACTGACGGTATCTCCAGGGACGGCGCCACCAGAGATGAAGACCGTTTTTCCTTCTGAAGTATGAGCAATGGCGTCTGGGCCATAACTCATACGTTCAACATGTAAGGTGAGCTCAGACACTTAGTAGACCATTCCCATTGCCTCGCGGACCTCGTCAAGCGTGGCGTTAGCAATAACGTTTGCACGAGCGTTTCCGTCGTGGATGATGTCACGAATAAGGTCTGGCTGAGCTGCAAACTCTGCGCGCCTCTGACGAATTGGCTCAAAGTAGGAGTTAACAGCATCGATGACGTAAGCCTTGAGTGCTCCGCCGCCGCCCATACCAATCTCGTCAGCAATCTCTTTTGGATCACGACCAGTACAAATACCAGCAGTGGTGAGAAGCGCAGAGACTCCAGGACGATTGTCTGGGTCAAAGGTAATCATGCGCTCAGAATCAGTCTTGGACTTCTTGATAAGCTTGGCAGTCTCTTCAGCTGTCATAGAAAGCGAGATAGCGTTACCGTAAGACTTGCTCATCTTGCGGCCATCAAGGCCAGGAATCAATGGGGTAGAGGTGAGAAGGCCAGAAACCTCTGGGAACACCTTGCCGTAGCGCTCGTTAAAGCGACGAGCAATCTTAGAGGTAATCTCAATGTGAGGCAGCTGATCGCGACCAACAGGAACAACATTTCCTTTGCAGAAAAGAATGTCGCATGCCTGGTGGACAGGATAGGTGAGGAGAAGACCGGTGAGAGCATGGCCAGATGCTTCCTGCTCTGCCTTAACGGTTGGATTTCTATGAAGCTCAGACTCGGTAACAAGCGAGAGGAACGGCAACATGAGCTGATTGAGAGCTGGGACTGCAGAATGCGTGAAAATCATGGTCTTTTCTGGATCAATTCCGCAGGCCAGATAATCAATAACCATATTGTAGACATTGTCTGCAATATGCTCAGTAGTGTCTCTGTCTGTAATGACCTGGTAGTCAGCAATAATAATATTGGTATGAACACCAAGATTTTGGAGTCTTACGCGCTCAACAATGGTGCCAAAGTAATGGCCAAGGTGAAGTCTTCCGGTGGGACGATCCCCTGTAAGCATGTTGTACTTTCCTGCATGCTCTGGCAGATCTGCTTGAATCTCATTTGAGCGACGGAGCGCCGCCTCGTAGCTGCCCTCATTTGGCATAAAAACTCCCAAACTTTCAAGTTCGTGCGCAGCGCCTCACTGAGACGCCCGCGTTTCTAGTCAACAGTGCTTATTCTATCGCAAAGACGGCCGAGCGCCTTTGAGGCTGGCGCGGACTTCTTTCCAGTTTGGATAGAACGTGGCGAGAAGCGCATAGAATTCGCGGTTGTGTCTGCGAACGTAGAGATGGGTGAGTTCGTGAGCGATAACGTATTTCAGAGCCTCTTTGTCATATTCGGCAAGCTCAAGGTTGAGCGTGATGGCTCCTGTACATGTGTTGCAAGATCCCCAACGGCTTTTCATGCGGCGTATTTTATACCGCGAGGCTTGCTTTTGAGCTCTTGTTTCCATGGCAGCGGTAAGCTCAGGCAGGACCGTGCGCATCTCTTGAGCGAGAAACTCATCAAATGTTTTACGAACGGCTTGCTGTGAAGCTTCGGAGGCAAGGTCGTCCAGGTAGCGGTTGGGAAGCGTGATAACAACGTCGTGTGCAAAGATGCGCGCCGCCCGCTTTGGTCCGTGAATGATGCGCAGGTTGTACGGGTGTCCCCAAACGCTCACCGTATGTCCGGAGGCTATGGGAGTGGGAACTTGAAGGTTCTTCTCGCCAAGTGAAGAGGCGCGAGAAAGAGCGGTGCGAATCCAATCAGATTTGGATTCGACAAAGGCGATTGCAGCCGCTTCGGAAGTGTGCCACGGATAGCTCACGTCAACGCGACCTTCTCGACTAACACGCAGATTGATGTTCTTTACGGCCTTGCGTGTGAGCTGTATGGAAATGCCTGCTATCTGTACGGTTTTGGCGGTCACATGAGTCCTTACCATGATTTGGTTGATGGTTCGTAACATAGTATTACACGCATGTGACGCAGGAAATAGGGGAGGCAGTATGGATAGATTGGTCCTGCGCGCCTGAAAGCAAAGCTTACAGATTATGAACTTAGTGTGTTGATACTATAAAAATTTGCGATATTGCCCTATAACAGTGCGATTTGTTATCCGATAGATTATATATAGACTTTGAGGATTTATTTATAAAGTTATTCGGAGTTATTCAGGAGGCACCATGAAAAGAAAAGGTGCAATTTCAAGGATTATTCTTGTGGCGCTCGTAGCATTTTCAATGTCTATGCCGACTCCTGCGCTTGCGGAGATGAGCACAGAGTTTGGGAGTACTCCGGCACAGGGGTTTGCAGAAGTAGTCGGTACCACGGCTTCTGCACAAGCGGAGAAGAACAACGGTTTATCTACTGAGTCATCCGCTGAGCCGAATGAACTGAAGGATGATAATGTCAAGCATGAAGAAACTCGCACGGAGGCAAACTCCACAGCAGAGGCACCTGCAAGCGATTCTTCCGAAAGTTCCACCAACTCTCAAACAGAACCTGAAAAAACTCAAGTCCAAACTCAAACCAAGGAGGATTCTCAGAAGAACCTTGTCCAAGAGACTTGGACAACAACTGCTTCTGACGGCACTCAGATAACGGTCTCGGGAAAGCTCCCTTCCGGCGGTAGCGTGTCAGCTGTTCCGACAAGTGCCTCCATTAAAGGTCAGACAACACTTCTCGCCTTTGATATTACCATTCGCGATGCCCATGGAACAAAATGGGAGCCGGCCGGCTCGCCAATCGCCGTAAACATTTCCTCCTCCAGCATTTCCGGCAACTCCGTCTCGGTCTGGCATATTTCTGACAGTTCATCCGTAGAGCAGGTGAGCAGTCCTACATCCGCTGCAGGCTCCGTGTCTTTTACGGCAAAAGGTTTTTCGGTCTATGCCGTAACTACGCCTGATACGCACTTCACAATAACTTATCGTTTTCATGTAATAGATGCATCCGGTACCGATTCCATTGTGTCAACTCAGAAACTCTCTGATGATGAGCGCTTGATAGAGCCCGCTACTCCATCCGGAGACGGAACGTTCCGCGGATGGAAAACTTCTTCGGGATCTACTTTTACTGACTTTGGTAAGACTGCCGCAGAGCTTAACGGCGCTGCCCTTGATGCTGCGGCTGAAGCATCCCCGGTTGATTTGTATGCATATTTCACTGCATCCAATCGCCATGTCGTTTACTTCATGTCTGTTACCGATTCAAACCGCGTGCTCAGTGCGGTGACGTATGCGGATGGCGACACCATTCAAGGTAGCAGCATTCTTCCGCTCGTAAACACTGGCAATCCTGAAATGCAGGCCGTGGGCTGGTCTCGCACAAAAGGAGCAACCCAGCCGGATGCAAGTCTCGGTACCGTCAATGGTCAGGATGTCTATCTTTGGCCTGTTGTCAAAGCCGGACATAGCATCACCTTTGATAGCGCCGGTGGATCTTCCGTGGCTACCGAGTATGTTGATACGGACGATGTAACCGTAGCACCAAGCAATCCGACAAGAACCGGATATACCTTTGCAGGTTGGAAGACTTCCGATGGTGCAGCCTTCACTTTTGGCTCAAAACTTACCCAATCTATCCGCCTTACCGCTTCATGGACGCCGAACGCCAATACGGTCTATCATGTGAACTACTGGGTGCAGAAACCTACTGATCCTTATAATGCGGCTTCAGCCGACAAGACCTATGCTTTATATACCGTCCAAGGTTATACGGCCGCTACCGACGCTACCATTTCTCCTGCAACTACAGATGTTGCATCAAAAATTGCCGCTATCAATGGCCAGTACTACGGTCATTTGCTCCTTGACACCGAACGGAGCGACAGCTCGGCTACGGTTTCCGCAGATGGTAGGACAACGTCAAACGTGTATCTTGATCGCACGCTGGTACGTGTTAATTTTTACAATAGCAAGACTGACTATACCAATGACACCGATAAAACAGGGGTTGAAAACTACTCAGGCAATGCTGCCCATACGTTCTTAGGGCTCTACGGCGCAACATTTACGCCTATTGAACCTGAAGCAGGGTATCGCTGGGATGACGGTAATCTTTGGTATGCCAAGAGTCCTTCTAGCTTTAATTCACCAGGCAGCAGAAATCGCACGGCAAGCCGTTTCGATCTTTATCCTAATAAGGTGAATCTGACCAAAGACTTTGCCATATTTACTGACAACGCAAATGGGAACGGCTACAGTGCATATAATGCTTCTTGGATACCTGCCGATGGAACATTTAGTTTCAGTACAAACCTGGCAATGTTTTCTTACGTCAAGTACGGCTATTACACGCCTACCGGAACTCCTAAAGATCCGAAAGATCTAAACCTTGATACCGACGTTACTCAGTGGTTTGATATTTCTAAGGGAGAAGGTCCTGCGATATATGATGCTGCCAGCGGAGACGTTGCTTTTAAGCCTCTTCCTACAAAATATCTTGTTATGGTCAGAAAGCGCATTACCTATAATCTGACTCTCAAAAACGCGGCAACTTCCGTTACCTCTGAAACCACAATCTCATCTGAACAGCGTAAATATGGAGCTTCGTTAGCCGACATCTCAAACTCAACGCCAAGTCGTCCTGCCGGATTGCCACAGTACTACCGGTTTGTCGGCTGGTATCGAAACGCTCAGTTGACCATGCCTCTCACCTCTGACAACTCCATGCCCTCAAGTGATACCTCTCTGTATGCCAAATGGGAGCCGGTACCCGTTAATGTCACGTATGTGTACAACAACGGAACACCCAACAAGACCGTGTCAGTACCCGCGCAAACAGCCCTCGATGAACCAACGGGGGTAACGCGCGATGGCTATGTTCTTGTCGCATGGCTCCGAAACGATGGAAAGACGTATCGTTTTGGAAGTCCCGTGACAGAAGACATTACCCTTACGGCAAAATGGGTTCCGATAAACCAGGCCCACACCATCACCTATGATCTTGCCGGTGGTACAGGCTCTGTTTCAGATCCGATGCACTATGCCGAAGGCTCTGATATTCGTGTGCTTGATGCTTCCGGTGTGACTCCTCCTGCAGGCTCCCGTGGATTCATTTGCTGGGTTGCAAGTGACGGAACACGCTACTATCCGGGTGATTTGATTCCGATGGGAACCTCGGATATTTCCCTGCGCGCCGTGTGGGCAAACTCCAATGCCGTACGTCTTGCGTATGATCTCAACTACGAAGGCGCTCCCGGTCGTACATACTCAGATTTCGTTGAGTCAAACGATACTCTTACCATTGATGCGGCAGATCCGGTGCGAGCAGGATATCGCTTCTTAGGCTGGTCTATCTCAAAAGAGGGTGGTACACTGCTCCATCGGGGCGATAAGGTGGAAGTTGACACCATAAATGCAGAGGGAAATGTACTTTATGCTCAGTGGGAACGTATTGATGAGCCGACGCCTGCTGAAAATAAGACTACTTCAACAAAGGCTCCCGGTGCACTTCCCGATACGGGAGATAATTCGCCGGCCATGATTTTCTCGCTTGCTGCTACCGGTCTGCTTGTGTTTGTAGCATCTACTCTGCATCGTCGTCGCACAGAGTCTCAGGCATAGAGCCGCGATTACGATTCAGTGGTTACGGAAAAGCAGTAGTAAGAAGATAGCGATAACAGTTGAGAAGGGCACAGCAAAACGCTGTGCCCTTTTTGTGATATGCCCGTCAACGTCTGTGTCATTGTTGTTTAACGGTGATGTTTAGTCACATTGCCTCAACTGCACATATTTTCCCTTTGCAAATGCTTGTTTCAGAGCTGTAATGCCAACGGAACTGACTGAACTTCTGTATATGAAGCAGTTTCAGGATGTCAATCATACTTTCCAGATTTTTTTCTACGACAGTGGAGGCTCAACGGGGTGTATTAATGATTGATTTTTACGTCTCACCTTAAATTGCTACCAGTAGCTAAATGGGCTGCTGGTAGTTTTATGAAAGTCGTTTGCGTTCAAGGGAACGTGCAATAAGGACTTGCTTGCGCAGCTCAGGAATCTTTTTACCATCCATGGCAGAAGTGTCAGCAAGTTTGTAAGGGATACCTAGCTCTTCATACTTTTTTACGCCCATCACGTGATAGGGAAGTAGGTCTAATCCAATAACGTTATCCCAGTGAGCAATAATTCTACCAACGCCAGCAAGTTCTTCTGGTGAATCAGTAATTCCAGGCACTACAACATGTCTGATAAGAACTTTAATGCCTCTACGATTAAGCTCATCGCCAAACGCAAGTGGTCTTTCTGAGCCAACTTCGCAAAGACTAATGTGGCCCTTTGGATCAGAGTGCTTGATATCAAGGAGCACTAAATCAGTGTTATCAAGAACGCGCTCAAATTTTTCTGGAGTTTCTGGATTATACGCAATGCCAGAAGAGTCAAGACAGGTATGAATGCGTCCTTGCGGGTCATTATGAGCCGCCTCAAACAGAGCGCCAATAAACTCTGGTTGAGCAAGTGGTTCACCACCAGTAGCCGTAATTCCACCGTTTCTGTAAAAAGCTCTATTGCGGTTAAAGGTGGCAAGTATTTCTTTTACCGATGTTTCTGTTCCAATACCAAATTGCCAGGTATCTGGGTTGTGACAATAGGCACAGCGCATGGGACATCCCTGGGTAAACACAACCAGGCGAGTTCCAGGACCATCTACGGTGCCAAAGGTCTCAATAGAGTGGACCCGCCCACAAACTGTGAGCGGGTCATTGAGATCCATGTGAGTATCAGAACAAGACATGGACAAGAAATCCTTAGAGAGCGTCGTGGAAGGTACGAGAAATAACGTCGTCCTGCTGCTCTTTGGTAAGGGAATTGAACTTAACAGCGTAACCAGAAACGCGAATGGTCAGCTGAGGATACTTCTCTGGGTGTGCCTGAGCATCAAGAAGAGTGTCCTTAGTAAATACGTTAACGTTGAGGTGATGACCGCCCTTCTCGGCATAGCCATCAATCATGTTTACCAGGTTGTCAATCTGCTCGGAAGCTACTTCGTTGGACTGCATGTGTTTCTCCTTACGAGTTTGTTGGCGAGAAGAAACGTGTAGATAGATCTTCTCGCCAGGGCTTGTTATTTACGATCCTCAGCACCTTCAGCTGCGGATGGATCTGCCTCACAGGCACAATCAATCTTGTTCTCAATCTGAATATCAAGATTCATATCAGAGAAGTCGATGTGCTCAAGGTCTAGCTCACTACCATGGAAGTAGACGTCAGAGCCCTTACCAAGAGCGTTAGGAATGATTGAGAAGGTATTGGAAATACCGTCCTGCGCGTCGTTGAATGGAAGCTTAGCAACGGAGGCCAGAGATGCAACAGCACCGTGAGTATCGCGGTGGTGCATTGGGTTAGCGCCAGGAGCAAAAGGAACGCCCGCGCGGCGGCCGTCAGGGGTGTTGCCGGTAGCCTTACCATATACAACGTTTGAGGTAATGGTCAGGATAGAAGTTGTTGGAACAGAATCACGGTAGGTGTGGTTCTGACGAATCATGTTCATGAAAATCTCAACGATGTCATGAGCAATGGTGTCAACGCGGTCATCATCGTTACCGTACTTAGGGAAGTCGCCCTCAGTAACGTAATCGGTAACAAGACCGGTCTCGTCGCGGACAACTCTTACCTTTGCATACTTGATTGCAGAGAGGGAGTCAGCAACAACAGAAAGGCCTGCGATGCCTGTTGCAAACCAACGGTGAACATGCTCATCGTGCAGAGCCATCTGGATGCGCTCGTAGCTGTACTTATCATGCATGTAGTGGATTGCGTTAAGAGCGTTGACGTAAACGCCAGCAAGCCAGCGCATCATATCCAAGTACTTGGAGAAGACATCGTCGTAATCAAGGTATTCGCCTTCAACGGCACGGTACTTAGGACCAATCTGCTCGCCGGTCTTCTCGTCACGGCCGCCATTGATTGCGTAAAGCAGGCATTTAGCAAGGTTGGCACGAGCGCCAAAGAACTGCATCTCTTTACCAACGCGCATGGAGCTGACGCAGCAAGCAATTGCGTAGTCATCGCCATGATAGACGCGCATAAGATCGTCGTTCTCGTACTGGATAGAGCTGGTGGTAATAGAAATCTTTGCGCAGTAGCGCTTGAAGCCTTCTGGAAGCTTGGTAGACCACAGAACAGTCAGGTTAGGCTCTGGGCTGGTACCCATATTCTCAAGGGTGTGGAGCCAGCGGAAGCAGGACTTGGTAACCATAGAGCGGCCATCAACGCCAATACCACCAATGGACTCAGTGACCCACTGAGGGTCTCCGGAGAAGAGCTCGTTGTACTCAGGAGTACGAGCAAACTTGACCATACGAAGCTTCATAACCAGGTGGTCAACAATCTCCTGAATCTCAGACTCAGTGAAGGTACCACGAGCAAGATCGCGCTCTGCATAGATGTCCAGGAAGGTGGTGTTACGACCAATGGACATTGCAGCGCCATTCTGCTCTTTTACAGCAGCAAGGTAGCCCAGGTAGAGCCACTGAACAGCCTCTTTGAAGTTCTCTGCAGGACGGCTCAAATCAAAACCATAAATCTCGCCAAGCTGCTTAAGCTCCTTGAGAGCACGAATCTGCTCGGAGAGCTCCTCGCGATGACGAATGGTCTTCTCGTCCATGATGGAGCCGGTACCGTTTTTCTGATTAGTCTTATCAGTGATAAGAGCGTCAACACCGTAGAGAGCAACACGACGATAATCGCCGATGATGCGGCCACGGCCATATGCATCAGGCAGACCAGTAATGATGTGGGAGTGACGGCATTTGCGCATGTCCTCGGTGTAGACATCAAAAACACCAGCGTTGTGAGTCTTGCGACGATAGGTGTAGAAGTCAACAATCTCTGGGTCAACTTCATAACCGTAGGCCTTGCATGCAGCCATTGCCATACGAACGCCGCCGTCTACCATCAGAGCGCGCTTGAGGGGCTTGTCAGTCTGGAGACCAACAATCTGCTCAAGTGGTTTGTCAATGTAGCCAGCCTCGTGGGAGGTGATAGTGGAAACCTGCTTGGTATCCATATCAAGTACGCCACCGTTTGCGGTCTCTTGTGCAAAGAGATCCATAACATCCGCCCAAAGCTTTGTAGTAGCCTCAGTTGGACCAGCGAGGAAGGAATCATCACCGTCATAAGGGGTGTAATTCTTCTGAATGAAGTCTCGGACATCAACAGCTCTTTGCCAGTTGCCACCGACAAATCCGTCCCAAGCCTCCTGTGCTGGTGTTTCCTGCATAACATACTCCTTTTTACACGGACAATGTATATGTCCGCGTTCATGCTGAGCGTGTTGAGTGGAGCATGGCCGCTCAGCAGTTTACAAATAGCAATCTTGAGACTAATTTTGACAGCAGGTATGTCTTTGGACAAATGACGTCAAATATTAGTTGCGACCTCTAACTTTACTCAATATGTAGTGCTAAACAAGCGACAAATACGCAATATTTTGACAAGTTAGAAACGGTTTACATTTGCGCAGGTCAGGAATTTGCTAAAAAGAAAGCTATATAAAAATTGTTGAGAATTAGTCACATTTATTGCGACAGGTGTCTGTTTCTTCTTCAAATGTCCACAAAAATGTTGTTATTCTTAGCTAGAGGGGAGGCTTTATGGATACTGTGGCATTAGAAAAACAACGTTTGCGAGAAGAATGTCTAGCAGCAAGAGAAGCTCTTTCTGAGCAAGAGAGGTCCGTGCTTGATGACCGCATTACTCAGAAACTTTTTGCAACCTCTGAATATGCAGAAGCAACTACTGTTTTAACGTATGTTTCTGTTTCATCTGAAATTTCTACCAGGATGTTTATTGAGAGTGCTCTGCGCGATGGAAAAACGGTGGCGGTACCTCGTTGTCTACCTGGACATTGTTTAGAGTTTGTTGCCATCGCTTCATTGGAACAGCTGGTAGCGGCACCATTTAACTTACTTGAGCCAGCAAAAGAGCTGCCTGCTTTAACTGAGGACCAGAAGAACAATTCGATTTGCATTGTTCCAGCGCTTCTTGTTGATACAAAGGGGTATCGTCTGGGTTATGGTGCTGGTTTTTATGACCGGTTCTTGTCTACGTACCCTGGCAAGAAAATTTGTCTTGCTTACCAGCAAAATTTGAGCCGGACAATGCTTCCTCATACAGCATTTGATGTTGCCGTAGATGTGGTGATAACCGAGTCAGATGTACTTACGTGTGCATAAAAAACCTGCTGCAATTTAGTATTACAGCAGGTTTGTGTTTCTCGCCAAGTGGTTATAAGCAACTGGTTATGCTTCATCTTTGAGATGAACCGCCATCAGTTGGATTGCTTCTCTATAGCTGTTAATTTCTTTACCAGCAACTGTAGCAAAGCATGCGTCTTTTATATAAGAAATCTGCCTAAAGTCTTCTCTGGTAGAGATGTCAGTAAGATGTACCTCAATCATGGGAATTTGCACCGCTAGTGCCGCGTCGAGCAGGGCAACTGAGGTGTGCGTATAGGCGGCAGGATTGATAATAATGCCATCGTAGCTGCCCAGCGCGTCCTGGATCGCATCAACTAGATCACCCTCATGGTTTGATTGATAACACACACAATCAGAGAAACCTTGAGAGAGGGCTTCTTCCTTACAAGTCTCTATAAGGGTTCTGTAGTCAGCTTTTCCATAAATCTCTGGCTCACGAATGCCCAGCATGTTGATGTTTGGGCCGTTGATAATGAGAAGGCGAGGAGCGTCGAGGTCATCCTCATAGTTGTCTTCAAAGTCGTCTGCGTCTAAGTCAGAAGCAAGACTGCCAAAGTCTTCTTCGTCTTGATTAAGGGTATTTTTTTGAGCAAGCAAAGAGATGAGCTCATCCACCTCTTCGTTGTGCTGAGTGGGAAGATCTGCTCGCTTCTCATCTAACGAACAAAAAGTCTTTTCTGGCTCACCCAAAATGTGACTAAGGGCATCATTTACTTGACATACAAGATTGGGGCCAAAGACTACCTCAAGTCCGTTGGCGCCTTTTCCTACAATACCAAGAACACCAGTGGCTGTGGCCAGCTGTTCATGGTCTATAAGCGTCATATCGTTGATAGAAAGACGAAGTCGTGTCATGCATACTTCGTTGTGAGTTAAGTTTTTTGAGCCGCCTATTGCATTTAGGATCTCGTGAGCAATAGCATTGCCGTCCATTGGATATCTCCCCAAGTATAACCACATATCAAACACTTAACTATTTGACTTGGTCTAGCATCCTCGTAGTTTTATGAATACATACCTACGAGGCATAAGTATAGGGGCTTTAACGTGCCAAAATTCAAAATCTACGAACCATCCGGTGAACGGTTAAAAAATAACTGCGAACGCTTACTGTTATGCTTAAAGCGTGTCGAGAAGACCCTTGGCATCTGCGTCTGGACTACCGAGACAAAAAAAGGTTACGTCAGCCCATGCTTCATAGAGCGGAATACGCACTGCGGCAAGATTCTGAACACCCATACGTTCTGAAAGAGGTCTGCCGACAATAGCTAGGTCTTCAAGCGGGCGTGTAAGGTAGACAAGCTTGCCGTTTTGACGGAGCGCTTGGTAGTTTGAAGGTGTAACAACTACGCCACCTCCGCAAGAGATCACTGAGCCAGTCATGCCAGAAGTCTCTTGAATTACCTCATGCTCTAGATGCCTAAAAGCCGCTTCACCGTGTGTTTGTAGGTAGGTTGCCGCCTCGCAGTGAGCTTTCTGCTTGATGAGAAAATCAGTGTCTATCCAGGGACGATTCAGGAGTTTTGCTAGAGCTTCTCCCGTAGAGGTTTTTCCAACTC
Source organism: uncultured Atopobium sp. (assembly GCA_937935155.1). Classification (GTDB taxonomy): domain Bacteria; phylum Actinomycetota; class Coriobacteriia; order Coriobacteriales; family Atopobiaceae; genus Lancefieldella. Next base: position 5,296 of record CALGXY010000147.1, on the reverse strand, counting down.
CCGGCATACCAATAAGTACAATGTTTTCTTTTGAAGCATGAAGCTCACGTGAGATGCTTTCTATCTGAGAGTCTGATACATCTTTTCCCAAAAAGAGTGAGCTTGCTCTTGCTGCTTGAGCTACCAGCATTTTTAAACCATTTGCATTGAGTATTCCAAGACTTTCTGCATCAAGTAGAAGTTGAGAGCGAAGTGGATTATAGATAAGATCAATCACGCATTGGAGGGAAGTAAAAGCAGCAAGTTCCTCTTTTGAAAGAGGAGAAACACCAGCATGTGGGGACATTCCTACTGGCGTTGCATTGACAAGAAGCTCAGCGTCATAGTGGAATTTAAGCTGGTCATAGGTAATTGCGTAGTCTACATATAAAGAACTTTCGTGAGGGTTTCTGGAGACTCCCACAACATATGCACCGCCTTTTTTGAGCGCATAGCAAATTGCCTGACCAGCACCACCAAAGGCTCCTAAGACCATTACTTTCTTTTGGCTCAAGTTGACCTTGAGGCTTTTTACCAGATACTCAAAGCCATACACATCGGTGTTGTCTGCTGCTATAAAACCATTGGCATCTTTTACCAGGGTATTTGCCGCTCCTGTAGCTTGTGCATTCTCAGAAGCTGAGTCCGCAAGAGCACAGGCATCCTTTTTGTAGGGGATAGTAACGTTCAAGCCCTGCCAAGGTTGGTCTTTGAGAAAACCCTTTAGCTCAGAAGCAGAAAGCTCATGAAGCTGGTAGGGAAATGACCCCAACTTTTCATGAATTGCTGCCGACCAACTATGAGAGAGTTTCTCGCCAATAAGGCCGTAAGGAGCAAGAGGGGCTGTAGGGTTACTTGAACCTTGTTGTACAGTTTTAGAGCTCACGAGATGTCTCCTGAACTGCCTTTGCAGCGTTCATCAATACCTCAAGTAACTCTAAAGCATATGGTTCAAGTTCATTAGAAACAGAGGCTTTAACCTGGTCTCTTTTAGCATTTTCTCTTGAGAAATCAAGAACAGTAAGTTCATGCTCTTTTTTGTAAGCACCAATTTGTTTGGCAACCGCAATCCTCTGCTCAAAGAGGTCAAAGATTTGCGCATCAATTGAATCGATTTCCTGGCGAAGCGTTTCTAGCTGATTAGTCATTGTGATATCCGTTCTGCTCAGAGGGCCAGGAATATAAGGTGTCGAGAAGAGCTAGTGCAAAAGCGCTTTCAACGCAGGGAACAGCGCGCAAAACCGCAGTTACATCATGTCTGCCCTGAACAACAAGCTGCTCTGGTTCCATAGTTTGAAGGTTTACCGAGTTCTGTGGTAGGCCAATGCTCGAGATAGGTTTTAACGCACATCTAAACCAGATGGGAGCGCCTGTTGAAATACCGCCCAGAATACCTCCAGCATGATTGGTGGTTGGCACAACGGAGCCGTTACGCGCCTCAAAGGCATCGTTATTCTCAGAGCCAAGTAAATTTGCAACATTCATGCCGCTACCAAATTCTATGGCTTTAACAGCGGGAACACCAAAGACTGCAGCAGAGATGGTATTTTCAAGCCCATGGAAATGAGGGCACCCAATACCTGCAGGAACACCCGTTGCCGCACATTCTATGTTGCCGCCAACAGTATTTTTCTCTGAGCACAGCTGCGTAAGGAGTGCACTGGTTTTCTCGCCAGCTTGGGCATCAAGGAAAGGAAGCGCTTGAGGATCAGCTTGGAGCAGCTGATCCATTTGGTAAGCAAGTAGCTTGTTGGCCTCAAGTGAGTTGTCTACGAGCTCAAGGGGAGTATCGCTGACGTCCTTTATTTTGAGAACGTGAGCTGCAATAGTTATGCCCTGAGCTCGCAAAATCTGGAGCGCTATTCCTCCCGCAATGCAGAGAGGGGCGGTTAGGCGGGCGGAAAAATGTCCTCCGCCCGTTTGCTTGTACGAGTCTCCCCATTTTGTCCAGGCAGAAAAATCGGCATGTCCTGGTCGTGGGACAAGCTTTGTAGCTGCGTAATCTTGTGGACGAACGTTTGTGTTAGGTAGCTCCGCCGTGAGTGGGGAGCCATCTAGAATGCCTTCTGCTGAAATTCCAGAGATAAACTGTGGATTGTCAGCCTCTTTACGCGGAGTATCCCATGGATGCGACGAGGATCTTCTTTGAAGGAATGTCTTGAGAGCTGCTAAGTCAACGGCAAAACCAGCAGGTAAACCTTCAATGGTGCAGCCGATTTTTGGAGCATGAGACTCGCCAAAAATAGATACTTTTACTGTTGTCCCAAAAGTTGAGGTCATCATTTATGACTCCATACTGTGGCAGACGCCACCAAGCTGCTTGAAGTGCTCAAAGAAGAGCGGATACGACTTATTGATTGCCTCGGCATGGGTGATTATGACAGGACCCGTTGCATACGAAGCCAAAATAGTTGCCATCATCACCATGCGATGATCATTGCATGAGTCCACAATGCAGCTGATGGGCTGTTTTCCTCCTGTGATACCAAGTTCTGTCTGATCTTCAGAGAGTTCAACGGTCACACCAAATGCCTTAAGTACGTTGCAGATACTTTGAACGCGGTCGGACTCTTTAAGACGAAGGCGCTGAATATTGGTAAGCCTACTTGTTCCAGGGATAAACGCAGCTAATGCAGCAAGTACCGGGGCAAGATCACACACCTCGGAGACAGAAATGGTAAACGGCCGCAGGTGATCCATCATACAAGCTGCACCTTTTTGCTGGCGAGAAACACGTGCGCCCACAAGCGATAACGCGGCTAAGATAGCTCTATCTCCCTGGACACTTTGCATGGAGAGCCCTGTGACCTCTACGCCTTGCCCAATTGCTCCTGCGGCAAGCCATGGCGCAGCATTTGACCAATCTCCTTCGATTGAATAAACACCTGGACAAACGTAGTGTTGAGGTTCAATGGTATAGGTGGCATTCCTTGTATTAAATACAGTAGTAACGCCAAAGTCTTTCAATACGTGCTCTGTGATAGCCAGATAGTCTTTTGACTGGATGGGCCCTGTAATTTGTATCGTTGAAGATTCGTTTAACAAAGGTAATGACAGCAAAAGTCCAGAAATGAATTGAGATGAAATATCTCCTGGTAGCTCAAATAAACCGCCAATAAGTTTGCCTGAAACTTCAAGGGTCTTCTCGTCTTGCCAGCTAAAAGACATACCATGGGCAGAGAGTTCTGAGACAAGCGGCTCTAGGGGTCGAGAAAAGAGTCTTCCTTCTGCAGAAATTGTGGCGTTTACGTTTAGCGCGCCCAGAAGGGGGAGTAAAAACCTGAGCGTGGTGCCAGATTCTTTGCAGTTAATTTGCACGTTTTGAGGGCGATTTTGCTCTTTTGCAGGGACAACTCTAAATCCCTGTTTGGTTCTAGCGATAGTGGTGCCTAAAGCTTTAAGACAATCAACAGTTACTTGAATGTCCTCTGAGACGTAAGGACAGGTAATGTTAGTAGTGCCGTTTGCAAATGAAGCGCAGATGAGCGCGCGATGAGCGCATGATTTTGACGGGATGGCTTCTACCGTTCCAAACAAATCATGAGGAGTTATTGAAACATCCATTTTTCACACGCTCCATAACTAATTGCTTGATGTAAGAATACCGCAGTTGAGTGTCAGAGAAGGATATGGTTAAAATTGTTTGAAGATTAAAGGAGGAAGCAAGTGAATAAGCCTTTTAGTGCCGTAACTCAGGTTTTACGTGGTTATACGTACAATCAGGTTAAAGCTGTCGTTGAGGTTCTTGTTGATTCTCCTGTGCATAACGTTGAAGTAACCATGAACACTCCAGAAGCTGCCTCGTTAATTCAGAAGCTGTCCAGTGAATATGGCTCTGATATCAATATTGGCGCTGGTACCGTGCTTACTCTTGAAGATCTTCAGACGGCTCATAAAGCTGGCGCTACGTTTGTTTTAGCACCAACGCTTCTCTCTGAAGAGATGTTTGACTACTGCAAAGAGCATGAGATTTTGAGTGTTCCGGGAGCATTTACGCCAACAGAGATTGCTCATGCATTTGCTCTTGGTGCAGATATTGTCAAAGTATTCCCCGCAAATGAGGTTAGTTATGGATACGCCAAAAAGGTATGCGAGCCTTTAGGAAACTTACCGCTTATGGCGGTTGGTGGCGTTACAACAGATACTATTGCTGACGTATTTGCTGGTGGATACGCTTATGTAGGAACTGCTAACGGCATCTTCAACAAAAACGATATCCTAGCTGAAGACAAGACTGCCTTAAACGAGTCAGTACGTAAGCTTGCAGAAGAGCTAGAGCGTCAAGGACGTTAGTCTTTATTTGCCAACTCAATAAGCTGTTTAAGTTCTGTAAATGATTTGTGCTCAATGCGAACATCACCAATGCCATAGATAAGCGCCATATCAATTGAATCTGCGTGGCTTTTCTTGTCATGAAGTGCTGCGCTGTAAAGTTCTTCCACAGTAAATGAAGTGCTGGTAGGAAGGTTATATGACTGCGTAAGTGTAATGATGTTCTCTGCGTCTTCAACAGAACAAAGACCAAGCTTGGAACAGGCTTTTGCCAACAGGGAAGTTCCAGCAGCCACACAGGAGCCGTGTCCAAGTTCAAAGTTGCTGAGCGTCTCAACAGCATGGCCAAGTGTATGGCCCAGATTGAGCAATTTTCTAGACCCTGCTTCTTTGAAGTCTGCTTCAACGATTGATTTTTTTATTTCGATACACGCTTGAATGAGTTCTTGCCTATGCGGTACGTCGATGACCTGCACGGGGTTTCTCGCCAGAGAGATTTTATTGAAGAGCTCATGTCCAGAAAGAACGCCGTATTTAATAAGCTCTCCGCAGCTATCTTGCAAGAGGGGAGTCGGAATAGAGTTCAGCAGCTCAAGGTCAACAATAACCGCCCTGGGGTTATAGAAGGCTCCAACCAGATTTTTTCCAAACGGTAGGTCAATGGCAGTTTTTCCACCAATTGAGGAGTCAATCATTGCCAAAAGCGAGGTGGGAACGTGGATGAGCGCGCAGCCGCGCATGTAGGTAGCTGCAGCAAATCCCGCAAGATCGCCAATAACGCCTCCGCCAAAAGCCACAACAATGTCTTCTCGCGTAAAACGGTTTTCTGCAAGGACGCTTACCAGCTTTTGATACGACTCAAATGATTTTGCGTGCTCACCTGTGGGAACTTCGGCAGTTGTAACAGAAAAGCCAGTTAACTCTAACGAGGCGAGAAGTTCTGTGCCAAAGAGCATGTTTAAATCTGGATGAGTGACTACAAGAATCTTTGACCATGAGGTGCAGCAATGAACAAGGTTGCCGGCCTGCGCAAGCAGGTGATGCC
>CALGXY010000146.1:0-2367 GCA_937935155.1 uncultured Atopobium sp. | reverse complement strand
GCATCGGGTGCAGAGATTGCTGCACAGCTCTTGAACCTTGAGCTTAAGTACATTGTTGCTACTCACGGCCATGCTGATCACGTTGGTGGCGTTAAGGCTTTGAAGCTTGCTGTGCCTGGCGCTCAGTACCTAATCAACGAAGCAGATAATGAGCTTGCAAAGAGGGCTCATAACTCAAACGAGATTTACGATGATGCTCCAGAGCCAGACGGTTTTCTCCACGAGGGAGATGTTCTCTCTGTTGGAACTGCACAGTTCAAGATTATGGAAACTCCTGGTCACACTCCTGGCGGCATTGTTTTGGTGGGTGAGGGAACTGCTACTGGCGCCGTTTTTGTAGGCGATACGCTTTTCCAGGGCTCTGCAGGAAGAACAGACCTTCCAGGTGGCAACTTTGAAACGCTTAAGGCTTCTTTGAACCGCATCAAGACAGAGCTTGATCCAACCTCCATTATTTTGTCAGGACATGGAAATCAAACGTCTCTTGAGGCAGAGATAGCAACTAACCCTTTCTTACAGGATTAAATCAGCTATAACTTTGATGATTTAGCAAGACAGATTTGCATAGGTGCGGTATAGTACCTATGCAAACTTTTTAGCCCGAGTGGCGGAATGGCAGACGCGGAGGTCTCAAAAACCTTTGAGGAAACTCGTGTGGGTTCAAGTCCCACCTCGGGCACCAGCTAAAAGTTTAAGCTAGATGTGAATTTCTCGTCATATCTAACTTGGTACTTGTAATGTTTTCTCGATAGAGGTAACCTTACAAGGTACTTTTGAAGCGGGATTGAACGTGAGTCCCCACCTACACAGCGCAAAAGCAGCTGTCTGGTCAGACAATTTAACCTTCGCACGCCACCTGTGCGTATTGTCTCCCAGTTGCTTGTGCACTGGGTTTTTTATTGGCGGACAAGCAATTGTCCAAGAGGGAAGGTGTACAAGATAGCCAAGAACGATGGTCCTCGCATCAATGAGGAAATCACTGCTCGCACGTGCCGTCTGATTGACGCTGATGGTAGTCAGCTTGGTCTTTTTGGCGTCAATGATGCAATGAAGAGAGCTCGTGAGCACGGTCTTGATCTCGTAGAGATTGCCCCAAATGCCGAGCCTCCTGTATGCAAGATTCTTGATTACAGTAAGTTCAAGTATGAGCAGGCTCGCAAGGCCAAGGCAGCTCGCAAGAACCAGGTCAAGATCGAAGTCAAAGAGATGAAGTTCCGCCCAAAGATTGATGTGGGCGATTACGAGACCAAGAAGGGTCACGTACTACGCTTCCTCAAGAAGGGAGCACGCGTCAAGATCACCATCATGTTCCGTGGACGCGAGATGGCTCACCCAGAGCAGGGCCGTATTGTACTTGATCGCCTTGCTGAAGATTTGAAGCCTTTTGCCACAATTGAGCAGAAACCGCTCATTGAAGGCCGTAACATGCACATGCTCGTTGCTCCAATCAAGGGAGCGTTTGACGAGAAGCCCGAGGGTGCTGAGGATGGCACCACACAGGAGGAGAAGTAGTATGCCTAAGATGAAGACGCACAAGGGTTCGGCTAAGCGTTTCCGCCGCACCGGTACTGGCAAGATTATGCGTGCTAAGGCTTTTAAGAGCCACATTCTTACCAAGAAGTCCCAGAAGCGTATCCGTGGCTTCCGTAAAGAAGCTGTTCTTTCCGCTGGCGATGCAGCAGTAGTTTCTCAGCGTATGGGCGCTAAGAACTAAGCGCGCCACCCACCAGATCAAATAACAAGGAGTGATTAGATATGGCAAGAGTTAAGCGCGCAGTTGCTGGCCGCAAGAAGCGTCAGACGCTCGTCGAGCGCACAAAGGGTTATTACGGAACTTCCTCTCGTACCTTCCGTGGTATGAAGGAGCAGGCACAGCATTCTGGTCAGTATGCTTACCGTGACCGTCGTAACAAGAAGCGTGATTTCCGCGCACTGTGGATTCAGCGTATCAACGCTGCAGCACGCATCAACGACCTTTCTTACAGCAAGTTCATGCACGGCCTCAAGCTCGCTGGTGTTGAGCTTGACCGCAAGGTTCTCGCAGAGATTGCTTACTCTGACGAGCAGGGCTTCGCAGATCTTGCAGAGATCGCTAAGAAGGCACTTGCTGAGTAACTTCAGTTTGCGCTGAGCAATTTCATTACAGCTAGATAGCTAGACCCCGTATGTCCTTTTGGATGTGCGGGGTTTTCTTTTGGCGAGAAACCCGGTGGGGGGCACGAACGGTCGAGGTCACGGCGCGCACAGTTGAGGTCACGGCGTGCCTGATTTTCTCGTCATGTCTGAACGATTTGCCGGAAAAGCTCACCATATCTGAGCTATTTGCCGGTTTTTCTCGCCATGTCTGAGTAAATTTACTCAGACATG
>CALGXY010000145.1:0-5165 GCA_937935155.1 uncultured Atopobium sp. | reverse complement strand
TTGTGCGCCAGGCCTAAAAGCCGACGCTAACACGCTGCAGAATCATAATCACCCGTATATGAACTGCCCCCCATTTCTTATGTCCAAGAAATGGGGGGCAGTTCAATAGCGGGTGGTTTTGTGTTTCGCGCGTTACACGCGCTCAACAGGCTAAAGCCTCGAACAAAAAAGACCCAAGTTTTTGACCTTGGGTCTTATCAACGCTTTAACTAATTTACGTAGACACTTATTTACTTAAGCACTTCTTAATTTCTTGCTTAAAAACAATGGATCGAGCAAGAAACGTAGCAGCTGCAGGAATAACCAATAGTGGTGCCACCACAAGAATACCCGCGACAGCCACTCCCTGGGCCGTAACTCTTCTACCAGGTCTTGATAGTATGCTGTTCAAAGTATCGGTCATAGTGAATACAAATGAGCCATCGGTAAGCACATACGCAAGTATCAACTCAAGCGAAAATAGAACAACAAAAACAAGTGCCATGGTATTTCCGGTCTTTTTGCAAATAGCAAGTCTCTGGTCAAATGAAAGATCATCTGCCTCAGGGACCTTCTCAAACCATTTAACTGCTCGTTGTTCTGGCGTCATTATGCGCCCTCAATCTCATTAAGTTCTGCATCAACCAATGTTGCACCGAGCGTGTACTTAAAGTGCGAAAGAGCAAACTGATGATTCTCTGGCGTTAGCGACGCAACTGCTGGCTCAACAACCTCAATGTGATAACCCAGGTTGTAAGCGTCCACTGCCGTGTGCAGCACGCAGATGTCGGTAAGAACACCAGTTAGGATAACCGTGTTAATGCCGCGCTCCCTCAGACGAATATCAAGATCAGTTCCCGAGAAGGACGAGTAATGGCGTTTGTCCATCCAGAACACATGACTATCGTCTTTGTGCTGCTGATAGAAATCATTCAGAGGGCCAAACAGGTCTCTACCACTTGTGCCAATGATATTGTGGGGTGGGAAAAGCTTAGACTCTGGATGGAAGTTGTCTTCTGGATCGTGAGCATCAATAGCAAAGAAAATATAATCGCCACGATCAAAAGCGCACTTTGTTGCCTCATAAATAGCATCTGAAATAGCCTGAGCTGGCTTTCCTGCCGTCAGCTTTCCGTCATCTGCTACAAAATCATAGGTGTAATCAATCGAAATCAAGGCTTTCTTCATGTTTGGTCACGCTTTCTTTTGTAATGCGGGGCATACCGCTACTTGTACATCCATCGGCGTTTGTTACGCAAATCAACCCATGTTTAGTATTGTTAAAGCGTATTCAATTAGCAGTAATGAGTAGCCAATCATAAGTATGAATAGGGTCATTACTGTAAATTTGAGGAACAATATGAGCATATCTATGTGCATATTGATTCTCCTTAGTTGTGTTGTTTGTGTATGTGCGCTTAGAAACCATGCAATGCTTGCGTCTAATGGTGCTGATAGTAGATAGAGTAGGCTCATATCAACGGCACACTTACTTCTTCTGAGAGATTATCAGGTCAACGTTTTCTGTCTTAGTGTCTTCCATGCTCTTACCACCTTTGATGTGGTAGTACTCAACAACTGCATTTACCTCAGTCTGATCAGCAAGAGGCTTTTTCTGATTTGTACTATTAATTACAAATGCAAAGACCCTCTCGCCACGCTCAAGATAGTTAGAGTCGTAAGCCCATACAGAATTCTCAGAATTATCTAACTTAAAGGTGCAATTTACCCAGTTTTCAGATCTATTGATAATCTCAAAGACGTAGCCTTCAGAGTAACCATCTGGGGATTTAGCAATACCAACATACCTGACATAGAGATCGTCATTATCGATAAGAACCTTGTCCACCTCGGTCTTCAGCTTAAAGCGCATCTTGTATTCGCCCTTAGTAGAAGAGAAGTTATATGCAATGGTACCCTTGTCTGCCATTGCGTCAAAAGGCTTGTACTTAAAGCTGGAATAATCACCAGATGTTTTAGTAACTTGCTTCAGGACTGCCTTGGAACCGTCAGAACCCTCAATGGTCATCTGACCTGAGGAATCAACAGTTGCCGTGTAACTTCCAGCATTACCTGCAAGGGTGATAGTAAGTTTTCCATTGGCATCAACAGACCAGGTAAAGGGCTTCTGAGCGCCAAAACGGATAAAATTACCCGTGCCGTCATCAGCAAAGTCATAGCCGTAAATTGACTTCATGGATTCTACTGCCGTTGGGTAAACACTCTCGGGGATATCTCCCTGGCTAGAATCACTAATAGACTTTGCTTCCCAAACGCCCACAAACGGAGCGCGTGCAGCCTTCTTCTCTTCTGCTTCCTTCTGAGCAGCAATCTCTTCAGGAGATGGTCCGCCGATGTTAGGAGTGCAAGCCGTAAACACAATGCTGGTAGAAAGCACAAGTGTAAGTACAAGCATAAAAAGTAGTCTACGCTGTTTCAAGAAAGTCCCTCCAACACCAAAGCTCTCTAGATTGACAATGTCTTTTCTTAGCGACACTTTTTTGACGAAGTTCATTCTGCTCAATCTAGGTATCGTCTGAGTGCATTACTTATTCTGCGAAATCGTCAAATCAAACTGCTCGGTCTTCTCGTCTTCAAGACTGCTTCCATCTGCAACATGGGAATACTTAAAAGTTCCCTTAGATTCAGAAAGCTTAGCCAGAGGTACATCTGCTTTGGAGCTATCAACTACAAACTCATAGAATCTCTCACCAGGCTCAAGAACATTAAGAGCTGTTCCAAACACAGTGGAATCCGAATTATCCACCCTAAAGTCATATGAGGCCGTCTTATCGGACTTGTTGATTACCTCAAAAACATAACCTTCGGTTTGACCGCTTGGTGTTGTGGCGATTCCAACATATCTGACGTACATGTCGTCATTATCAACAACAACCCTGTTGACCTCGGTAACTACCTTAAAATTCATGTAGAAGTCATCATGGGAGGAATAATTTCCTCCAATAGTTCCCTTACCCGTAAGCGCATCAAATGGAGCATATTTAAGAGAAGAGTAATCACCTGAGGTTTTAGTTACTTGGGTAAGCACTGCCTTGGAACCGTCAGAGCCCTCAATGGTCATCTGACCTGAGGAATCAACGGTTGCTGTATAGCTTCCGGCGTTGCCAGCAAGGGTGATGGTAATCTTGCCATCAGCATCAGCAGTCCAGGTAAAGGGCTTCTGAGCACCAAAGCGAATAAACAGGCCGGTACCGTCATCGGAAAAGTCATAACCGTAAATGGCCTGGAATGTGTCTCTTGCTGTTGGATAGACACTCTCGGGAATCTCGCCCTTCTTTGGGTCACTAATAGACTTTGCTTCCCAAACGCCCACAAACGGAGCAAGAGCAGCTTTCTTCTCTTCTGCTTCCTTCTGAGCTGCAATTTCTTCAGCCGAAGGCCCACCAATGTTAGGAGTGCAAGCTGTAAACATAACACCAGTAGAGAGCGCTAAGACAAGCACAAGAACTGGCAGTATTTTACGTTTTTTCATCAAGTGTCCTTTCAATGGTAGTGAGCACGCTGAAGATATGCGTTCTTTTGCTACTCAGACTTAGGAGGGATATTTAGGTCAAGCTGTACTTTCTCCCTTTCCGAAACAGGTGTATAGGTTGTTCCGTTATTGTAACCAATAGAAACCGTGGCTTTTGGATTGGAAAGTGCCACAAGAGATCCAGGTGTTTGCGAGACATTAGGAACGAACAAATAGAACTTCTCGCCAGGTTGTAAGGAGGCTTGACCAAAGGCGTTCAGAGGACCAACTCGATCTCCAAGAGAGAACTCTCCATAAAATGAGTCAGGACACTTGTTGATAATCTCAAATACGTAACCTTCTTGAGAGCTTCCCGGTACCTGAGCAATAGCGTACAGATTCATATACAGCTTATCTGTATCGATAAGAACTTTATTGACCTCTCGAGTTATTTCAAAATTCTTAAACTTGAGATCGTTATACCTAATCATGGTTGGTACGGTACCTTTATTGGTAAGTTGATCAAATGGCTGATAGGTAGCACTTGCATAGTCTCCAGCAGTAGTTGAAATCTGCTTAAGCTCGGCGTCAGTCTCATCGTCGCCTGTGCCCTTGAGCCTTAACCTGCCAGTCTCAGCGTCAATCTGTCCCGTAAAAGAACCCGCAGTGCCCTCAAGAGTAACGGTAATCTTTCCTTCTTTATCAACAGTCCAGGTAAAAGGCTTCATTATGCCAAAGCGAGTAAACAAGCCAGTTCCATCCTCAGCAAAGCTGAAAGCATAAATTGCATGGAACTGTTCTTTATAATCGTCGTAGGCTTCTCCCTCCCTCAGGTTTCCTAGTCCGGGTTCAAAGATGTCATAAGCTTCCCAAACACCTACGATCTGACCAGCAGACTTTTTGTTTCCTGCGGGACTATTATCCCCTGATGAACAGGCACTGAGCACTGCACTTACAGAAAGCACCAGTGCAAGCAGACATCCTAACAGCATTTGACGCTTTTTCATAAGACCTTCTTCCATACGTGCAGCGATATAAAACTAACTCTTAACTGTTACTTGCTCTGCCCAGTAGGCAAATCAAATGTCACGGTTTTCTCGTCATTATGAAGGGCGCCATTGCTAGAGTGGTCATACTCAAGAGTTCCTTTTACATCCGTGACTTCAGAGAGTGACTTATCTCTACGTTGGTTATTAAGAACGTACTCATAGACTCTCTCACCTGGCTCTAACACGTTAAATCCATAAGCCCAATAGCCATCGGTTGGATCTTGAATAGTAAATTGATAGCCGGTTGTATAAGGAGTTCTATTAATAACCTCAAAGACATAGCCTTCAAAACCCTTAAGGTCTTTAAGGGAAGCGATGCCAATAAGCCTTACATAGAGCTCATCGGTATCAACAATGACCTGATCAAGCTCAGTGGTGATAGTAAAGCGTAGTTTAGTTTCATGCGATGACTTGTTTTTAGAAATGTTGCCCGTTCCTGTTAATGGATTAAAGGGCTCATACCTAATATGAGAATAATCACCTGAGGTCTTGCTTACCTGAGTAAGGATAGCTTTAGAACCATCAGAGCCCTCAACGGTCATCTGGCCTGAAGAATCAACGCTTGCTGTATAGCTTCCAGCATTGCCTGCAAGGGTAATAGTAAGCTTTCCATCTGCATCAACAGACCAGGTAAAGGGCTTCTGAGCGCCGAAGCGAACAAACAA
>CALGXY010000144.1:0-22230 GCA_937935155.1 uncultured Atopobium sp. | reverse complement strand
GGCGTCGGGCGCTTTGACCACCACGTCTGCGGTTCGCGGCATTTTTAAAACTAACGAGAAAACCCGTGCAGAGGCTATGCGTCTGCTTGGTCTATAAGAGGTTTGTGCAATGAGTTATTCCGTTCCTTTTTCTGTACCTGAGCTGAGTTATGAGCAGTCTTTAAAGGTGCTTCACGATACAAAGAAGTTTGGTATTCAGCCCCTGTTAGAGAGCGTGGAAGACATGCTCAAAGAGCTGGGCAACCCTGACCTCTGCTTCAAGAGTGTTCAGATTGCAGGCACCAACGGCAAAACGTCTACCTCCAGGTATACGGCGGCCCTGCTCAAAGGAGAGGGTCTCAAGACCGCTCTGTACACATCTCCTGAGCTCATCAGCTATACCGAGCGCATGGAGATCAATGGCACGCCCGTCTCTGAGGCTGCCTTTGCTCACGGCGTTTCAGCTGTTCAGGTAGCAGGGGAGCGCGTAAACGCTCAGCGAGCCGCCTTGGGCGAGCGTCCTTATGACATCACCGAGTTTGACCTGCTTACGGTTGCGGCCTTGGTTGTCTTTGCCGAGGCAGAGATTGACGTCTGCGTACTTGAGTGCGGTATGGGTGGCAGATGGGACGCAACAAGCGCTGCTCAAAACATCACCTCCGTTGCCATCACGGGCGTTGGCTTGGATCACACGCGCATCCTAGGCGATACTCTTGAGGCTATTGCTGGCGAGAAGGCCGCCATCATCAAGCCTGGTCGAACCTGTGTGCTTGGGGTGGGAACGACAACTCCTCAGAGCGTCCAAGACGTATTCTTGTCCCAGGCGGCTTCTGCGGGCGTTGTCCCAACTCTTCTTGTAGCTGACAAGCCTGAAGACGTTGAAGGAGAGGTTTCTACTGGTCAGTCATCTGACCATCCAGAGCTGCCTCACGCTCACTTCTTCATTACCAAAAAGCCTAAGAGCATTGGATTCCCGCTGGAGCTTACGGTTGTGACACCGCGTGCAACCTACGAAGATCTTGCCGCACTTAAACCAAGCTATCAGGCAGCAAACATTGCTCTGGCAACTTGTTTAGCCGAGGATTTTCTTGGCCGTCCACTTGATGCAGAGAAAGCGTTTTTCTCCACAACCAGGTGCCCTACACCCGGTAGGTTCCAGCTGCTTCAGCCAAAGCCTTTGGTGCTTATCGACGCTGCTCATAACCCTCAGTCAATTGAGACATTCTTAACTGCTATCCGCTCAATTGAGCCAGAAGTTACTAATCGTCCTATGCTTTTGACTGCTGTTTTTGCAGATAAAGATGTTAAGGGCATCGCAGAACTTCTCGCCAAAGAGTTCCCTGAGGTAGCGGTAACCCAGACAGACAACGAGCGCGCCATGGATGCAGATGAGCTTGCTGAGCTGTACAAAGCCTGCGGCGCTAACGTGGTTGCTGTCTACAGAAGCGTTCCCGAAGCAGTGGACGCCTTGCGCGAGAAGGGCTTTGTAGCATGTGGAACAATTTCACTTGCTGGCGAGGTTGCTGCACAATTTAGTGATGCTTTGGTAAAATAAATTTATCTGCGACATTTCGCCCCATTTTGAGGCGGTTTGTCGTACGATTTAGGAGAGAACAAAAAGCCAGCAGAAGGGGCTGTCAGATGCAGGAGATTCTTGATCAGATTATTACACCTGAGGTACGTATGGTTATTTACCTCATGGTCATTTGCGTCGTAATGCTTTATATCCTTTCCATCATCTACGTTATTCGCGATGCTCAGCGCCGCGGCGCAGAGCCTTGGTGGATGTGGGCAGTCATTTCTGTTGTTCCTGTTGTTGGTCTGCTTGCATACGTTATTTTGCGTCCAAGCAGCTACCTCATTGACCGTGAGGAGCAGGACCTTGATATTGCCCTTCGTGAGCACCAGCTGTCTCACTACGGCATTTGCCCTAAGTGCTCCGCACCAATCGACCGCGATTTTATCGTGTGCCCAATCTGCAATACGCAGGTTAGAAACGTTTGCCCAACATGCCATCGTCCACTGAACGCAGACTGGAAGGTTTGCCCTTACTGCCGTACTCGCATTCAATAACGTTTGGTTTTGTTCTTTATGATGGCAATCTGGTGTTTTACAACAGAGACTATGTAGGCGTCTGCTCCTAAGCTCCTGTGTGAGCAGAGTAGGCGCCGTGCCTGTTTCTATGAGTAGCTACCTCTGAGGGGTTTTACATGAAGGTTTTATATAACGACGGCCATGTTGGCGAGATTAACGATGCAGCTGAAGAGCTTGAGGTTATTCGCCACGATGCAGCTCACCTGCTTGCTCAGGCTTTGAAGCGTCTATACCCACACGCACAGTTTGCCTATGGTCCAGCAACCGAAAACGGTTTCTACTATGACGTTGATCTTGGAGACACCAAGGTTAATGAGGACGATTTCCCAGCTATCGAAGCTGAGATGAAGAAGATTGTCAAAGAGAACCTCAAGATTGAGACGTTTGAGCTTCCTCGTGATGAGGCTGTTGCCTACATGAAGGAGCGCGGCGAGTCTTACAAGGTTGAACACATTGGCGATCTTGCTCCTGACGCACATATTACCTTCTATAAGCAGGGTGAATACGTTGACATGTGCGTTGGCCCTCATATGCTCTACACCAAGGGTGTTAAGGCTTTCAAGCTGACCAGCATTTCTGGTGCATATTGGAAGGCCGATAAGAACAACAAGATGCTCACCAGAATTTATGGTGTTGCGTTTGGTTCCAAAGAGGAGCTTGCTCAGTACCTCAAGATGATTGAAGAGGCCGAGAAGCGCGATCACAGGAAGATTGGTCGCGAGATGGAGCTCTTCATGATGTCCGACTTTGGCCCAGGCTCTCCATTCTGGCTTCCAAACGGCATGGCTCTGCGCAACGCTCTGACCGATTACTGGCATGAGATGCAGGCTCGCTTTGGTTACCAGGAGGTTCAGACCCCACTGATCCTCTCGCGTTCCCTTTGGGAGACCTCTGGTCACTGGGACCACTACAAAGAGAATATGTACACCACCACGGTAGATGAAGAGGACTTTGCCATTAAGCCTATGAACTGCCCTGGTGCTTGCTTAATTTACAAGTCCAAGCCACGTTCTTATAGGGATCTTCCTATGAAGCTGGCTGAGGCTGGTCTTGATCACCGTTATGAGATGAAGGGTGCTCTGCACGGTCTGTTCCGTGTTCGTGAGTTTACTCAGGACGACGCACACCTCTTTATCCGCCCTGATCAGATTACTGAGCAGGTCACGGATGCATCTCACCTCATTACCGCATACTATGCACAGTTTGGCTTCCCATACCGCGTTGAGCTTTCTACGCGCCCAGAGGATTCTATGGGTTCTGATGAGGATTGGGAGCGCGCTGAGCAGGGCCTTCGCGATGCACTTGATGCCATGGGTATCGATTACGTGGTCAACGAGGGTGACGGCGCTTTCTATGGTCCTAAGATTGACTTCCATCTGACCGACTGCCTCGGCCGCTCTTGGCAGTGCGGTACCATCCAGCTTGACTTCCAGCTGCCTCACAACTTCCAGCTTGAGTACATTGACTCCGACGGCACCAAGAAGCAGCCAATTATGATTCACCGCGCTGGCTTTGGTTCCTTCGAGCGCTTCATTGGTATTCTGACCGAGAATTACGAAGGTAAGTTCCCTGTCTGGCTGAGCCCATGCCAGGTCAAGGTTCTTCCTGTCTCCGAGAAGTCTCGCCCTTATGCTCATGAGGTTGCCGATAAGCTTGCTGCCGCTGGTATTCGCGTTAAGGTCGACGACCGTGACGAGAAGATTGGCTATAAGATTCGTGAGGCTCGCTCACTTGACCGTGTTCCTTACATGCTCATCCTTGGTGAGCAGGAGGTTGAGGCAGGAAACATTTCTGTCCGCGACCGCTCCAACGAGACTCACACGGCAGAGCTTGACGAGTTTATTGCTCAGGTTGTCAAAGAGAATGCTGAGCGCGTTGGTTAAACAGGCTTCAGACAAAGTGCAGGTTATGGGTGGCACCGCGCAGGATGGCGCAGGTGGCACGAAGAGTGTCGGCGCAATCGACGGCGTCACGCAAACCGCAACCGACGTTGTCACGCAAACTGCAACCGAGCAAACCGCAACCGACGTTGTAGCTGAATACGTAAAAATGACAGGGGCAGGCCGTGCGCGGCTTGTCCCTGTTTCCTATGTAGACGAACTTCTCGCCACACTGGTTTCGGGCGGTGTAACCGTCGTGGAGCCGCTTGCTGGCGTGCCCGTTGAGGTGTGCGACATCAAAGGCAGAGCTGCGGCAGGGGAGTTGCTGGTGGCGGACGTGCGTGCGATTGGCGCCGAGTTTAGCCACCCGTGTCGCTTGGGAGCAGAAATTGAAGTGGCCGAGGATGCTCGGGTGCCGGGATATGTTGTCGTGTGCATGCGGAAGTGCTGCATACCGTGGGTAGCAGAGGCGGTTGAAGCCAAGGCGTGTTCTGCAGAGGACGTGACGATTTCTGCCACGGGAGCGGAAGAGCAGGCGAGTGCACGGGTTTCTCGCCACGCGGCAAGCGATGCAGCGCAGGTGGTTGCCACGTTCCTGGCGTGCCATCCGCGCGTCGAGGCGGTGCGCTATCCGGGTCTCAAGACGGACCCGAGCTTTGCGCGTGCGACATCGCAGCTGGTGGGTGGATTTGGCCCGTACATGGATTACATGTGGAGAGAATCGCCAGGTGAATGGCATAGATTTACAGCAACTGATGAAGACGCCAGAACGCAGATTATAAATTTTGAGAGACTTGGTTAACGGTAAGCATTTGTTTAGCAGACCTTGGTATAATTTGAATTAATGTTCCTAAATAGAAGGGGATTTTATGGCAAAGAAGGCTACTCAAATTGAGGATGTTGATACTTTGCTCAAGCGCCTCGAAGAGATGCGCGAAGCACAGGCAGAGTTTGCAACATTCACTCAAGAGCAGGTCGATAAGATTTTCTATGAAGCTGCTCTTGCGGCCGAGAAAAATCGTATCCCTCTTGCTCGCATGGCAGTTGAAGAAACTGGCATGGGTGTAATGGAAGATAAGGTTATCAAGAACCATTACGCAGCAGAGTATATTTACAACAAATACAAGGATATGAAGACTTGTGGTGTTGTAGAGGATGATCCAGCTGCAGGTTATCGAGTTGTAGCCGAGCCAATGGGTATCGTAGCTGCAGTTATCCCAACTACTAACCCTACTTCTACCGCAATCTTTAAGACACTTCTTGCTCTGAAGACAAGAAACGCCATTATCATTTCCCCACACCCACGCGCTAAAGAGTGCACCATTGCTGCCGCTCGTATTGTTCGTGATGCTGCCGAGAAGGCCGGCTGCCCCAAGGGTATTATCGACTGGGTACCAGCTCCTACCATTGATATGACTGCAGCAGTCATGAGCAACGCTGACATCATTCTGGCAACCGGTGGCCCAGGTATGGTTAACGCAGCTTACTCTTCCGGTAAGCCTGCTTTGGGCGTTGGTCCTGGTAACACCCCTGCTATCATCGACGATACCGCTGACATTAAGCTTGCAGTTAGCTCCATCATTCACTCCAAGACCTTCGATAACGGTATGATCTGCGCTTCCGAGCAGTCTGTTACCGTTCTTGACAGCGTTTATGACCAGGTCAAGAAGGAGTTCGCTGATCGCGGCTGCTACTTCCTCCAGGGCAAAGAGCTTGACGCTGTCCGTAAGACCGTCATCGTTAACGGTGCTGTTAACGCAGGTATTGTTGGTAAGTCTGCTCACTTCATTGCAAAGACCGCTGGTGTTGATGTTCCAGAGAAGACCAAGGTCCTTATTGGTGAGGTAACCTCCGTTGAGCCTTCAGAAGAGATGGCTCACGAGAAACTTTCTCCAGTTCTTGGTATGTATCGAGCAAAGACTTTTGACGAGGCTATTGCTAAGGCAGAGCGTCTTGTTGCTGATGGTGGCTACGGTCACACCAGCTCTCTTTACGTCAACATTAACGAGAAAGAGAAGATTGCTAAGCATCAGGAGGCAATGAAGACCTGCCGTATCCTGATCAATACTCCTTCCTCTCAGGGTGGTATTGGAGACCTCTACAACTTCAAGATGGCTCCATCCCTAACCCTTGGCTGCGGCACCTGGGGCGGCAACTCCGTTTCCGGTAACGTTGGCCCACAGCACCTGCTTAACTACAAGTCTGTTGCAGAGAGGCAAGAGAATATGCTTTGGCTTCGTGTACCTGAGAAGGTCTACTTCAAGAGGGGCTGCATGCCTCTTGCTCTCCGTGAGCTTAAAGAGGTCTATAACAAGAAGCGCGTCTTCATTGTCACAGACCAGTTCCTTTACAAGAGTGGCTTCACCAAGACTATCGAGGAGACCCTGGATTCCCTGGGTATTGTTCACTCTTCATTCTGGGATGTTGCTCCAGATCCAACCCTTCAGTGCGCTCTTGAGGGCGTAGCTCGCATTCGCTCCTTCGAGCCAGACTGCATCATCGCAATCGGCGGCGCTTCTGCTATGGACGCAGGTAAGATTATGTGGTCCATGTACGAGAACCCAGAGGAGAAGTTTGAGGACATGGCAGCAGACTTCTTGGATATCCGCAAGCGTGTCTACAACTATCCTAAGATGGGCAACAAGGCATTCTTCGTTGCAATCCCAACCTCTTCTGGTACCGGTTCCGAGGTAACTCCATTTGCCATCATCACTGATGCTGACAATGGCGTTAAGTACCCACTTGCAGACTACGAGTTGCTGCCTAACATGGCAATCGTTGATACCGACAACATGATGAGCCAGCCTAAGGGCCTGACCTCTGCTTCTGGTATCGACGTCCTTACTCACTGCCTCGAGGCATTTGTCTCCATGATGGCATCTGACTACACAGATGGTATGGCTCTTCGTGGTATGAAGCTGGTCTTTGAGTACCTGCCACGTGCTTATGACAATCCAAACGATGTTGAGGCACGCGATCACATGGCAAATGCTTCCTGCCTGGGTGGTCTTGCATTTGCTAATGCATTCCTCGGTATCAACCACTCTATGGCTCACAAACTGGGCGCTTTCCACCACATTCCACACGGTTGGGCAAACGCAGTTATCCTTACTCGCGTTATGCGCTACAACGCAGCTGAGCGTCCAACAAAGATGGGTACTTTCCCACAGTACGATCACCCACACACTCTTGCACGTTATGCTGAGGCAGGTCGTTTCTGTGGCGTTACCGGCAAGGATGACCGTGAGGTCTTTGAGAACTTCGTCAAGAAGATTGAGGAGCTCAAGGCATACATCGGCGTCAAGGAGACCATCAAGGATTACGGCGTAGATGAGAAGTACTTCCTTGATACCCTGGACGAGATGTCTGAGCAGGCATTCGATGACCAGTGCACTGGCGCAAACCCACGCTACCCACTTGTCTCCGAGCTCCGCGAGCTCTACCTGGATGCTTACTACGGTCGCGAGCCAGGTTTCTACGAGGACTAATCCTCGCACCCGCGCGCCGCGTCGCTAGCACGTCCGCCTCGGAGCGCCCACCGCGAAGCGCGTCCACCGCGGAGCGCGTAAAGCACAAAGCAAGAGCCGGTTACCTAAAACCCAGGTAACCGGCTCTTTTTTAGCTAGCTAAATTCATCGCTTGCTTAGTTGATGACCTGTTTTGATTGAAACCGTGACCCTAGAATCTCAAAACACACCTATGTCACTTAATCTGTCAAAAAAGGCTATACATTGCTCCAAAAATTCGTGTTTAGTGCAGAATATCTTCATTTGATGTGCTATTGACATCGAATTTTGCAGATTATCTGACTTTGCTGTGTTGTCACATAGGGCAATTTAGGGATAGTTAAACTTTATATATTAGTTCATTCATAAATCTGTATATTGAATCAAGTTTATTCATCAGAATGAATTGCTCATGAGAATACTGGCGCAGCGTCCGCTTGATCCGGTACAGATTGCTGTCTCCCAAGTCTTTTTTAATGTTCAGGAACATATTTTGCATTGCCAGCTGATTCCTGTAGATATCCGCATTTACAAAGTACTCTTTAATACTCACCGAGTTCAGTTCATTAGTTCTTTGATTATCTTTTCTTTGCTGGTAGAAGTCATCATGATACGCGCCGTTATATTCGATAGCCACTAAATTTAATCCAGACAAATTTGACTTAGACATCTTGCCAAAAAGTAAATCCAATCTTCTTTCCTTAGCTTGTAACTCCGGGTTTATCTGGTCTTTTATTACATACGATTTATTCAACGCAATCGGCATTTGATTGAAACCACCTTCACAATATGGGAGAGCAGATCTAATTGCCATCTTTACTTCCATGGGAGAGGCTGCATCAGAAAAGAAAAAGCGCATATTCTTTTGTGTGACATGCAATCCAGGAGAATAAGATTCAAGCGCGCTCAATAGAGACGCAAGCTCTTCCGCAGTTACCAACGGCCTATCAAATTCACAGAGGTCACCGTTTGGGAGATGTCCATAACTAGCCATCATTAAATTCGCAAGCACAATCTGATGAAGAGGACTTTTATTCCTAGAGAGCAAGCAAACTGCTAGGGGAGGCGCAACACAATAGACATTTTGACCCAAATCAATAAGGGAACCTGTCGGCAAAAGGCATTTGAACTGGTGAGATACTCGCTCATCGCAAAATCTTGTTCTTGAATTGTTTCTTAATAGTTCATGAGTGGTTTGTCCTAAGACAATGCCATACGCTTTCCTCAGAAAACAAAGCTTTTCATCGTATATCTCGGTTGAACACGCCGAATACGTCGCGCGCAAATCCCTTGTTGTCCGTTGCAACAAAACATCTTCATTTCCGCGCGTCTTAAGTTGCGCACAGATTTGTAGTGCAGTTTCATGCGAGAAAACAATATCCATTCGTTCCTCCTTAAAATGAGAAACGAATATAACAGCAGGATTTTTCAGTAGTTTGACAGCTGTTTGACAGACTTCCGTTTCTGTTCTGCCAAAATAAGACAAGTCCTCTCATACCTGCAGGTAAAAGAGGACTTGATAACAAAGCTAATTAAAGTTCAAATGAAACAGTCTGATCAATCAACACAAAACTAATATGATTAATCAATACACCAGCTAAACGTGCTTGTAGGTAACAAACTTGAAAGCAACGCCTTCCGGAGTCACTCCGCCGTCTTCCTCGTTACAAACTTCCCATGAAGGATCTTCGTCTAGGTTGGGGAAGTACGTGTCCGCATTGACCACGGTGTCGTGCTTTGTCACGTACGCGTAAGAGCACTTGTCGAGAAGAGCACGGTAAATTGAAGCTCCACCAATAAGCCAGACCTTCTCGGGAGCTTCATCCTCAACTAAACGAAGTGCTTCCTCTGCCGACGACACAACCTCAACGCCTTCGACCTGGTAATCAGCGTTTCTAGAGATGACGATGTTGCGGCGACCTTTAAGCGGTCCACCAGGGAAGCTCTCCAGCGTCTTTCTGCCCATGACAACTGTGCAAGCGCGCGTATGCTCGACAAAGTACTTCATGTCGGCCCTGTTAGGGATGAGAAGGTCCCCGTCGCATCCGATGCCCCAATCGCGTGTTACAGAAACAATTGCGTTCATGTGGTTCTCCTGGCAAGTATCGTCTTAAAAGAAATAGTGATGTCAGCTTGACTGTCCGATTGAGCGTGCCTGCCGGCCAACCGCGTCCGCAGCAGCCGCGTCCGCAGCAGCAGCCGCGTTTAAACGGCAATCGGAATGTTTTTAACCTGCGGACCGTGCTGATAATCTTCGACAATGAGGTCGTCAGTAGTGAAGTCGTAGAAGTTGGTAACGTTAGGATTCAGGCTCACTTTTGGTGCATCAAAGGTTGGGCGAGAAATCAATTCTTTAACAATATCCACGTGGCGATCGTAAATGTGAGCATCGGCAATCATGTGAACCAGCTCGCCAGCTTCCATACCGCTAACCTGTGCAACCATCATCAACAGGATTGCGTACTGGCAAACATTCCAGTTGTTAGCGGCAAGAATGTCCTGGCTACGTTGAACAAGCAGCAGGTTAAGCGTTGGTTTGTCCTTACCTGGCTCCTGAGTAACGTTATAGATTGCGTTGAATGCGCAAGGGTAGAGGTTCATCTCGGAGAGGTCGGCAAAGGTGTACAGATTGGTCATAATACGACGGCTGAAAGGATTCTCTTTGAGATCCTTGAGCACGCGATCCATCTGGTCATAATCGCCGTCAGCATAGTGAGAAACCTGTCCAACCTGATAACCGTAAGCTTTGCCAATGGAGCCAGACTCATCAGCCCACGAATCCCAGATGTGAGAGTTGAGGTCGTTAACGTTGTTGGACTTCTTCTGATAAATCCACAGGACCTCGTCCATGGCGCTCTTGAGAGCGGTACGGCGAAGCGTTAGCGCAGGAAATTCCTCACGCAAATCGTAACGATTGCAGACGCCAAACTTCTTGATTGTGTATGCGGAAGTGCCATCTTCCCAGGTAGGACGAACCTTCTCGCCCTCGGTGGTGGTGCCGTTTTCAATAATGTCGGAGCACATATCAATAAAAATGCGGTCTGCTTTGCTCATATTCAATCCTTAAAATTACTGTTCAAATTGCAATAAACACCAGGTATTTGTGCGTCTGCCAAGCCTCAGTCAAATCCCTGACAAGCTTCTACCAAGCCCCAGACAAGTCACTGCCAAGCACATTACCAGTTGCTGTCAGTATAAGCGCTGTAAGGGTCCCCAAAAAGCGGGCTTGTACTCGTACGAGTGTCCGCAACACAAGAACGCCCCAATCCCGAGAGCATCATAATAACTATAAAAAATAGCAAGCCCGCAGGAAAAGGAGAGCCATCAGGCATCTGCGACGGATCGTTTGGGTCAAAATCAGGGCCCTCGTCGCCAAACTCATGCCTGTTGTGCCTGGTATCTTGGTTGTCGTCTTTCTTTGCCATCAATCCTCAATCAAACGCTTACACTTTGATGATACCCGTCGTCGCCCAAGGATTTCATGGCGAGAAACCCCTCTTTTAGTCACTCCACATACTCTGCAAAGTATTCTGCACACGACAGCTCGTCCACGCTTGCAGCTCGTCTACACCCGCAGCGCTCGCGCCTGCGGCTCACACGCCCGCAGCTCCTACAGGTGCTGCGACGCAAAGACATCGTTCCAGAACGTGCCAAGCTGCTTGATGAGCTCAATGTCCGCAGGAAGCCACTGCACGTCAAGCAGCTCGTTTTGAGCAAGCCAACGAAGCTCTGAGCGAACCTGCGGGTCTGCGACAGGCACCTCAGACTCGCCGAGGGTGCAGACAAAACAATCCATATGCAGGTCAAAGGTGGAGTAGGAGTAAGTTACCGTGTCATAGAAGAACGCCGCCTGTACACTACAATGCAGCTCTTCCTGAATTTCTCGACGCAGGGCCTGCTCGGAGGTCTCTCCAGCTTCAACCTTTCCGCCAGGAAACTCCCAGAAGCCAGCGTTATCCGCATCAGCTCTGCAAGCGGCAAGAATTTTGTTGTCCTTATAGAAGATAGCCGCAGCTACATTGACTGTCTTAGCCTCGGACATGTTATCCCTCCAGTCTGACTGTTGCAAAGATGGTTGAACTCTCGGCATCTTTGAGAACTACCGAGAAACCCGTCTCATCGGTGTATACCTGGGGAGTAATGGTGTCGCCCAAGTGCGCCTGGCTTCTGTACTGGACCACAATGCGGCGTAGCTTGTGAGAATACCCAAGGGCCACAAGTGTGTCGACAGCCATGAGCACGTATTGAGCATTGTTGACATGCTTGTTTGTGTCTAGGTGCTGCTGAGAAACAAGAATGGCTGGTCCATCAACGGCATTTCCCTCAAGTGCAATTTTGCGAGGCGTGGGAGGTAAATCTACACGAGGTTCGCCAGTAATGTAGATGCTCTCACTCTCTGGAACGCGAGCTGCCTTGCCCTCTTTAATATCCATTAAATACCAGGTAGAATCAGCTTTTACGATGGTCGCGCCGTCTGCATCATTAATGACAAATGACCTCGAAGCTTGAAGACCCTTCATCTGATATGACCAGGTACCCACGTAGATCTTCTCGCCAAATTGAGGGAGTCGGTCAACCTGAATCTGCCAAGTTGCCAGAACCCAAGCGTATCCCTCGCTGGTCAGCTGCTTAAAGCCGCGGCCAATATCTTCTGAGTGGAACGTCGAGCAGTCCTGCAGATAGTTCATAACGCCTACCAGGGAAAGCTTTCCGGTCTCATCACACTCGCTATATCTAACTCTACTTTCAATGGTGTACATACACATCCAAACTCGAAATCAGCGTTTGCTGAGGTATTACGGTATGTCGAGAAGCCCGTTTAGTTGTCCCAGGGGAACGAACCTGGCAGGTGATCTTTGACTTTCTGGGTAGTGTCGTCAAACTTTTGCTTGGTTACCTGGACTTTCTGGGAAACCTCTTTAGCCTTTTGAGTTGCAAGAAGGGTTGCAGTTTGAGCAGCTGCATTTGCTTTTTGGGCTGCCGCGTTTGCCTTTTGAGCAGCTGCGTTTGCTTTCTCTGTTGCATTTTGTGCCGCAGCACTCACTTTTTGCGAAGCGCTTTGAGCCATCGCATCAACCTGTTGTGATGCGTTATGAGCGGCCTCTTCAATCCTCAAAGAAGCATCCTGAGCTGCGGCTTCAACCTTGTGATGGGTGGTTGGTCCATTCCAAAGAAGGCTGGCCACGGTATCCAAAAAATAGAGCGTGACCACAATAAAGGCCATTACAGAGATGGTGTGCCTTGAGAAAAGCATCAAAATATCAAGCATCGCTGGAACTAGTACAAAGACTGAAGTAACCGAAAAAGCTCCAAACACAGCGCTGGCCTGGGGACAAATACGACCATGTAAGTTGAACTTAAACATGGAGTAGTCCCACCACTTCTTTTTAAAGCGTCGCTCCAAAAAGAGACCAGTTGAGTATTCAATAACTGTGGCCAAAAATCCGCCAATAATAAAGACAATCAACGGATTGGAAATCTGGCCTAGTACCAGCCAAACCGCAAGCGCACCAATGCCATAAATGGGACACGTAGGTCCAAAAAGAAAACCGCGCTTGGTAAATTCGCCCTCGACAACGGAGCAATAGATGGTTTCGTACACCCAGCCGCCAAAAGAAATCAGCGCAAAAATTATGACCATCTGAGGCAGATACTGTACAAAGAGCTCAATATTCTTATCGAGTGCAAAAAGCGTGCGCAGTGTCTCAGTCATGGTACTCACGAGAGATTTCCGTAGTCCATGTATTCGTTGAACTCGTCTGACTCGCTGTTGGTTGTGCCCTGGAAATCACTTTCAGGTGTCGAGAAACCCGTTGGGCGGAAACCGTCTTTTTTGTATGGATTGCCTGTCAGCGTTTCTGCAGTTGAGCAAGCTTTATCGCAGGTCGTAACAATCCAAGCTTCTTTGGTATGAGGTGGAATAGGAACTAGAGGAAACATGTGGTGCAAGATGATGTCTTCCTCAACAGGCGTTAAATCAGGAAAGTCTTCGCGGGCATTATCAAGTGCATGACGAGGGTGAGTAAATCCGTGCCAATTGTCCGGTGCGGCCTCGTGATCATGCCAATCGTAAAGATAGTAGTCATGAAGGAGTGCGCCACGTACAAGCGCGCGTTCATCAACTTTGATACCAGCGTTCATAGCAAAGGCAAGGCTGCTATAAGCAACTGCAATAACGTGGTCGAGTGTGCTGGTAGTTCCATGTTGTGTAAAAGTTGCAAGCTGATAGAGTCTTCCAGACTTCAAAATAGGAGTTGAAAGCTCATCGAACCTCTCGCGAATTTTAGAAACGTCAACCAAAAAATATCCCATCAACTGCGTGTACACTACAGAAGTCTCTGCGCGTACCCTAGTAATGTTTCTATAAAAGATTAGTTAATCTGACGGTTACGTGCAATCTTTTTGGCTGAATGTTACGAAAACGAAAGAAAAGAAAACGCAAGCTTTGGCGGTGCTTATTGTGCTGTTTAACTGCTCTTATGCTTTCTTACTGTAGGGGCTCATGTAGTCCACCACTACGTTTACCGCACCTGGAAGGCAGCGAGCGGAGTAAGCGTAGATGTCGTGGCAGGTAACCTCGCCATTTACCTCTAAGGGCATAGGCGTTGTTGATTCAACAGTAATTTCTCTACCGCTAAAGCTATTGAGGTAAGGCCTACCAAGCGAGTCTCCCGTGCGATCAAAGAAGCCAGAGAGTAGCGGACGTACCAGCTTTGCAGTCATGTGAGTCTCAATGACAATAACCTCAAGCAGACCGTCATCCATGCGATTACCAGGAGCTAGTTCAATTCCTGCTTGCATCATAGAGCTGTTTGCAATGAGACAGCCAATGCCTTGAAGCTCATGCACTTTGCCATCAACGGTAATTTTGAAGTCGTGAACTGGTGGCATGAGGTTGGCGAGGGCTGCCGTAAAGTACGCAGCTTCTCCAAAGGTTTGCTTGTGGGGGATAGCCGAGCGCATAATCTCGGCATCAAGGCCCGTACCAGCCATTAAAGGCACGCCAGCTACATGGGTTTCTCCCGATACGGTGGTCCAGGTAATTTCACCCAGATCAAGCTGAGCCGTCTGAAGGTTTCTGCAGGCCAGCGCTAGTGCGTTAGGCTCAGGCGCATTTCCGATACTTGCAGCCAGAAGATTGGCTGTTCCAGAAGGGAAGACCAAAATAGGTGTCTGGCATCCTCTAAGGCCGTAGAGCAGGCTAGATACGGTACCATCACCACCCGAGAGCACCACTACGTCAAAATTTTCAGGCTGAACAGAACTCAAAACCTCATCTGTGTGCCAATGACTTTCAACTAGCTTTACCAGGCATTCGTCGCCGCTTTTTAGAAGAGCGCGCTCAAATTCAAAGATTGCGTCAGAGCTAAAACCCGAGCAAGGATTGTGAATGATGAGGGTTCTCATATATCCTCCGAAGATTTGCGACAAGCTGGTATATCATTTTGATACGTATGAGTGTATCGCTTTACGTTAGGTACTTAATCGGCAATTGGATGGACGCATTGTATATAGCAACCTCAGAAGAACTTTCCGCATTTTGCGAGCGAGCAAAGACCTCGCATATCCTTGCAGTTGATACGGAGTTTCTTCGCGAGAAAACCTACTTTCCCAAGCTTTGCCTGGTGCAGGTTTCTACAGGTTCCGAGATTGTCGCAATTGATCCGCTGCTTATTGATGACCTTACTCCTCTTAAAGAGCTCCTGGAAAACCCGCAGATTGTCAAGATTTTCCATGCGTGCTCACAGGACCTTGAGGTCTTGCTAGAAAAAATGGACTGCGCATGCGCACCTGTTTTTGATACGCAGGTAGCAGCCGCATTTTTGGGTATGCGCCAGCAGGTAAGCTACGCCGGGCTGGTAGAAAATTTTGCTAACGTTAAGCTTGCTAAAGCTGAGTCTTTAACAGACTGGTCAAAGCGACCGCTTGATAAAGAACAGCTGGTATACGCCGAGGATGACGTGAGATATCTTCCCGCAATCTACAATCAAATGGTCGAGAAGCTCATCAAGCTTGATCGTCTGAGCTGGGTAAAGCCAGAGATGGACCAGCATACTAATATTGAGCAGTATCGTCGAGACCCCTATCAGGCATATCTCCGTTTGAAACGTTCTGGCTCGCTTACGCGCAGACAGCTTGCCATTGCTCGAGAGGTTTGTGCTTGGCGAGAAGATACTGCGGCTAAAAGAGATGTTCCACGTAAATGGGTGCTTTCCGATGAACTTATTATTGAGATTTGTCGTCGTGTGCCTACAACACCTGATAGACTACGCAAAATTCGCGGTACCGAGCAGATTTCTCAAGGTGGGGTAGTGCATCTTTTGGATGCAATCAAACGTGGTCAAAAGACCCCCGCTGATCAGTGCCCAAAAATTGAGCATCACGCCCATCCTTCAGCAGGCTCTGAAGGTGTTGTTGAGCTTATGTATGCCCTTATTAGGATTGTTTCAGAAAAAGAAGGAATTGCATCTCCTTTAATTGCCAATAAAGATGACCTTACTGATTTGCTTCTGGACAAGGTTGACGCAAGACTTAAAACCGGATGGCGCTATCAATTAGTAGGTAAGCAGCTTGTTGGACTACTCAATGGCGAGGTAGGACTTACCGTCAAAAATGGTCGAGTAGAGCTGTTGTAATTGAGGCGCTTTAATCTAAGGCAAGTGTGGTTGCTCATTCAAATCTGACTTTTTGTCCGGTGAGTTGGGTATACTCATCTTTATACATAGATAGGAGAAAAATATGTATTACTCTGGTGCGTTTATCCCATACGTTGTTCTAGTAGTTGCCTCGTTGGTGCTCGGATTGGGCACTCAGTGGTACATCAAGCATGAATTTAAAAAGTATTCTTTAGTTCCTTCAGGGTTTAATGCCACCGGCGCTTCTGTTGCTCGCGCCATGATGGACACAAATGGAGCAGCTAATGTTGGTATCAAGAGGATTTCTGGTGAACTTACCGATAACTATGATCCACGTGACAATTGCCTGCACCTCTCTGATGCAAACTTCTCTGAGGGTAGCGTAGCTTCTGTTGCTGTTTCTTGTCACGAGGCAGGCCATGCAGTTCAGACAGCCAAAATGTATATGCCATCTCGCGTTCGTTCCGCTCTTGTTCCTGTTGTTAATTTGGCATCTGCAGCGTGGATTTATGTCTTTCTTGCTGGTGTCTTGCTCAATGTTTCAGGCATGACTGTGCTTGCAATTTGGCTCTATGCATTTACCTTCTTGTTCCATATAGTTACGCTTCCTGTAGAGATTGATGCCTCAAGGCGTGGATTGGCCTTTTTGAAGGCAAACGCTCCCGCAGGCTTTGACTACAATGGCGCTAAAAAGGTACTAATTGCTGCTGCTCTTACTTATGTAGCTGCTGCAATGGTTTCTGCACTTCAGCTTTTATATCTACTTGGTTCTTCTAGAAACAGGAACTAGTAATGGATCAGATTCAAGAGAAAGAAGATTCTGTTCTTTCAGTATCTGATGCAGTGCTCTTTGCAAAAAATGAAGTTGCTTCAATGCCATCTATGACGGTAGTGGGAGAGGTTTCTGGATTTAGAGGACCAAACTACAAATCTGGTCATTGCTACTTTGACGTAAAAGACCCTGTTAGCTCTATGGCGGTTATCGTCTGGTCAAAGATTTATGCTGCTAGCGGCATTACGCTGCAAGACGGTATGAAGATTCAGATGACAGGAAAGTTTGATATTTACGCTTCAAGCGGCAAGCTTTCTTTTCATGCTCGCACTATTCAGATTGCCGGAGAAGGAGACCTTCGTCAAAAGGTTGCCCAGCTTGCTAAAAAGCTAGAAAAAGAGGGTCTTACTGATATTTCCAGAAAGCGCTACATTCCAGAGTTCTGTACACGCATTGGTGTAGTTACGTCACTTTCTGGCAGCGTCATTGATGACGTTAAGCGTACGCTTGCGCGTAGAAACCCTCTAGTAGAGCTTGAAGTGTCTGGCTGCGCTGTTCAGGGTACTCATGCACCCGCAACTATCATTAGGGCGCTTCAGGTGGCCGCAACTACACGTCCAGATGCAATCTTGCTGGTGCGTGGTGGAGGCTCATTTGAAGACCTTATGTGCTTCAACGACGAGGGAGTGGCGCGTGCTATCGCAGCGTGTCCTGTACCTGTTATTACAGGTATTGGCCATGAGCCAGATACCACCATTGCAGATATGGTTTCTGATAGAAGAACTTCAACGCCAACAGCTGCTGCAGAGTCTGTGGCGCCCGCTATTAGTGAGCTACAAACTACGTTTAACAACAGAATTTCTCGCCTTGGAAACGCAACAAGAAAGATTTTGCAGTTCTATAAGACGGATCTAACTACTGTTGCACAGCGTTCCAACTTGGCAATGAGAAATGCCCTATCAAGTAAAAAATTCCAGCTAGAGAAGCTGTCTGATCGTCCGTGTCTAAAAGATCCTGCTTATATTATTTCTACGAGAACGGAAGATCTTAATCAGACAGAGCAAAGATTAATGGATGCTCTACCAGCGCTTCTTTTAAGAAAAAAAGAGATGCTTTCTGTTGAGTCGCAAAGACTTACCAGAGCTAGTGCAGCCATGCTTCATCCATATGAGGCTTCTCTTTCTTCGCTTGCAGGAAAACTAGATGCACTTTCTCCTTTAAAGGTTCTTACAAGGGGATATGCATATGTCCAAGATGAAAAGGGGTCTGTCATTAAAACGGCCAAAGATGCCTCGGTTGGAGATTCATTGCTGGTCAAAATGACGGATGGAACAATTAAGGCAACTGTTTCTGACATTGAGCTTTCATAGATAAGGGGAACAACATGGATACTAAGAAGACTGAAGAGCTTACTTTTAAAGATGCTTCTATTGAGCTTGAGCAGATTGTTCGTAAGCTTGAGGGCACAGATTTGGAGCTCGAGGAGTCTTTGGCTCTGTATGCTCGTGGCGTTGAGCTGGTAAAGGATCTTCGTGGAAGGCTTGATACTGCAGAGCAGAAGGTTAAGGTTCTGCTTGATGAGTCCCAGGCAGGAGCTGCAATTACTGATACAACCGCAGCACCTTCTACTGCATATTTAGACGAGTAAAGGAGAGGCTATGTCTGATTGCATTTTTTGTAAGCTTGCTAACAAAGAAATCCCTACAGAGTTTCTCTATGAGGATGAAAACGTTGTAGCTTTTAATGACCTTAATCCTATTACTCCTGTTCACGTTCTTGTTGTACCTAAGAACCACTACGACAACATCATTGATGGTATTCCTGCTGCAACCCTTGAGAGTGTTACTAAGGCTATAGCTGCGGTAACAGAAAAGACAGGAATTAAGGAGACTGGATTCCGTGTTGTTACCAACACTGGAAAGCATGGTGGTCAGACAGTCAATCACGTTCACTTCCACATTTTAGGTGGCAAGCAGATGGATGATTCAATGGGCTGTAAATAAAAATATTCAAGTTTTTTGCTCGTCTATTTAACTCCGGGGTATCTTGGGGTTTATGATGTCATGCGGTTATGTTTGTTTGAAGTAGGAGAGGAAGACTTAGTAGTCTTTTCTGCTTCACGGAAAGAGGAGTCACATGAACGTACTGGTTATCAACGCAGGTAGCTCATCTCTTAAGTATCAGCTTCTTGACGTTGACACCCGCGAGGTTTACGCAAAAGGAAACTGCGAGCGTATCGGTATCGAAGGTTCTTTTGTTGGTCACGAGGAGCTTGGTGGAGAGAAGCAGAAGCTTGAGGTTGCTCTTCCTGATCATAAGACTGCTATTAAGCATGTCTTTGACATCCTTAAGACTATTGATAAGCCAATCGATGGCATTGGTCACCGTGTTGTTCAGGGTGGTTGGTACTTCCCAGAGTCTGCTGTTGTAGACGATAAGGTCTTGGCTCAGGTTCGTGAGGTTGCTCCACTTGCTCCTCTTCATAACTATGCTGAGGCCGATGTTATTGAGATTTGCCGTGAGCTCTTCCCAGAGGTTGGCAATGTAATCGTTTGCGATACTTCTTTCCACTTCAATATGCCAGAGAAGGCACATCGCTATGCTCTTCCTCGTGATGTTGTTGATAAGTACCACGTCCGCAAATACGGCGCTCACGGTACTTCTCACCGCTATATTTGGCGCGCAACCAATGAGTTCACCAATGGTCAGACTCACAAGCTGGTAAGCTGCCACCTTGGTTCTGGCGCTTCTCTTTCCGCTATTGAGGATGGTCGCGATCTTGAGACCACCATGGGCCTTACTCCACTTGATGGCCTTATCATGGGCACTCGCTGCGGCACTATTGACCCAGCTACCGTTTTCTATCTCTCTCGCGTTGGCGGCTACTCCATCGATGAGATTGACACTATGATGAACAAGCAGTCTGGTCTTCTCGCTCTGTCTGGTCACTCCGATTCTCGTGATATTGAGGATGGCGCTCATGCTGGCGATAAGGACTGCCAGCTTGCACTTGAGATGTTCTACTACCGTACGTCTCAGCTCATCATGGAGATGGCTCAGGCTATGCACGGCTTTGATACCATGGCATTCTCTGCTGGTATTGGTGAGAATTCCGATGAGATGCGTCTTGGCGTTGTCAAAGAGCTTGAGTGGATGGGTGTCAAGATTGATGAGGAGAAGAACAAGGTTCGCTCCGGCGAAATCCGTGACATCTCTGCTCCAGATTCAAAGGTACGCGTCCTGGTTGTACCTACCAACGAAGAGTACATGATCGCTCTTGACGTTCAGGAGCTTCTGGGTAAGTAAGTTTTGCTTACAATCCAAACAATTTATTAACTCCCGCACGCTGTGCGGGAGTTTTTTTATGAAGATATAGATAGTTCTTTGATATTAGTACTTTAGAACTTTATATTATTAAGTAGGTAATTAGAGTTTCAAAGAAATCTTATTGTTTTGTACAGCTATTTGTGTGCAGATAAATAAATTTTTGAACTAGCTGTGAGGAGCATCATGCAGTCTAAGGGTTTAGTTAGCAGGTCTTTGAGCTTTGCAGTTATGTTTGTGCTCACTGTATTTGCTGCGCTTACCGTATTCAACACAAAGGCTCAAGCTGTTGAGTACACACCAACTATTTCAAACGCTAGCTATACAACATTAGTTGGTAGTAACGTGCGTGTAAATTTTGATTATGCTCTCAACAATGGTGCTCCTGCACAACCAGGTGATACCTTTACTATTACGCTTCCTCCAGAGCTAGAGAATAATACTCCAGCTCCTTTTGAGGTTATGGGTGTAGATGCAAACGGAAATAGTATTTCTGTTGGTACGGCAACTCCTACCAGTAACCCTAATACCATGACTGTTACCTTCAATAACAATATTGCGGGTCTTCTTAACGTTCATGGCCAGATGTCTTTCTCGCTCAATTGGTCAAGCGCAATTGCACAGAGAGGCAATGGCAGCACTACGCTTAATATTGGTAACACCAGCCTTAACATGACGTATGGCGGTTCTATTGCTGCAATGGATACTGCAATTACTAAGTACAACAGAACTGGTGCAACTGCAGAGACAACTTATACGCTTCCTTCTGGTGCAACTATTACAACTGGAAATGATTATTACGTTACCAGCTGGGTTGTTAACCTAACTCCATCTGATATCACCCAGGTTGGTTTGCTTAATGCCACTGTTAAGGATCAGATTGTCAATCCTTATACCGTTGATACATCAAAGCTTACGGGTACCGGTGTTAACCCAGCAGATGAGCTTGCTGGTCCATATCTTAAGCACTCTTTTGTTCTCCACCTTGTTAACGGTGCTGTTCAGACTCTTTCTGCGGATCAGATTCTTCCTGCAATTACTTTTACCCCTAATGGTTACACTCTTGATTTTGCTCGACTCAATAATCAGGTTAACTTTGCTGGTTTCCAACCACTTATCCAGGATTGCTGGCTTGAGTACAAGACCATTGTTCCAGCCAACGTTACCCAGGTAGACAATAGAGCAACTCTTGATTTTGATGGCAACACTGATAACTTCACTCGTGAAGGTTGGTGGATTAACCCTCGCGGTGCCGGTACTGCAACTGGTGATCAGCAGGTAAGTGTTTCTGTGTCTAAGGTTTGGGATGACCAGAATAACGCTGACGGTACTCGTCCTACTTCAGTTACCGTACACCTTTATGCAGACGGCGTAGACACTGGTAAGAGTGAGGTTCTCTCTGACGCAAATGGCTGGACTGCAACATTTAGCAACCTCGATAAGAATCAGGCTGGCACTACAACAGCTATTACGTACACCGTTGTTGAGGACGAGGTTGAGGGATATACCGCTGAGGTAACAGGTGATGTTACCAGTGGCTTTACTATTACTAATACTCACATTCCTCCAACTCCAACCACTCCACCTTCAGAGACTCCTAAGAAGCCAAAGCAGCCAAAGAAGAAGGAGTCTAAGCTTCCTTCAACTGCTGATGCTTCCTTTGCTGCAGCATCTGTAGCAGCTGCATCCTCTGTTCTTATTGCAGCTGGTGTTCTTGGTAAGAAGCGCGTTCAGTAACGCACGCTACAACAACGTAAGTTAAACGTAAAAGAGCCTGTGAGATTAATTCTGAACTGCCTCCCATTTCTTATGTCCAAGAAATGGGAGGCAGTTCATATGTAGGTGATTATGATTCTGTAGCGTGTTAACGTTGGCTTTTAGGCCTGGCGTACAAAATAGCGCAGCTTTCTTGTGTTCTGCTGAAGAATCGACATGTTCTTAATCAAGATAGTCAGGCAGCTAGGCGGTCGCACTACCCGATATTCATCTCTATGCATAAACTTAACCTAATATGCTAGAAAATGAATAGCGTCATATAA
>CALGXY010000143.1:0-3218 GCA_937935155.1 uncultured Atopobium sp. | reverse complement strand
ATGACCCAGGTCTACGAGCAGGGTTACGATCTGAGGCACGGAGTTTCGACGACCTTCCCCGTGCTGATAAACGAGCTGCTCGTAAGGGCTGTATACACTATCAAGCGCCACTTCGGCGCAAGCGTTCCGTGGGCAGAATGCCTTCCTGTCGGAAAATGCCCCGAGCTCCAGAGAATGCTTACGGTTGGAGTCGGCTCTATGTGCCTGATCGATCTGGGTCATGCCGCGGCAACGTCCTGGGGCAACTGGGTTAAGTTCTTCGGGGAACTGAATATCACTGCTTGGGCGCGATTCGGATTGCAAGGAGCAAGAGAGCTCCAAGCCGTCGCAGAGAGGGACGCCAGGAACCTGCTCGAGCTAAACGACGACATTTCCTCGGAATGGAATCGTCTGTTAGAACGCAGTCAATCACTCCTTGAGTAAGAGCGCACTGGGACAAATTGTCCCAGTGCTGACAAAGTGGAGTGCGGTCAAAATTTAAAGCTTTTATTTTTCTAACAATGGGGTAAGTTCTTGCTCAGCTTTTTTAGTGGGACCATCCCAAGTGAAATACTCTGGGTAGAACTTATATAGTTCTCTACGGCGGATTATTGCAACCTGTTCATCACTCGGAAGGCTCATGTAGATAGCCATATTTTTCTTTACATCAAGCTTTTTCCCATACTTTTTAAGTAACTTTACGTGTTCACGTGCATAAGAATTGCTTCCTCGCATTAAGGCATCAAAAGAAATATCTAACGAGTCACAAAGAGCATCATAATCAATTACCATGAGAGGCCTCTTTTACTACAGCAATAGTGATTTGCTATTCAATCTGAACAAGTATCTTCAGCAAAGCAACTTTATTTTATTCTGCAATAGAGACCGTTAAAAGTTATTTCCATACCTATTCTGTTCTCCTTCAGAAACTTGTATACTACTTGTCTTGTACCTAACGTATGCATGACTAATTTCTTACTCACTTCGGAGGACCTATGTCATTTGAGACAGGAGTTTTTCCGGTTTTAGTTTCTGAGGGCGCAGCTGCAGAGTCACTATCTCCCCAGGTCAGGGGAGGACTCAATGCGTCGTCTGCTACACCTCTTCATGTGCAACTGTCAGATTTGATGCGCGTCAAAATTCTGTCAGAAGACTGGAAGGCGGGTTCGTATATTCCGTCTGAGGCAGAATTTATGGTGCAGTATGGTGTAAGCAGAGGAACCATCAGAAAAGCCATTCAATCCCTGGTCAAAGAGGGTTTACTACTTACTCAAAAGGGTCGAGCAACACAGGTTATCTCTAACACCGTTCGTCATGCGGCGGGAAATACCGTACTTTCATTTGCAGCCGCGCTCAGAGATGGTGGCTTTGAGTATCGAACCGAAGTCCTATTTAAGCAGGTAGTTCCTGCAGATCAAGCCGTTGCCGAGCACCTGGAGATTCCCATTGGCTCTGACGTACTCTTTTTGCGTCGTGTCAGGAGCGTCTCGGATAGGCCTGTGGTGTGCCAGGAATCATGGTCTAACCTGCTTGTTTGTCCTCAGCTTGAAGAGACAGACTTTGAGAATGAGTCGCTCTTTGACGCGGTTGAAAGAACTTCTCAAAAAGAGATTGCGCGCTCTCGCATGCGCTATCAGTCGCAAATTGCAGGCAAAGACCATGCCGACTACCTGCAGTGTTCTCCAAATGAGGCTTTGCTTGTACTTGAGCAGGTAATCGAGCTGTCCGACGGTAATTGCATTGAGTGGAGCCAGACTTGGCTTGCCCCGCATCAGAGTGTTGTTGGCGTATCTGAGCAGGTAGATGGCTCTATTGGGCCTCTGGACATCTCTTCTGTTCGTCAGTCAGAACACGTGGGTACATCGCTGACTTCTGCAGAAATAGACTCTGATCAGCGCAAACAGCTTGAACTTGATTTGCGCCACGAGGCGCTTGCAGTGCGTCGAGGCATTATTGAGTTAGCACATCGCTACAGCTCAACGCCATTCCATATTGGCGGCGCATGTTCCGTGGCAGACATTGTCTCTGTGCTTTTGAGCAAGGTTATGCAGGTAGGTAACAGGGATTGCGAGTGGGAACTTAGAGACCGATTGATTCTCTCTAAGGCTCACACATCGTTGGCGCTGTTCCCAGCTCTTCTACGTGCAGGAATGATCTCTCAAGAAGACATCGACCGCGGAGTTTTTGGGCCCGATGCTGTTCTCTTTAAGCATCCACTGCGAGATCCTCAGCGTGGCTTTGAAATCTCTGGTGGCAGCCTTGGCATGGGTTTGGGCTACGCCGCTGGCCTGGGGTTAAGCCTTCGCAGAAAAGATTTTCCTTCTCGCGTTTTTTGTATTGTGGGAGACGGCGAGTGCGACGAGGGTTCCATTTGGGAGAGCGCCGCATTTATCGGCCACAACCAGCTCTCTAACGTGACGGTTATTGTTGACCAGAACCGCATGCAGCTGGATGGCCCTTGCGCATCCATTTTGGACACCGGTTCAATTGCAAGAAAGTTTGATGCGTTTGGTTTTGAATCTGTCGAGGTAGACGGACATGATGTGCTTGCACTGTACGACGCATTAAAGCAGCAAACTTCAAGGCCTCGCGCGATTATTGCTCACACCATAAAGGGCAAAGGACTTTCATTTGCCGAGAATAACGTCTCGTTCCACGACGCGTGCGTGACGGACGACCTCTATGAACAGGCATTGTCTGATCTGAAAGTTGCAGAGGAGGCATGCTCATGCTAGGCACATCTTTGCAGCCAGCGTGCATTTCGGCTGAAGAGTCGCAGATGCTTGCAGGTATGAATACAAAAGAGGTATTTGGTTGGGTAATGGGTAAGCTCGCTGAAGATGACGAGTTGTTAGCCGTTGCTGTTGCCGACTATGGTCGTCGTTTGAATCTGGATTGCTTTCGAGAGCTTCGACCAGACGGCTACATCCAGTGTGGAATTGCAGAGCAGAACCTTATTGAAGTGGCGTCTGCCTGTGCAAATGAGGGCTTTCATGTTTTTGCACCGTGCTATGCCACGTTTGTGACCTCTCGAACGCTGGATCAGATTCGCGTCAACCTTGGCATGATGAAGTCGCCCGTGGTGCTTGTAGGTGTTGCTGCCGGCTGCGAATCTGCAGCTACAGGACCCTCTCACATGGCTGTGGAGGACATTGCGGTCACCAGGACCATTCCGGGGCTTTCCGTGTTCAGCCCGGTCGATAACGCCCAGCTTGCGGCCACGCTTATGGAGCTTGCAA
>CALGXY010000142.1:0-4337 GCA_937935155.1 uncultured Atopobium sp. | reverse complement strand
ATGAGCTTGATATTGTGCTGACTACTCCAGAGTTCTTCTCGCTCCACGCTGATCAGTTTGCTACGTCGCAGAACATCTCATTTGTGGTGTTTGACGAGGCCCATCACGTGGGCATGAATGCCTCTGAGGGCAGACTTGCGTACGCGCAGATGCCACAGGTGCTAAAGATGCTTGGAAGTCCGCAGGTACTTGCTACAACAGCTACAGCTACTACGCAGGCAGCTCAGCATATCTGTGAGCTTCTCTCTATAGAAGCAGAGCACGTATACAAAGACAAAACGGCTCGCACTAACCTTGAACTTAAAGACCTTCGCGGTGCAAAGGACAGGGAGTGCGCGCTGCTTTCCCTTGTGTCTGACGGCACAAAAACGGTGGTCTACGTCAATTCAAGAGAGCAGGCGCAGGCTCTGACGCGTATGCTGCGTCATCGTATTCCAGAGCTTGGCCACAAGATTGCGTTTTACCATGCTGGTCTGACGCCTCAGATACGCAAGAACGTTGAGCGCGCTTTTAGGCGTGGAGACGTTTGTTGCATCATTGCTACCAGTGCATTTGGCGAAGGCGTCAATATCTCTGATATTCGCCAGATTATTCTGTATCACCTGCCGTTTGGTCGCGTTGCCTTCAATCAGATGAGCGGACGCGCAGGTAGAGACGGTAAGCCTTCTGTAATTCAGATGCTATTTGATGCGCATGATATGCGCGTTAACGAGCGCATCCTTTCTTCTCATGCACCACAGCGAGAAGCCCTGGTAGCTGTC
Organism: uncultured Atopobium sp.; assembly: GCA_937935155.1. GTDB lineage: Bacteria > Actinomycetota > Coriobacteriia > Coriobacteriales > Atopobiaceae > Lancefieldella. The sequence continues at coordinate 3,576 of CALGXY010000142.1, read as the reverse complement.
TACCGCGCGCTTACGGCACTGCAGCCAAAGCTTGGTGCTCAGACAGCTGATTCAGTACTCACTGATGAAGATATTGCGCAGATGGCGCTAGAAATTGACCCGCGATCTAAGGCTGACGAGCAAACCGTTCGTGTTGCACTTGACGTTTTTGCTGAGCTAGGGTTTATTAGCATTGAAGGATTTGATCAAACGCGAACAATCTCCGTCAATAGTCAAGCTTCGCACATGGACTTGCTGGAGTCTGCACGCTACGCTGAGGGGCTTAAAGCGCACGCTGAGTTTGAATCATTTGCTCAGTGGGTACTTTCTGCTTCACCAGAAGAGCTGGCAGATGCTATAACAAAACCCATCGTTCCAGAAATTGGTTCAACGTTTGATGGGGGAAGGGAGTCCTCTGATGAGTGACGAGAGGACCACAAAAGAGGCCAAGGCGCCAGGCGCGGATAATTACCGTCTGCTTGAGGGAGCCGTGCGCACATATTTGCCTGAGGAAGCTCAGGCAAAGATTGCTGCTGCATATGCCTTTGCTGCTGACTACCATAGAGATCAGCGTCGTCGTTCTGGCGAGCCTTATATCAACCACCCAGTTGAAGTGGCCCTTATTCTTGCGCACGATCTTCATATGGATGAAGACACCATCTGCGCTGCCCTTATGCACGATACCGTAGAAGATACGTCTGCTTCACTTGATGAAATCTCTTCTCGCTTTGGTAAGTCAGTGGCTGAGCTTGTTGACGGTGTCACAAAACTTACGTCCATCGAAGTCAGTTCAATGGACGAGAAACAAGCGCTTAACCTGCGCAAAATGTTCCTTGCCATGTCAAAGGACATCCGCGTTGTTATCATCAAGCTTGCCGATCGCCTTCATAACATGCGTACGCTGGCGGCACTTCCACCGGACCGTCGTCTGTTTAAGGCACGAGAAACCATGGACGTGTATGCACCACTTGCTGACCGTCTGGGTATCTCTTCGGTTAAGTGGGAGCTTGAGGATTTGTCTTTTTTCTGGCTTGAACCAGAGGAGTACCAGCGTGTTGCTCGCATGGTCTCTGACTCTCGTGCACAAAGAGAGAATGACCTCAACAACGCTAAAAAGACTCTGACTGATGAGCTTAATGCCGCCGGTCTTACTGACTTCCAGATTACGGGACGTCCTAAGCACCTGTGGTCCATTTATCAAAAGATGGTCCGCAAGGGCAGGGAGTTCTCCAACATCTACGATCTTATCGCTCTGCGCGTAATTACAAACTCTGTAGGTGATTGCTATTCAGCACTTGGCGCTATCCATGCGCTATGGCATCCAATGCCTGGTCGTTTTAAGGACTATATTGCAACGCCAAAGGCAAATCTCTATCAGTCCTTACACACAACAGTTATTGGCCCTGATGGTCGCCCTATTGAGATTCAGATTAGAACCGCCGAGATGCACGAGGCATCTGAGTACGGTATTGCTGCTCACTGGTTGTATAAGGAGCAGGGCAATTCAAAGGGCAAGATGTCCTCTGAAGACAAGCTTATTGACTCAACTATCAACTGGATTCGCCGCAGTCTTGACTGGGCCGTTGAAGACGATATTGACGACCCTCACGAGTTTTTGGATAACCTGCGTGTAGACCTCTTTGAGCATGAGATTTTTGTTTTCACGCCAAAAGGCGAGGTCATGAGCTTGCGCGTCAATTCAACACCTCTGGACTTTGCTTACGCTGTTCACACCGAGGTGGGCAACCACTGCGTTGGTGCGCGCGTTAATGGCTCCGTAGTTCCGCTGACGCATACGCTTCAGATGGGCGACCGCATTGAGATTTTGACTAACAAGAATGCTCGTCCTTCTCGCGACTGGATGACGCTGGTAAAGACGCCGTCTGCACGTGCAAAGATTCGCAAGTATTTCTCGCAAGAGAACAAGTCTGACGATGCTGAGCGCGGCCGTTCTGAGCTTGCAAAAGAGTTGCGTAAGCGCGGTTATGGCATCAGCGCTACGCGTACGGTAAAGGCGCTTGATCAGCTTACCGAGCAGTTTGATTATCGCAGTGTAGATGACCTGTTTGCGGGTATCGGCGCAGGTAATCAGTCTGTTAAGCAGGTTGTCAATCGCGTAAGCGAGATTTTGGAAGAGAAAAAACCCGAGGTTGTTACTGAGCAAGAGCGTAATGCAGCACGCCTTCAGGAGAAGAACAAGGCAATTGCAAATGATCAGCCTTTGGTTCGCTCCTACGTTATTTCTCGTACCGCCAAGGGAAGTCGTCCTAAAAAGTCTAACTGTGGCGTTGTGGTAAATGGTGATCCAGATTTGCTTGTTCATCTTGCACATTGCTGCAATCCTGTTGCAGGTGACGATATTGTGGGCTTCATTACACGCGGTCGCGGCGTTTCTGTTCACCGCGCCAATTGCCCTAACGTTAAAGACCTGCTCAACGATCCAAAGCGCATCATTCCTGTTTCTTGGGATGCCAGTGGCGCCACAGAATTTAGGGTTGAGATTGTCGTTGAGGCAACAGACCGCATGGGCCTTCTTAAAGACGTTACGGTTGCGTTGTCTGACGCTGGCGCAAACATTCTTTCTGCTGCTACACAAGTAGGTGAGCAGGGCGTGGTACGTATGCGCTTCTTGGTTTCAATCTCTGATACCAGCTTGCTCGATACCTTATTTGCATTTGTAACTCGCGTGCCTTCTGTCTACGACGCTCGTCGTATTATGCCAGGTGAAGGCGCTAATCAGATGAGAAGGAGACTCTATGGCTAATCAAAATGAGGGCTGCTCCTGCGGCGGCCATCACCACGACGAAGAGCACGCACACGGCGGCTGTTGCGGTCATCATGGCGAGCACGGTCACGGTGAGCACGGACACGGCGGTTGCTGCGGTCATCACGGACACGGCGGATGCCATCATGCAAAAGACCAGATTGGTGTCTTTAAGGTAGGTCCTCTCGAGACCAACTGCTATATCTATGTTTCTGGTAATGAATGCATGATTATTGACCCCGGTGCATCGGGTGCAGAGATTGCCGCTCAGCTTTTGAATCTTGAGCTCAAATACATTGTTGCTACTCACGGCCATGCAGACCATGTAGGCGGCGTTAAGGCTTTGAAGCTTGCGGTACCTGGTGCTCAGTATCTAATCAACGAGGCAGATAATGAGCTTGCACACAGGGCCCATAACTCAAACGAGATTTATGATGACGCTCCAGAACCAGACGGTTTTCTCCATGAGGGAGATGTTCTCTCTGTTGGAACCGCTCAGTTCAAGATTATGGAAACTCCTGGTCACACTCCTGGTGGCATTGTTTTGGTGGGAGAAGGAACTGCTACTGGCGCCGTTTTTGTAGGCGATACACTCTTCCAGGGTTCTGCCGGAAGAACTGACCTGCCAGGTGGCAACTTTGAAACCCTTAAGGCTTCTTTGAATCGCATCAAGACTGAGCTTGATCCAACCTCTATCATCTTGTCTGGACATGGAAATCAAACGTCTCTTGAGGCAGAGATAGCAACTAATCCATTCTTGCAGGATTAAATCAGCTACAACTTTGATGATTTAGCAAGACAGATTTGCATAGGTGCGGTATAGTACCTATGCA
>CALGXY010000141.1:0-4639 GCA_937935155.1 uncultured Atopobium sp. | reverse complement strand
TCACGGCTTCTTGGTGCTTTTTGGCATTGGAATTGCTCTAATGAGCAGCTGCCTAGCTCTGGCGCTCACCGCACTTAAGCGCGCTGGCAAACGAGCATAAGATTATCTGGCTCTCTTGGGTCTGCTTCTGGATCCAAAGGTACAACCTCTACCTGTTCAAACACTGTGCGAGCAGCATCCACGAGTACTTCAAGTTGATGTGCTTCCTCTCCTGACTGTGCAGAAACTACATTTGTAAGATATCTTCCACCAGGAGTAAGACAGTGTGCTACCAGACTCATCCACTCACTGGTCATCATAGCCGCAGGTGGAACTTCTCCGCTAAAGCAATCATTTAAAATAGCGTCATAGCGCCTATTATCAGAGGTAGCTAGGCTCTTTATATACTCTACGCCATCAGCTACTTGTACCCGAAGCCTACCATTGCTCTCTCTAATAGCTTCATCCACAAAGAAGTAACTATGAGCTAGAGCTGCAATTTTAGGGTCAATCTCCAGTGCGTCGCAAGAAACCTCTGGATAATGAGCTACTAAATAACGAGGATACGAGCAGCCGCCGGCACCTAGCATTAAAACTGAATGCACGGGACATGCAGCTTCAAACAGCAAGTCGTACAGCTCAAGATAAGGAAATACCAGTTGGTTCTTTCTAGAATCTGTGTACGTTGCACTTTCATAGGCGCCGCCCTGCCACAGCACACGTATTTCTCCGCCTTCACCATCTGAAATAGGAAATACCAACGCAGGGCCATTCAGTGCCTGAGGTTCAACGTAAATACCTGCACAAGTTAGGAGCTCCATATCATGAGCAGTAAGCTGTTTTTCTGACATGGAGCTCCTTTAGGTGATGTGTTGTATGCGATATGTCTAAGTATAGCTAGTACACAGAGCTTCTCGCCAGGTACTACCTCAGCTCAAACGAATCAGCATCGGTGATGCAGACGCAGGTGTCATAGAACGCCTTGAGAGCCTGATAGCCCAGAAGTGTGTCTTTGGTGCCCGCGGTCTCGTAGACAGAGTGCATAGCAAGCTGTGGCAGACCCACGTCAACGGCATGCATGCTTGCCTGAATGTTGGAGAGGTTACCCAGAGTAGATCCGCCTGGCATGTCGCTTCTGTTAGCAAAGACCTGGTAAGGAACGTTTTGCTGCTTCCAAATAGCCTCGACAATGGCACGGCTAAACGCATCTGTGCAGTACGACTGACGTGCTGCTTCCTTGATAACCATGCCTCCATTGAGGTAAGGCTTGTTGGCCGCATCGTGCTTCTCGGGATAATTAGGGTGCACCGCATGAGCGTTGTCGCTGCTTACCAGCAAAGATGCCGAGAGCGCGCGGTAGTAATCTTCCTGCGTAAAGCCAAGCGTGGCGTTTACGCGCTGCAGTGTGTCTTTAAGGAACGTAGACTTAGCACCCTGCTTGGTGTTTGAGCCAACTTCCTCGTTATCAAAACAGGTGTATACAGAGATGTCCTGCTCATTTGAAGACGCAAGGAAGGCCTTAAGTGCTACAAAGGCGCACTGCAGGTCATCAAGGTGACCAGCGGAAACAAACTCCTTCTTAGCACCCCAAATGCGGCCACCCGTGTGATCAACTAAGAACAAATCGCGAGAAAGAATGTCCTCTTGAGACACGCCTGCTGCGTCTGCTACCAGGGCGTTAAAGGCGCCGGGATTAAGCTCTCCAGCACTAAAGAGTGGCATCAGATCTTTAGCACGATTAAACTCTGGCGAGAGACCATTTTTGTGCTCAAGATGGATAGCCAAGCTTGGAATCATGACAACATCGTCTTCAATGTTGACCAGCCTTGACTCTACCTTGTTTCCCACCTTGACCAGCACGCGACCGGCAATACCCAAAGGACGGTCAAACCACGTGTGATCAAGCATGCCGCCGTATGCCTCGGTGTTCAGACGAAGCGAGTTGCCCTCACCGGTAAGCTCTGGCTGAGCTTTTACCTTGTAGGTTGGAGAATCGCCGTGGGCAACAGCAAGCTGGAAATGATAAGGAGCATCAACGTTTGAGGTTTGGGACTCACGGTACTTCTCGCCAACTTTCCAGGCAACAATTGAAGAATTATTGCGCGTGGTAAAGTAAGAGCCGCCGGGCTGAACATCCCAAGAAGAACCCTCAGAAAGATAGGTAAAACCGTTTTCTACCAGGTACTCTTTGATGGTTTGCGTGGTATGAAACATAGAAGGGCTCTGCTTAATAAAAGCAAGGAGCTCCTCAGAAAGAGCAAGTGACTCATTCAAATCAGACATGCATAAAACCTTTCATAGAACTGTGTTGCACTCAACAGCCTAGCACGCATTTTTAGTGAGGCGCGCACTTTCTAGAAAATGACGCAAAGAATACGCGCTTCAGGGTAGATACTTATATGTTGAACTAATTCTCACCCACCAAAGCGAGAGTGTATGGATATCAATCAAGCTATTGAGCACGCTAATGCGTTTGTCATACCTGGCCTTCTTGTTGATGATCAGTCCATCATCGGCGAGGTCAACAAAAACTGTGATGCCATTAAAACGCTGCTTGATGCCTGGAAGGAAGCGCCGCTTGGCCAAGAGCCTGTAGAGTTTTCTGTCATTCAGCAGCTTGCTGATAGAACGCGCTCGCTGTGCGACACCTACGGCGTGGAGAGGCTCAGAAACCATCGAGGCGTTGGCCTTTCTCGCGGTCTTTCCAACGACGATCTTGCGGCAGCCGTTGCAAAGATGCAGCGTCGTCGCCCTAAGGCTGTCTATAAAACCGCAGGTCCGCTTCTTAACGACTTGCAAATTGCGTATGTCGAGAAGAGCGTTTCTGGCACGGTGCTGGGCATTGATATTGAGACCACCTCGCGCTTCCCTGAGCTGGGCTACATTGTTAACGTGGGCTTTGAGTTCTGGAATCTTGGTCGCAATACCGTTGCCGTAGAGCCTCACACTGCCTACTTTGGCATCCCAGAGATGTACAAAGAAAAAGGTGTTCCTCTTTCTGATATTCACCAGATTACCTGGAAAGATGTTGAGGGCAAGAAATCATTTAGAGACGATAAAAAAGCCCAAGAGGCCCTGCTGGCAACTATGAAAAAGATTCCTTTTATGGCGCATAACGCTGCCTTTGAGGATTCTTGGTTCATGTTCAACATTGACGGTTACGCAGAAGCCAGAAAAGCAGGCAAGATTATTGTCATTGACTCCCGCGACATCTGCCGCCGCCTGGATCCAGAAATTAGGTCTCTTCCCCGTGAGTCTTCCCCTGCTGCGCTTGAGAACTGGGCACGTCGTAGGCACACGCTTGCAGCAGACGAGAAGGAACGTCACTTGGGACTTGAAGACGTAGACCTTATGATTCGTACCGTTCAAGCAGAGTTTGCAGACCACAATATGTTTGAAGACTAGGCAACGTTGTCGGTTACCTGTGTTCAAGCGTTATACTAAAGAGTGCATAAACTAGATTTTCTCGCTAGAAAATAACTGCCAAGGAGGAGTTTTGTCAGAGAAGCAGGTAAGAGTACGTTTTGCGCCATCCCCAACAGGCAAGCTGCATATCGGAGGTGCGCGTACTGCTATCTATAACTGGGCTTTTGCTCGTGCAAATGGTGGCAAGTTTATTCTTCGTATTGATGACACAGATCCTACGCGCTCAACTGAAGAGAACACTCAGATTATTCTGCGTGCTATGAAGTGGCTTGGCCTTGATTGGGACGAGGGTCCCGATAAGGGCGGCGATTGCGGTCCTTATAGCCAGACTGAGCGTCTTGATTTGTATCGTGAGGCAGCAAATAAACTGCTGGCAGAGGGCAAGGCATACCCTTGCTTCTGCACGCCAGAGAAGCTTGCTGAAGACAAAAAGGCCGCTGAGGAGCGCCACGACCCCTTCCAGGGCTATCAGCGTACCTGCAGAAACATTGATCCTGCAGAGGCACAGCGCAGAATTGATGCTGGCGAGCCTTATACCATCCGCATTAAGGTTCCTCTGGACCGCGGCGATGTCATTGTCCACGACGCTGTTCACGGTGACGTAACCTTTAATGCTCGCGAGCTTGATGACTTTATCATCTTCCGTTCTGACGGCACCCCAACCTATAACTTTGCAACCGTTGTTGATGACGCTGGTATGGGCATTACTCACATCATTCGTGGCGATGACCACCTGTCCAACACTCCTCGTCAGATTATGGTGTACGAGGCTCTGGGCGCACCTGTTCCAACCTTCGCTCATATCTCCATGATTTTGGGTCCTGACGGCAAGAAGCTTTCCAAGCGTCATGGCGCAACCTCTGTTGAGGAGTATCGTGACCAGGGCTATCTTGCAGATGCCTTTGTCAACTACCTGGCTCTTCTCGGCTGGTCACTTGATGGCGAGACAACCATTGTTCCTCGTGACGTTTTGGCATCTCAGTTCTCTCTGGACCACGTTTCCAAGAACCCTGCTAAGTCCGATCCAGAGCGCCTGAACTGGATTAATGCAACCTACCTTGCAAATATGGACAACCAGACCTTTGCAAAGACTGTTCTGATTCCAGAACTTGTGGGCGCAGGTCTAGAGCCTGTTCAGGGCAATGCAACTGACGCAGGTGAGATTTACGCAACTCGTCCAAGCTGGTATGACCTGCTCTCCGAGATTCTTCGTCCTCGTACCACAGTAAGCCCA
>CALGXY010000140.1:0-33950 GCA_937935155.1 uncultured Atopobium sp. | reverse complement strand
CGTACCACAGTAAGCCCAGACGTCATTGAGAAGTCTCGCTTCCTATATGAAGGCGCAAACGTCACCCTTGATCAGAAGAGCGTTGAGAAGGGTCTTACCAAAGACGCTGCTCAAAGTGCTACCGTCCTTGCGGCTGCAAAGACCGCTCTTGAGGGCGTTTCTGAGGACGAGTGGAAGGCTGCAGCAATTGACGCTGCCCTTGAGGTGCTTCCAGAGCAGCTTGACCTTAAGAAACGCATTGTCTTCCAGTCCATTCGTGTTGCTGAGTGCGGCAACATGGTCTCCCCTCCTCTTGGAGAGTCTATGGAGCTTCTTGGTCGTGAAGTTTGCCTTGCTCGCCTTGACCGCGCTCTGGAGCTTTGCAAATAACGCGTGAATGCGTGCCTGCCGCGTATTCTTCCAAGCGTAAGTGGGTATCAAAAGTAAAACCACACAAGAGCTGTAAAACAGATGGTTTTGCAGCTCTTTTATCGTTACCGTTTGTTTAGTTTTGGAGTAGCTATGATTTCTATGTCTGCGTTTGAGGTCCTAGGCCCCATTATGGTGGGTCCTTCTTCCTCGCACACAGCAGGAGCCCTGCGCATTGCTCTGGTTGCACGCTCGCTTGCACCAAAGCAGCTGGAGCGCGTTGAGTTTTGGCTCTACAACTCCTTCTCTCATACCCACCTTGGTCACGGCACCGATTACGCTCTGATTGCAGGAATCTTAGGCCTTGCTCCAGACGATACGCGCGTCCGTGAAGCGCTCACCTTGGCAGAAGAAGCCCACCTCAACTACAGCGTTATTGAGAAAGGTGACGACGAGACTCTGCATCCAAACACCGTAGAAATTCATCTCTTTGGTGCAGATAACGTTCATGTTTCTGTTATGGGCGAGTCCGTTGGTGGCGGCCGTATTCGTATTTCTGGTGTTAACGGCGTACGCATTCGCATGTCTGGCGATATGCCCACCATTTTTGTTTCACATCGCGATAAACCCGGTGTTCTTGCAGCTCTCACTACTATTTTGGCCACGCAAAACATCAATGTTGCAACTATGCGCACCTTCCGCTCAGAGCGCGGCGGCTTTGCCCACACTGTCTTTGAGATTGACGAGCCTATTGAGCAGAAAGTCCTCGACCTCTTCCAGCTGGCACCTCACGTTTCGTATGCCGCTCAGGTTTCCATTCCAGGAGCAGCTCCACAGGTCACAAACGACGTGCTTTCCGGGGCGTTTGACAACGGCGCAGATCTTCTCGCCAGATGCTCTAAGACGGGAGACTCCATTGGCCAGATAATGCGCCAGCGCGAGAAGGACCTGCGACCAGATGCCGACGTAGACGCCGAGATGGCTCACGTTCTTGAGATTATGCGCGATGAGGTTCACGACACTATCAAGACGCCTCGTCAGTCCATTGGTGGCCTGCTCAACGGCCAGGCCAAGACCGTAGCAAACACCCCAGCTGCAATCTCAAGTGCGCTTATGGGTACCACGCAAACACGAGCCGTTGCCTACGCTATGGCCGTACTTGAGCGCTCGGCAACCATGGGCGTTATTGTTGCCGCTCCTACTGCAGGAGCTTCTGGCGTTGTACCAGGATCGCTTATCTCGGTAGCAGAAGAGATTGGTGCCACCGACGAGCAAGTTATTTCTGCGCTTTGGAATGCAAGCGCTATTGGAGCCATCCTAACCACCAACGCAAGTGTTTCTGGCGCTGAGGGCGGCTGCCAGGCAGAGGTTGGATCTGCTGCTGCCATGAGCGCATCTGCACTGACCGAGCTCTTGGGTGGCACTCCTCAACAGTGCTTGGACGCTGCTTCTATTGCCATCTCTAACCTTCTAGGACTAGTCTGTGACCCTGTCAGAGGACTAGTCGAGTATCCTTGCCAAGATAGAAACGCTATTGGTGTAGCCGCCGCCGTAAGCTCTTCTCAGCTTGCTCTTGCGGGCGTTGGTAACCCAATTCCGTTTGATGAGGTTGCACACGCTATGGCAGAAGTTGGCGCCGCGCTTCCTGTTTCTCTCAGAGAAACAGCTAAAGGTGGTCTTGCCGCAACTCCAAGCGCTCCTACCGCATGCGCAAGTTGCACCGGCTGTGCCCCTCTTGACCAGGCGCTTATTGATGCAGAACGCATGCTCAGCTCAAATACTAGAGACGTTCCTTGCGCTTAGAGATGCGTTTTGTATAATATTTTTTGCTGCAAACAGAATTTCTTGAAATTATTGCTTGCATCTCTGACGAGTCTCCTTTATAGTTATTTCTCGCGCTGATGCGCACGGATGACATCTTGGGATATCGTCTAGTGGTAGGACAGCGGATTCTGGTTCCGTCAACGGGAGTTCGACTCTCTCTATCCCAGCCATGTCCTCCCAGTCATACATGGCCCGTTCGTCTAGCGGTTCAGGACGCCGCCCTCTCAAGGCGGAGATCACCAGTTCGAATCTGGTACGGGCTACCAAATGTTCAAGGACTTCTTCGGAAGTCCTTTTTGTTTATCTCAACACCACTTTTGCTTCTATCGTAAAATAAACCAGTCTGTTTGAAATAACTGTCACGCCCAGTCGTGTGACCCAGAAGTATAAGAATTTTTACTAACACCTTGATTGGATCAGGATGTGGCTTGAGTTCTTCCAAAGTGTAGTTGTCATTATTGCCCTGCTCTACGTACCGGGCGTCATTTTGTTGCATGCTTCCGGCATGCCAAAGCCCTGGGCACTTGTTAGTGCTCCTTTGGTCAGCTGCGCACTCTTCTTTATTGAGGGAGAAATCTTTAGCGCACTGAACATCCCTATCCCCTTGGCTGTAATGGTTCTTGTTCCGCTGCTTATCGCAGTTCTAGTCAATGGCTACGTTTTTTATGTTGCTCCCAAACACAAAGAACATCACAGAGGCGAGAAACCCAACGAATCCAAAGCAAAACGCACTAGCAAGCAATCAACTTGCCATACGCCGTCATTTATCTGCGAAGAACTCCCTTTCTGGATGCCCCTTCTGTATGTTGCAATTGGTCTTCTTACCGTAGGACTTCTCTTCTTACCCACCCTGCCTTCTGCCAGCTCCTTTGTACAAGGCTGGGATATTGTGCATCACTTAGATGTCACGCAGGCAATGATTGAGTCTCAAAAATACTCATCTATCCACTATGACTTCTACAGTACCGTAGAAGCTTCAATTACCCCTTGGGAGCCAGGTACTTCAGGATTTTATCCCTCGGGTTGGAACATCATCGTTGCTTTAACGACGCAACTTGTGTCTACCACAGTGCCTATTGCAGGAAACGCACTCAACTTTGTTAGTGCAGCGATTGTCTTTCCGCTCTCAATCTGCTCGGTTATTGCAAAAGTTCTTCCTAAGCATCGCATTGCGCTTATCAGTGGAGCTTTTGTTTGCCTAGCATTTTTTGTTTTCCCTTGGTCGCTTTTAATCTACGGACCAATTTTTCCTAACACTGTGGCCTTCTGCGTAATGCCTTCTATTTGGTGGGTATTTATGCAGATGACTCGCTCAAAGACACCAAAACACAACCTCATCTGGCTTATTGCCATATTTATTCTTGGCTGCATTACCCTCTTTATCTTGCATCCTTCCACGATTTTCTCGTCAATTGTTGTGCTTTTGCCTTGGAGTTTTGCACGTATTGGAGAGTCAAAACGAAGAGTTGTTCTCTTTGGAAAACAAATCAAGCCTGTCACGCTAGCATACGCATTCTTTATCTTTGCGCTGGTTATTTGGTCTGTTTTCTACTACGTTTTGATTGTTCGAGGCGTGGCTCTCAATTTCTGGTGGAGCGCCTACTCTAGCCTGCAAGATGCTATTTTGCACGCCCTTGGCATGGACTTTATTGGACAGTCGTACGCAGGTGGAGAGCTTGTTTCTCCGCAACCGGTACTTTCAATCTGCGTACTAGTAGGTGCTGTGTGGACATTCAAGCACAAGCAGGCTCGATGGATGGTATCTGCCTTTATGTACCTGTCTATACTCTGCATTTTTATTATTACGTTTGACGTTCCTCTGAAGGGATATCTCTCGGGATTTTGGTATACCGATCCGTTCCGCATTGCGGCAAGCTGCGTCATTATGGCAATTCCGCTGGCAGCGCTTGGCCTGGCAACCCTTGCCGAAGCTGCGCTGGAAACGTTTGCCTCCTGGAGAGAGAAAGCTGCTCAGCGCCAAAGCAAAAATCAAGCTCAAGCTAAGGCCCGGACCTGCGTCTTTTGTAACGTTTGGGCTAAGCCTCTGATTGCTGGTGCAGTTATAGCGTGCGTAGTTGTGCTCAACTATGTGGTCCCGATGCCAAACCTTAAATCGGAAGAGCCAATTCCTGCTGCTACTGCCTTTAAACAGGCTTCCGAGAAGGCCTATGGCGATCACTACATTTTGACATCGGAAGAATTGGAGTTTTTACGTCGCGTGGAGCTTGCCGTTCCTGCAGGTGCTGTTATTGCAAACCTGCCTCAAGATGGCAGTCTCTGGGCGTATGGCACTAACGACTTACATGTGCTCTGGCGCTTCCCTAACGGCTATGACGCTTCGGAACGTCCTGCAAGCGCAATTCTTCGTAAACGCCTTAATCGCATTGCGAGCGATCCCGAGGTGCTTCAGACGGTACGCGACCTTAACGTGCAATATGTCCTTATTCTGAACAACGTTGTTGATTACTCCAACGCTGTTACCAGTACCTACAAACCTGGAACCTTCAGAGGTATCACGCAAATAACAGACACCACCCCAGGTTTTGAGGTGGTGCTGGAAGAAGGTTCTATGAGGTTGTACAAGATTACCTTGTAAGAACGTTATGCCTGAATTGCAGAAACTGCGTCCTTAAGCTCCTGAACACGATCAGTTGCTTCCCATGTGAAGTCTGGGTCTTTGCGGCCAAAGTGTCCGTATGCTGCTGTCTTAGAGAAGATAGGACGGCGCAGCTTAAGATCTCTGATAATGGCACCAGGACGAAGATCAAAGACCTTCTCGATAGCCTGTTCAATAACAGCATCGTCAACAATGGCAGTGCCAAAAGTATCAACCATGATAGACAGTGGATGAGAAACACCAATGGCATAGGCAAGCTGAACTTCACACTTCTTGGCAAGACCAGCTGCTACGACGTTTTTGGCAACCCAGCGAGCTGCATATGCTGCTGAGCGGTCTACCTTGGTGCAATCCTTTCCGGAGAAAGCACCGCCACCATGACGGCCCATGCCACCGTAGGTATCAACAATAATCTTTCTGCCGGTAAGACCAGTATCTCCCATAGGTCCACCAACAACAAAGCGACCAGTTGGATTGACGTAAATGTCTGCGTTGTCCCAAGCAATGTTGACCTCACCCATAACAGGAGCAATAACGTGGTCAATCATGTCCTGCTTGATAACGGACATGTCCTCAATCTCTGGGGCATGCTGCGTGGAGACAACAATAGCTGTGACCTCAACGGGTTTCTCGTCCTCATAGCGAACGGTAACCTGAGTCTTACCATCTGGACGCAAATACTCGACCTCGCCAGACTTACGCACCTCTGAGAGGCGCTGAGCCAGACGCTGAGCCAGGTAAGCTGGCATTGGCATAAGAACATCGGTCTCATCAGATGCAAAGCCAAACATCATGCCCTGATCGCCTGCGCCGATAAGATCAAGCGGGTCAGTGGTGCGTCCTGCTTGTGTGTCATAGGACTGGTCAACACCCTGGGCAATATCTGGGCTCTGCTCATGGATAAGGCTCAAAACACCGCAGGTCTCGCAGTCAAAACCATACTTAGCGCGGTCATAGCCAATATTTCTGAGGGTGTTACGAACAATCTCCTGAACATCAACGTAGGATTGAGTGCGAATTTCTCCTGCTACCACAATAGTTCCTGTAGTAGCAAAGGTCTCACATGCACAACGAACGTTATCCAAGCAAGCAGGAACACCACTTGGAGAAACGTATCCACGCTCTTCAAGCTCCGCCTCTTTTGCCAGGATTGCATCAAGAATTGCGTCAGAAATCTGATCGCAAACCTTGTCTGGATGTCCCTCAGTAACACTTTCTGAGGTAAACAAATAGTTTTTGTGTGCCATGAACTGTCCTTTCACGCATGGCTTCTCTGCTTATGCAGAATATTTGCGTTCTTCTACGCGCAACTACTCTTACTATACCCATGGTTAACTCTTTTGAGCAGTAGTTCTTAAGAAAATTTGAAAAAAGAGCACCACAAGGGCGCTCTTTAAATAGCATAGTTAACCTGGAATTATGCAAAAAAACGTATGATTATCCATCTATTCCAATACCAGTAAGCGTCAAATCAAGAAGCTTCTGTGCAAGCTCATCAGAACCCTCAACACCACGGCGCTCTCCCATTAAACCAATAGCCGAGAGGACCAAAGCTCCTGTAATAGAACAGGCAGCAAGTCTTGAATCAACGCTTTGGCGAATAAATCCCTGCAATTTTCCCATCTCTAGCTGGTTAGCAAGGAGAACAACCACGCGGGAAAGTGGTCCCTCAATATTGGTAATAAGCGCCTGCTCAGAGCTAGCAAGCTTATTAATCAAAGCCAAAACAAGTGGTGAGTCAGGAAGAATATGTGAGGCCAGCTGAGCGATGATTGCATGAAGAGTCTCTTTTGAAGCAGGCTTATTGCCAATAGTGCGTGCAATATCTTTTGCTAACTCATCAACACTCTCATCAAAGATTGCCTGCAAAAGAGCCTCTCTATCGGAAAAGTAATAATACAGCGCACCTTTTGAAAGACGAGCTCTATCGGAAATCTCACTCATTTTGAAGTTGGTATTTCCACGAGCAAGCATGAGCTTAGTTGTCTCGTGCATAATACGCTTACGTGTAGCTGCGCTTTTCTTAGTACGAGCTTCGGCACGAATATGAGAAATGGAAGGCGCTGGAGCTTCAGGTTCTTCTGCAGGCTGTTGTTCATAAGCATTATGGTGTATGACTTCTAACGTAATATAATCGCGCTTCTCGCCCATGAACTCCCCCATACGACACTATCCGTCATATAAAATGACGCCTCTCTGATAATTTTTTATGCCTACTATACCGTTTTACCGAATCTAGAAAAATACAAAGGCTGACTTTTATATTGTTTTTATCTGGCACTCTTTATTATTTTTACCAATTACCCTTAGAAAGAATGGCGAGAAGATCTTCTTTCCTATTCTCCACTTGACCTGCTAAATAAAGCTCAAAAAGCCTACGTTGGCACACACCAACAGCAGGTCCTGGCTGAAGAGAAAGTGCTTCCATAATTTCTGCGCCCGAAACGCACAACTCTTGTGGGTGCTGAGCAAATCCCCGTTTTGCCTCGTGTAAGAGGAGCTCTCTCATAGCTTCAAGTGTTACTGCATAGCTACGATACGGATTTGCCTTTGCCAAGGCATCAGCCTGCTTCAACGTCAAAAGGTCATACGCAAGAACAATGCCGTCCGATTTACTTGCCTCGGCTAACAGGGCAATCATATGCCTCAGCGACGCCGTTGTAACATCCACATCATAGTCATGCAATGCCACAAGAGCGCAAACTTCATTACTCAAATGCTGCGATAAAGCTAAGCGTTTAAGCAAGGCTTTTGCTACGATTGCACCTTTTTCTGGATGACCATAAAAATGGCCTCTTCCATCTGCGTCAACGCTAAACATTTCTGGCTTTGCAATATCATGTAGAAGAGCAGCCCACCTAAGAGCGGGAGTAGCACATCCTGCTGTAAGAGCCTCTGTTGCAGAACAGACTCGAGCTGTATGTTCCAGCACGTCATAAGCATGATACGGACTTCTTTGATCAAAATTTTGCAACGGTAAGAGCTCTGGAATTGCTATCGCTAGAACAGGAAATCCCAGCTTGATAGCATGGGCAATATGGCCAGCCCCAACAATTTGAGCCACTTCCGAGCCAATGCGCTCAGATGCAACCTGAGAGAGTAGCGGCGCACACTCAGTAAGTGCCTGATGTGTCTTCTCCTCAATTGAAAACGAGAGTCTGCATGCAAACCGCAAGGCACGCAGCATGCGAAGAGCGTCCTCTGTAAAGCGAACCTTAGGCTCCCCAACAGCGCGAATTACACGTGCAGATAAATCTTCTTGACCGCCATAAAGATCAAGCAATCCCCTCTTTGGGTGATATGCCATTGCATTAATAGTGAAGTCTCTACGAGCAAGATCTTCCTCTATACGAGAGACAAACTGCACAGAATCAGGACGACGACCATCAAGATATTCTCCGTCACAGCGATACGTTGTGACCTCAATAGGGTGCTTCTCGACAACAGCAGTAACGGTTCCATATGCAATACCTGTTTCATGCACAGAAATGTCTGCAGCCTCAAAAGCCGCTTTGCTCTGCTGCCACGTTGCCGATGTTGTGATGTCAATGTCATGGGCAAATGAGCCGCGTAGGGCGTCTCGTACCCAGCCGCCTACAATCCACGCCTCAAATCCGGCATCTTCAAGAACTTCTAATGCACGCAACGCGTAGGTGGGAACTTGTAAATTCACGGAGCGAGAAAGGCATGGTGAAGAGCTGTTTTTCTGTATGCTCATGGCCATTCCTTCCGCAGTTGTTGATGGGAAAAGTATACATCCTTCACACGTCATTCACATCCTTCCTGCGGTTTTAAAATGACAAACATTTGTTCTAGATTTTTCTTTACTTCTTCCCCGTTCGTGATAGTCTAAGTATACGAACAGACGTTCTATTTTCAAGTAGAAAGTTGCTGCCATGGATACTCTTGATAAACTCACCATACTTGCAGATGCAGCCAAATTTGACGCGGCGTGCACTTCTTCTGGTGTAGACAGAGATCCGCAGGCAGGAAAGGTAGGAATGGCCTCAGCGGCCGGCTGTTGCCACTCATTTACCCCTGATGGTCGCTGCATTACGCTGCTAAAAGTTTTACTTTCTAATGCTTGTTGTTATGACTGTGCTTACTGCGTCAATAGATCTTCTGCACAAACCAAGCGGGCTACCTTTACACCACAGGAATTAGCAGAGCTTACCGTAGATTTCTATAAAAGAAATTACATAGAGGGGCTCTTTCTTTCCTCAGGTGTTATAGGATCGCCAGACCACACCACAGAACTCATGATTGAATGCCTCTCCTACCTTAGGAATGAGTTGCTGTTTAACGGCTATGTTCATGCAAAAGTAATTCCCGGAACAGATCCAGATCTTATTGATGCTATTGGCCGCTTAGCAGATAGACTCTCTGTCAATCTGGAATTACCTAGCTCAACCTCACTTACTAAACTTTGTCCTCACAAAAACGCAGAAACGGTTACTAAACCCATGTCTTTCATTCACCGCCTACGCGTCTCTGAAGAAAGGCAATTGCTTGAAGCTAAAAATGCATCAAAGGGCATTGTGAAGTCTGTTGGCAAATATAAGGGCATTGTTATTCCTGCTCAGAAGCAGATCATAAAAGAAGGTTTAGCTCTTCGTTCAAACTGCTTGAAGAATACCTTTATGCGCTCATCAAGGGTGTCTTCAGACAAGAGGTCCTTCTCGCCTGCTGGGCAATCAACGCAAATTATCATTGGAGCTTCTCCAGAATCAGACAATCAAATATTGCACTTATCGCAAGCGCTTTATCAGCAATTTGAATTGAAACGAGTATTCTTCTCTGCCTATATTCCTGTTATAGAAGACCATCGTCTTCCAGAGTTGGACACTCCTGTTCCCCTGCGTAGAGAACACCGTCTTTACCAGGCTGATTGGCTTATGCGCTACTATGCGTTTTCTCCTGATGAGTTGGTTTCTCCAGAAGCACCTTGGCTTGATTTAGAAATTGATCCAAAGCTTGGATGGGCGCTGGCACATCTTAATCAATTTCCTGTAGAGATTATGGATGCTCCACTAGAAATACTTTTACGAGTGCCCGGTATTGGCCCTACCGGCGCACGAAGAATTATTGCTGCAAGAAGACGGTCTCGCCTCACCTTTGATGATCTTAAACGGCTGGGAATACAGCTCAAACGATCTCATCACTTTCTCACCTGCTGTGGCGTAAGAGATGCCTCAGCTCCACTTGACCAAGAACTGATTAAACAGAGGGTAATTGCTGATGCCAAAGCAAGTTCGTACAACAAAACAAGACGCCGTATTGAGTCCTCTCAACTCAGGCTCTTCTGATCAAAGCGTAGAGCTTGTCTCACTTGTTCAGAGGCTTACAAGACTCTCCAAGCCTCAGAAGGTTGTTATCTCCTGTAATCCAAGCTTAGAAGGCGTTGTAGGGGCTGTAGGGCTCACTTATCTCTCACATGCTAACCCGGCACACGTACGTCTTGTTAGAGAAAACTTTTGTCAGCCTAGCCTTGGGGAGCATGTTCTCTGTGGACCAGACCCTTCTGATGACTCAGTAGTAGCCTTGGCTAAACGAGTTCTAACTGGACTAGAGAAGAAAGTAGGCACAAGAGAAATAACACGTCGCATTGTTTTGGCATGTGCTTCAGATGCTCATACTATGCCGGAGATTGTGCATCGATACATTCGTCTTGCATTCTCCTATGGTGTAGGAGCCCTTGAAGATATTGCAGACCCAACCGTGGCAGAGTTTAATGCGCTGGCTAGGCAGGTAGAAACTGAGCGAGAGCATACGCGGCAATTTGTGCGGTTTTCTCGCATGTCAGATGGCTCTTTTATGTCTGTATTTCAACCTAATGCAAACGTAGTGCCATTAACCTGCAATTACTTTGTCAAACGGATGAGTACAGAGCGGTTTTTTATTGTTGATCCAGCTCATCATATAGTCAGTTTTTATGCACCAGAAATGAAGACCTTTGGAACAATTCAGCTGGACGATACCTCTTTGGAAGAATTGCTCTCTAGAACAGACCTTGCAACTGATGAGAAATACGTGCAAGCCATGTGGAGGCGCTTCTATGAGGGAGTTGGTCTAGAGGGTCGCGGGCCTGCAGAAAGAGGATATGACTTGCGCTCCCATTGGATGCCAAAACGCGTATGGCAAGGACTCCCTGAACTCACTGCAAGCACAAATGCAGAAGCTGCGCGTAGCCAAGGCGTACCTGCTCGCTATCAGGGGCGAGAAAACAGAAAGGATGTGCATCATATAGAACAAAAGCAAACATTCTGCAAAGAGCTTACTTCTGGGTTATAAAGCTGCCGCTTAAGACGACTGATAACAAAAAAGCGCCCAGCAGAGCTGAGCGCTTATCAGTACAAAGGTAATGACCTAAGACTTAGTCGAGGTCGTTGAAGTCACCAGCTGCAGGTGCAGGTGCAGAAATCTGAGTCTGCTGAGCTGCAGGCTGAGCAGCATTCTGGGAACCAGTTGGAGCATTGTTGGTAAGAACAGTCTCTGGGAAGACAGAGTCTGCGTCATCCAGGAAGTGCTGGAGGAGCTTACGGTACTCAGCGCGGAAGTCCTCACGGGACTGCTTGAGGCGATCAATCTCATCAAGCTCAGTCTGCTTCTCTGCAAGAGCCTGACGGATAACCTCACGAGCCTTCTGATCTGCCTCGTTGCGGATGCGCTCAGCGTTTGCACGAGCGTCTGCAACAAGCTTATCTGCGCTCTGCTGAGCAACAATGAGGACCTGAGAAATCTGGTGCTCAGATGCAGCAATAGCTGCAGCGTTTGTCTCCTCAACAGAAGGAACGCTTGCGTTCTCCTCAAGGTTTGCAACCTGAGCCTGTGCTGCAGCAAGCTGCTGCTCAGTGCTGGTCAGACGGCCCTTAAGGTCAGCGATCTTTTGAAGCATTGCATCAACCTCAGAAGAGAGCTGCTCAAGAAATGCATCAACTTCCTCTGGATTGTAGCCGGTCTCAGCAGGAGAGAATGTCTGCTGCTCGATGTCTGCTGGTGTGATTGCCATCTTTGTTCCCTTTCAGTCTGCGAGTAGACGTACCACACATCATAACTACTCAGTTTGTAATCAAAGACAAACTAGTTTCCTATATTAGTATAAGGCCCAGCGTCGAAATGGCAAAACGTCCCACAAGATTAAGCACAAAAAGTGCAACAATCGGTGAGAGATCAACGCCAGAAATTGGAGGAATTACGTTCCTAAACACACTGAGATATGGCTCAACAATTTTGCCAATTGCCTCAAGAATGTTCTTAACCGAATCATTTGAAACGGTAATCCAAGAGGACAGGCACCATACCACAATGCAGAAGCTGTAAATCCTCAACAAAGTATAGAGCGAGTTCAAGACATAATACGAAAACACAAAAACCTCCAGTTACCTGGTAATCTCGCCCTCATCAGCAAGCTTATCAAGATCAGCCTGCGTCAAAGAGACGCCATGAGGAAGTACAACAAAAACGCGGTCAGCAACTTCTTCAACAGCACCATCAAGGCCATAAGAAAGACCAAAGCTGAAGTCCAAAATTCTCTTAGCAACCTCAATGTTGGTGTTCTTAAAGATAAGAACAACTGGCTGACCAGTACGAACACGACGAACTACCGACTGAACATCGTCATAAGAAACAGGACGAAGAACGTATGGTGGCAGCTGTCCGGAATAGCTTGTACGGCTCACAGGACGAAGACCAATGTCACCAGGAGTTGGAAGGTTTGGGCTTACCGTATGCTCGTAAGAAGGAGTGTATCCAGAAGGCTCCTGACGAGATGCATACGCAGAAGCACGGGAGCGCATATCCTGCTGAGGATTGTAAGAAGCAGCTGGATTAGAACTAATCGGCTTACCAGAGCGTGTATACACAGAAACACTCTCTGCTTCTGGCCTGGATGGATTGCCCAGCAGTCTGTTGGAAGAGCCTTGCTGTGCACGATCATCGTATGAACGTGGAGAAGCTTCGCCTACCTCGTCATAGCCTTCGTCGCCATAATACTCATCGTCGTAGTACTCATCGTCCTGACCACCACGAAGCTTTGCTCTTAGCGTATCAAGAATGCTCATCATTGTGCCTTTCTGTAACGCACGTAACTTCTTACTACTGTATCAAAAACTTGCAACTATTTTAGTGCCCACTCAACGTATAGGCTGGGTCAAACAATACTCGACCCAGGCGAATAGTCGTAGAACCCTCTTCAATGGCATACGTAAAGTCATCACTCATGCCACAAGAAAGAACATCTAACTTCAAACCAACTTGTTGGCTCAAGCGATCACGCAATTCTCGAAGTCCTGAGAATGTTCTCTTGGCGCGCTCTGGATCATCCTTTGGTGCCATAGTCATCAGACCTACAACAGAAATGTGAGGAAGCTCAACAATCCTTTGGATAGACTCAGATAACTCTTCTGGCGAGAAACCCGATTTTGAGGCTTCAGCGGAGACGTTTACCTCAAGTAGCACAGACTCCTGAGAGTCCTTTGCTTCTGCACGCTTTGAAACCGCCTCTGCAAGGTGCTCGGAAGAAATTGAATGAATGTAGCGAACCTTACCAACTACCTGGTTAATCTTGTTCTTCTGAAGATTACCAATCATGTCAAAAGATATCTCAGACGCAAAAGGAGCCTCAGATAAACACGTCAGTTTATGTGTCAGCTCCTGTGGACGATTCTCGCCAAAAACCCTATAGCCCGCCTTATAAGCTGCAAGGACAGCCTCAACAGGAACGGTTTTGGAGACAGCTACAATTTCGATCTCAGAGGCGCTTCTGCCGGACTTTTTTGCAGCATCCGCCACGAGTGACTCAATCTGAGCTCTACGAGCCTTTATAAACTCAAGATATTCGTCTGAATCGTACGTCATAGCCATCATCTCTTGCGGTGAATACATCAATATTTTACGTAACGATAAACGCTTCTCTGTAGTGCTAAACGTCTTCTACCCTACTTTGCAGCCATATAAGCAACGGCTGCATGCCTTCCGCACTTGCCATGCTCTGCTCGGTACGAGAAAAACCGCTCAGTTGTAGAGGCGGTCGAGTCAGTAACCTCTTCGATAGCAGAGGCGCGTACACCAGCATCTACCAGTGCGGCTCTGACAGCATATCCAAGATCTAAGTACCTCTCGCCAGATGCGCGGTCTACAACGCCGGAACCAAACTCTTGTGAGAACATCTGAATGAGCTCCGGAGAAACCTCGTAGTCAGCGCTGCCAATGTGCGGACCAATATAGGCTTTGACCTCGTAAGATTTGGCTCCAGTTGCCTGGCAAAGCGCCTCGGTTGCGCGCGCAGAAATGCGGGCAATTGTGCCTTTCCAGCCAGAATGTGCCACCGCAAATCCGCCGGGAGCTACAAGAATTACGGGCACACAATCGGCAAACGCCAACATCACAGGCGTGTTTTTAACCGTACATACTATGGCGTCTGCACCAGCTTCTGCCTCAGCTTGAGCCAGTTCAAAAGCCCCTGATGTATTGGAAGTCAGACAAACTACCTTGCTTCCGTGCACCTGATGAGGAATAAGGAGTTGCGAGAAAAGCTCGCCAGCTCCAAGAGCCTCTAAGACCAGCTGACGGTTCTTTTGCACCTGTTGCAGATTGTCTCCGCATCTACTTCCCAGATTGAGGGAAGCAAACTCCCCTTCTGAAAAACCACCGGTACGCTCGGTAAATGCGAGCGTGACCCCGCATGGAACCTCAGGATCCATGAGCAGGGTCACGCCGTGTAAGCACTGTCTATTCAGCGCGCACATATTTAGATGCGGCTACGCTTAAGGAAGTCTGGAATATCAAACTCTTTCTCATTAGAAGAGTTGTTGGTGCGAGCAGGCTGTGGCTGAGCAGTCACAGGACGAGTTGGCTGTGGCTGAGCAGGACGGCTTGGACGGGTGGTACTCTGAGTGTTCAGAGTTGGAAGCTGCTGCTGAACGTTAGAGTCATTGAAGCCGGTTGCGATAACGGTTACGCGAACCTGATCGCCCAGGGACTCATCAACAACAGTACCAAAGATGATGTTTGCATCAGGATCAACGTTCTTAGCAACCAGGTCAGCTGCCTCGTTAATCTCCTGAATACCAAGGTCTTTGTTACCAGCAATAGAGAGAAGAACGCGGGTTGCACCCTCGATGGAACTCTCAAGCAGGCGGCTAGAAATTGCCTCAGTTGCAGCATCAGCAGCGCGGTTATCACCAGCAGCAATACCAATGCCCATCATTGCGCTACCTGCGCCCTTCATGATGGTGCAGACGTCTGCAAAGTCGAGGTTAATCAGACCAGGAACAGTGATGAGGTCGGTAATACCCTGGGTACCCTGGCATAGAACATCGTCAGCCATGCGGAATGCCTCAAGCATGGTGGTCTTCTTCTCAGAAAGATCAAGCAGACGATCGTTTGGAATAACAATGAGCGTATCAACATTCTCGGAAAGAGTCTTGATTCCGTCAGCTGCAGAACCATAACGACGACGGCCCTCGAAGGAGAATGGCTTAGTAACAACGCCAACGGTCAGTGCGCCAACGTCATTCTTTGCAATATCAGCAACAACTGGAGCAGCGCCGGTACCAGTACCGCCACCCTCGCCAGCAGTAATGAAGACCATATCAGCGCCAGCAAGTGCAGCCTTGATCTCGTCGCGGCTATCCTCTGCTGCTTCTTTACCAACCTCAGGGTTAGCGCCAGCACCAAGACCCTTGGTGATGTCAGTACCGATGTGAACCTTAATGTCAGCATCGGAGATTGCAAGTGCCTGTGCATCGGTGTTTACAGCAACAAACTCAACGCCACGGATGCCTTCTTCAATCATGCGGTTGACAGCGTTAGTTCCGCCGCCACCAACGCCAACAACCTTGATAACAGCAAGATAGTTGTTAAGGGTATCGGTGTCCTTAATCATGTCTTCCTCCTTGAGGCACGCTTGTGCCCGTTTGTCCCGGAGCGCGACTGCGCTTAGGCTACGTTTATGCGCTCGCAGAACCGCTGTATAAAACCCTAAACCTCAAGTTAAGGCTTACGCTTCATGCAAAGCGGGGTATATTTGCACAACTGACCCATACAAGTCAAATAATATGTAGAAATTGTGAAGAAACCTGGTAAACGGTAGGAAACTATTCCCTAACGGCGCGCATTGTCTGCGCGTTTACCTACGAAACACCAGAACCAGACTGAACATTTCCGGTAGAAACGCGCCTATAGGTTGGGCTTGCAGGTGTTCTTACGTTCAAGTACGTAAGCTCTCCTGGGAACTGCTTAAGCATTGCCAGAATCACTTTTTCTTTGTCAGCAATCTGTGTTGGAGAGCCCAAAGCAACCTGTACACCGTTGGTTAGGGTGACAGAGATTGCATCAACGCTACTTGCTGAGTAACTCACAATTTGCGAAGTAAGCTCTGATGAGAACGTAGACTGATACTGCATAACCGCTTGAATTTCTGCGTCTGTTGCTGTGGTGCCTGCTACAGGAGAAACTGTTGCAGGAACATCGGTAATCAGTAGCTCACCTTCTGAGGTTGCCTTCTCAAGCGCAACGGTGGCAGTAGTCTTTCCTTCTGGTACGTTAAGCTGATCTGCCTCAAGCCAGACGTTATTCTCGCCCAAATACCATGCAACAGGACCAGAAGAAAGCGCCACTATGGCTGTGACCTTACGCTCTGTGATGGTAATGCGCAGCGTATTAGGGAACTGCCTCTCGTACGTTGCAGAGGCTACCCAAGGGTCCTTCTGAAGTTCCTCGGTAATAAGGGACTCATCCATATTGAGCAGCGTTGTTCCCTCTTCTACTGCAATGAGCTTTTGAATTTGCTCGTTAGAGACGTGCTCTGTCGGCTCAACCTGAATGTTGGTAATGGCAAAGACTGAGGAAGAGCGTAGGACGAGAAAAGCAATGCCAGCAAGAAGGGCAAGGCTAAGCAAAACGATAAAGGCCGTGCGTACTGCCTTAAACGATACCTTTCTGCTGTGTTTAATGCGCTCGGCACGAGCTTGAGCTGCAGTTTTTGTAGCGTTATTTGGCTTTTTGGCAGAAATCTTTTTAGCAGAAGGTTTGGCATCAGAAGCTGTAGCCTCAACCTTTGGCTTAGGCTTAAAGGCCTTGCTCATAAAAGAAGGCTTAGTAGCACCTGTCGTCTGAGTAGAACCAGACGATAAAGGCTCCCTTTTTGTGCCCTTACGGCGCGTTGTTTGCTTTGAAGTATCTTCTGCCATATCTTCCCTATGCCCCAAAACCCAGAAGTTTAACCTCTGGCTGAAGATCAATGTCAAACTTTTCTTGTACCGCATCGTGTGCTCTGCGCA
Organism: uncultured Atopobium sp.; assembly: GCA_937935155.1. Lineage (GTDB taxonomy): Bacteria > Actinomycetota > Coriobacteriia > Coriobacteriales > Atopobiaceae > Lancefieldella. Next base: position 16,880 of record CALGXY010000140.1, on the reverse strand, counting down.
TAAGTGCAATGACATCTGAGGCGGTGGCGTTACCGGTATTCACAATAAAGTTGGCATGAACATCAGAAATCTGTGCGCCGCCTTCAGTAACTCCCTTAAGACCACACTCTTCAATAAGTGCACCAGCAGACCTACTACCTGGATTCTTAAAAACAGAACCGCAGCAAAGCTGACCAGTTGGCTGAGTATTTCTTCTACGCTGCAAGAGTGTATCCATGCCAAGAGCAACTTTAGGACGATTAGATGCTGTCAGCGCAAACGTTGCCTCAAGAATAATCTCATCTGGTGCAAACGTAGTGTAGCGATAACCCCATTCAATCTCGGAGGCATCGTAGCGTACAAGACCCTTACCAGGCTTAAGTACCACGCAATCACGGACGGCTTTGCCAATCCAATCATGCCTGGTACCTGCGTTCATCGAAAGAGCACCGCCGATAGTTCCGGGAATACCAGCACACATCTCAAGGCCAGAAAGACCCGCTTTCATGGCCTCATTGCATACGCGCGCCGTAAGCGCACCTGCACCTGCAGTAATGAGGTTATTCTCGCCAACTGAAATGGTAGAAAGCTCATCGTCGAGCACAATAACGCAGCCGTTGTAGCCCTTATCAGAGACAAGGATGTTTGAACCCTTGCCCAAAAGCACCCAATCAACTCGATTAGCTGCAAGCACCTCAAGCACACGCACCAGCGCCACGTGGCTGTGAACAGCAGCAAAAAGCGACGCCTTACCACCAATCCTAAAGGAGGTATGGTGGCTCAGAGGCTCATCTTGCTTGATTGTTGCATCAAGGGCCCCAGAAAGGCTTACATAGGCGTTAAACAAGCTCACGACAGAGGTCCTAGTGGTTCTGAAGACGCTCTTTGAGTGCGCGGATAAACATTGGTCCAATCTGAGTGACGTCACCTGCGCCCTGAGTAATCAGCAGATCTCCTGGCTGAACCGTATCAAGAAGGTCTGCGATAAGATCTCGGCGAGAAGGAATGTAGCGCACGTCAGAAACAGTATGAGCAGCCTCAACCCTTGAAGAGACGGTCTTGCCTGAGACGCCTGGAATAGGAAGCTCACCTGCTGAGAAGACATCCATGACGCGCAAAACGTCAATGCCATCAAAGGCGTGAGCAAACGAATCTGCCAGATCTTGCGTTCTGCTGTAGCGGTGTGGCTGGAAAACAACAACAACGCGCTTGAAGCCAAGAGGAAGAGCTGCAGACATGGTTGCTGCAATCTCAGTTGGATGGTGGCCGTAATCGTCTACGACGGTAATACCGTTGATGTCGCCTACGTGTGTAAAGCGACGGCGAGCGCCCTTGAACTGGGAAAGCGCTGCTGCGGCCTCCTCAAGATCAAAGCCAAGAGCATCAGCAACGGCAATTGCAGCGGTTGCATTTGCAACATTGTGCTTACCAGGATTAGCTGGAAGTACCACAGAGATAGTCTGACCAGAAGGAGTCTTGATGGTAAGAGGATTCTCAATTCCAGCTTTTCTCTCCTCCTGTGTGCAAACAAAATCGCAGCTTGAATCAAAACCGTAGGTAACTACGTGCCTACCAGTTGACTGAGCAAGCTCAACGTAATGAGGATTATCGCCGTTGATAACAACAGTTTCTTCCTTATCAAGCAAGCTCATAAACTCACAGAAGGTCTTCTCGATATTCTCTAGAGAGCCGTAGTGGTCAAGGTGATCTGCCTCAATATTGGTGACAACAACCACGTTAGGGTTAAGGAACATAAACGAACCGTCAGACTCGTCCGCTTCGCAGACAAAGTACTGGCCGTTGCCGTTTTTACCGTTGGTGTCGTAGCCCTCAACAACGCCACCAATCAAAAATGATGGATCAGCGCCAAGTTTATCCAGCATGGTAGCAACCATAGAAGACGTGGTGGTCTTGCCGTGAGTGCCCGCAACAGCAATGGTCTTGCGGCCGCGTGACAAATACGAGAGCATCTTAGCGCGAGGCCAAATAGGAATGGAAAGCTCACGCGCACGAATAACCTCTGGGTTTGTCTCTGGGATTGCGGTAGAGGTAACAATGACATCAGGCATCACAGCGTCAATGGTAGCTGCGGTGTGGCCGATGCTTACCTGAATACCTGCATCTTCAAGCTCTCTAACATAATGCGAGCTCTTTAGATCGGAGCCGGTAACGGTGCAGCCGCGCTCGTGCAGAACAAGCGCAATTCCGCTCATACCTGCGCCACCAATTCCAATAAAATGTGCACGCGAGATGGTCTTCTCGCCCATGGAATCTGCCATAAGAGAGCCTTTCCAAGTATTGTTATCGTTTGAGTCTTGGACATACCAAGACATGTTTACTCTAACGCAAAACCGAATGTTTTATGCACCACAAACGGCACTTTCCACAGCGTCAGCCACAAGAGATGCGGCGCTGCGCTGGTCAAGTGTAGCGGCTGCCTCGGAGAGCTTTTTGCGCTGGTCCGCGTTATCTACCAGCTCAAACAGAGCTGTCGAGAAGGTCGTGGTGCCCACCTGGTTATCTGGCACCAGAATAGCTGCTCCCGCATCCGACAACAGGTGTGCGTTAGTAGTCTGATGATCTGCTGTTGCCAGAGGGTACGGCACCAAAATGCTGGGGAGCTCAAGCGCTGCAATCTCGGCCACAGAAGATGCTCCGGAGCGAGAAACCACCAGGTCAGCCGCAGCAAGGGTGGCACCCATGTTGGAGATGTAGGGCTTAACCTCCCAGCGAGCAGCCTCCTCGTCAGAAAGCTTCATGAGCGAGACAACCTCGTCGTAGAGCTTCTGGCCTGTTGACTGAATGATGCGCAGGTTAGGACGGGCAAGAAGCTCCTGCTTAAGCGCAGCAAACGTCTCGTTGATACTACGAGCGCCCAAACTACCGCCAAAGATAAGCAGCAATGTCTGGTTGTCTGCAATGCCCAGCTCTTGCCTGGAGGCGGCTCTGTCAGCAGAAAGAACGCTCTTACGCACAGGATTACCGGTTACCACAATGGCGTCTTGAGCCTTTACGTGGCCCTCAAAAGCCTTGCGAGCCTCTGGGAACGCAATGCACACCTTGGCGGCTTTACCAGCAGAAACGCGATTAGCAAGACCTGTTACCGAGTTCTGCTCGTGAATCAAATACGGGATGTGCAGCTTTGCACAAAGCTGAAGCAAAGGCAGCTCAACATAGGCGCCAAAACCAATAGCAACATCAGGAGCACCCTGCTCTTTGAAGCGCTTGTGCAGCTGCATCTTTGCGCGCTCAAGATTGTATGCCGCGCTTATAAGCGTCCAAGGACGTCTGCGATCAAAGCCATTTACATGGATAGGCACCAGCTCAAAACCTGCCTCAGGTACCAGCGTACCTTCAAGCTTGTTGGGCTGACCGTAAAACGTAACCTGGTGGCCGCGCTCACGAAGCTCCTCAGCTAGAGCCAGAGCTGGGTTAATGTGACCAGCGGTTCCACCTGCAGCAATTGCAACAGAGAGTTTCTTCTGTTCTGCCATGCAATCCATCTCCTAGAAATCAGCTATCGGCGAGCCCTGTTGTTTCCACGAAGCCTGTCCGATGCAGAAGGTCCCAAATCAATCCTGCGCCTTCCGGAGGCATCTGTCGTAATACGGCCTTGAGGAGCGTCGTCATCTCTTGAGCGCAAAACGCCTCGTGATGGACGCGCGGAGCTTTGTGCACTGCTCTTAGGGCGAGAAGAACGTGGGAGTGGCATGCCTACTCCTACTCCACCATCAACCATGGTAAGACCAGCAAAACCTGGAGCATCAAAGGTATCCTGCTCTTCAGCTATGCTCCAAGAAGCGCGCTGCCTATCGTACTCGGTTTCTGGAAGCCTTGACTGCCTTGAAACAGACATCAAAAGACCAACCATCAAGATACTAGACATGATGGTTGAACCGCCGTATGAGATAAACGGCAGAGGCTTACCAGAAAGAGGCAAAAGGCCCAAAACACCACCGATATTAACAAAGGCCTGGATGATAAACATAGAGGTACAACCTGCAGCAATAAGCCTACCGGTCAAATCTGGTGCATAGCGAGCAATCTTAAAGCCTGCCCATACCAGGGCGCCAAATACAGCCAAAAGACCCAAAACGCCAATAAAGCCCAGCTCTTCTCCAATAACCGCAAAAATAAAGTCATTGTGAGCCATAGGAAGATAGGAATATTTCTGACGAGAAAAACCAAAGCCAACACCAAAAATACCGCCAGAGCCAAAGGCATAAAAGCCCTGTGCAAGCTGATAACCTGCACCGTAATAATCAGCCCAAGGGTTGAACATAGTCACAACGCGAGCACGAGAATAATCATCTTTAAGAGATAAGAAGGCAAAGCCAATAAAGCCAGCAACAGCAATAGTTGCCAGAACCCTTCGGTCAACATCGGCGAGGTAGCCAATGACCAAAAGTGTTCCCACAATAATCAGTGTGGAGCCCTTGTCTGGCTGGGCCAAAATAAGAAGCAGTGGCGCAAGCGCAGCAATAGCAAACTTTTTAAAGAACTCCATCTGATCTATGGTCTGATCAATAAAGTACTGCTGAGCCAAATACGAGACAGAAATTAAGATGGTAATCTTTGCAAACTCAGACGGCTGGAAAGAAAACGGTCCAACTGAAATCCAACGGGTTGCACCATATGCATCAGCGCCAGCAATAGGAGTAAAAATAATTGCTAGCATTCCAATGGTCACAATCCAGATAGGTACCTGGAAGTTTCTTACTACTGCACGGTAGTCAATGCGAGAAACAATAAACGCTAACGCAACTCCTGCCGCAGCAAAGCCAAGCTGACGCTGCACGTAGTAGAAGGGGTTATAGCCCATGTCCTCAGAAGTCATTGCAGAAATCGAGGATGCAGAATAAATCATAACCAGGCCAAAGCACACCAGAATAGCCGTTGACACCAGAAGCACCAGACGAGGCTGCATAAAACGCTCTGGAATAGCACCAAAGCGGCCTTTAGCCTGCGAGCCCTCGGAAGATTTCTGGCGAGAAGTACGTGGTTGCTGCGCGCGCTCCCCTGTTCTGTTTCTGCTGGTAGCCATTATCGACCGCTCTCTTTTTGAGCAAGATCTGCCACCAGCTGTTTAAAGACACGACCTCGCTGAGCCATGCCTGTGAACTCGTCAAATGAGGAACATGCTGGTGAGAGAAGCACTACAGAACCTGGACGAGCAAGCTCTACCGCACGGTCAAAAGCTTCATGCATATGAGGCTCTTCTACCACTTCTGCACGTCCGCCAGAAACGCGACGAAGCGCCTCTGCAAAGCGAGGACCAGCCTCTCCAAAGCAGATTGCATATGCGCAGGTAGCAGACACCTTCTGAGCAAACTCATCAAGCTCTGTGCCCTTATCGTGACCGCCAAGTAGCAAAATAACGTCTTTACCTGGAAACGAAGTTAATGATTTTTCAACTGAATCAGTGTTTGTTGCTTTGGAATCGTTAACGTACAAAACACCATTAACCGTATCAACTGGCTCAATTCTGTGCTCAAGCGGCATAAAGTCCAACAGGGCATGCCTAATAGAAACAATATCAAGCCCCAGGAATAAGCCACATGCAGCTGCAGCAAGAGCGTTGAGTGCATTGTGCGCTCCCCTAATGTGGAGTGCATCAGCTGCTACAAGCTCCATCTCTTTACCAGATAGCCTGACTACCAGCGCTCCATTGCGTACAAAGGCGGCATTTTGCGTACCGGGATCTGTCTGAGCAAGATGGCATACGGCAATGCCGCGAGCCTCAAGGCGAGAAGACACGTCTTGGCAGAACTCATCCAAGTCAGAGACAATTGCCAGGTCATTTGCATCAAGGTTGGCAAAAATCTTCTCTTTAGCTGCTGCATACGCCTCGAGTGAACCATGCCACTCAAGGTGATCCGGCGTAATGTTTAAAAGCATCGCAACGTGAGGATGCAATTTTTGAGTAGTAGCAAGCTGGAAGCTTGAAAGCTCTGCTACAAACCAGCTCTTAGGCTTTCTCTCTGCAAGTTGGTCAGTAATAGTAAGACCAATATTGCCAACAGCGCTTGCATCAAGACCTGCATACTGCAGGATTGACGTGGTCAAACTTGTGGTAGTAGTTTTACCGTTTGTGCCGGTAATACCAATCCACTGTGAAGGACTCTCTTGATAGGCAAACTCTGGCTCGCCCATAATCTGCTTAGAAGCTGCCTTTGCACTTAAAAACAGCTCAGAGGTGTCTGGAATACCAGGAGATGCAATAGTCAGGTCAAAGGTACCCTTAACCTGATCAGAGCCGCATTGTACCTGTACGCCTGAGTCTGCAAGCTCTTGGACCTTCTCGCCAACAGTAGCATCTGCGCCGCCCACAAGAGTTACGGAAGACACACGACCCTCTGGCTGCTGCAGCAAATACGTGCAGACAGAGACGCCGGTCTTACCAAAACCAAGAACACATACATTTCCAAGTGTTTCTAGAAGCGACACGCAAACGGTCCTTTCTCAGAGCAATATCTTTAGTGAAGCTGGAAGTACAGAGCAAAGCCCAGAGCAGCAAATGCGCCGGAAATAATCCAGAATCTAAAGACTACTTTTGTCTCGTTCCAGCCAAGTTTCTCAAAGTGATGATGCAGTGGAGCCATCAAGAATACGCGCTTTTTAGTTGCCTTGTAGCTGACAACCTGAATGATAACGGACAGTGCCTCGATGATAAAAAGACCGCCCATGACCAGGGAAATTACCTCTGTCTTGGTAAGGACAGCTAGAGCTGCAAAGGCAGCGCCCCAGGCAAGAGAGCCGGTGTCTCCCATAAAAATACTTGCAGGATAGCTGTTAAACCACAAAAAACCAATACAAGCTCCTGCGATAGATGCGGCAAAAACAGCAAGGCTACTCTCGCCATAGCGGAAAGCTACTGCAGCCATAAAAATCATGACAACCATAACGCAGCCACCTGCAAGGCCATCAAGGCCGTCGGTCAGGTTAACGGCGTTGGAGAGGCCAGCCATGAGCAAAAAGACAAAGAAAAGATACAGCCAAGGGATAGAAATAATGTTTCCACCTAAATTGACGGTAGTAGTAAGGATACCCAGGTTGATATCAAGGCCACCAGGGAACGCAATAATGGGCGTAATGCCCCAAATGTTAACTGCTGCCAGGCAAAATGCCACAGAAATGGTAATAAGTCCAGCCATCTTCTGAGATGCGGTAAGACCAAGGCTTCTACCGTGGGCAACGGACTCAATGTCGTCCAGAAGGCCCAGCGAACCTGTAAGCAGCATAGCAGCCATGGCAAGAATGAGGTCGGTGTTCCACTGAGCAAGTGCAATACAGGTCAGCACAATGCTTACCAGCATAACGACGCCGCCCATAGTAGGAGTACCCTGCTTGACCAGGTGCTGCTGAGGGCCGTCAGCACGAACCTGCTGGCCCACTCCCTCTTTCTTCATCAGTTTGATAAAGAGTGGCATTAAGATCAACGTGATGATGCAGGAGACACCAAGTGCTACAAACACCTGGTATGTTGGGTAAATAGTCTGGTAAAACATTACTCAGTAACTCCTTTTACAAAAATATCAAGCTGGGCAGACCTTGACGCCTTGGCGAGAAGAACGTCTCCTTGCGCAAGTACTGGTCCGAGCACGGTAAGTGCTTCGTTGACATCGCTGAACTGTTCAATTTTATCTTCCGAGAATCCCATAACGCGCGCAGCTTCAACCATTTCACGCGCGGCTCCCGTGCCTACAAAGGCAACGAGGTCTGGGTTCTTAGCAGCAATATAGGCGCCCACATAACCGTGGAGGCGCTTCTCCTCTGGACCAAGCTCACCGATCTCTCCGATAAGAGCAATACGGCGGCCTTCCGCTGGCATCTGCATCAACACGTCAAGCGCTGCAGCTGTTGAGTTAGGACTTGCGTTGTAAGAGTCGTCAATAATCTTGGCACCGCAGGTTGCGTCAAGTACCGAAAGACGCATACGAGTGGCAGGCATCTGCTCAATAGCCTCTGCAGCTGCGTCAAGGTCAAGACCAAGCGTCTCTATAGCCTCAAGTGCCAAAAGAAGGTCGTCTACCACAACACGCCCAGGTACCTCAAGGGTTACCGTGCGTGACCAGCCGGATGCAGCAACAATAGTGGCAGTTGGAAGGCCCTCCTCGTCAAGAGTGACCTGCTGCGCGCTCATGACGTCAGCTTCTGTGGCGCCCACTGTCTTGCAAACAACATGAGCAGGGCGAGCAAACTCATCTGCAATGAATTTGGTGTAGTCCCCCGCCGAAGCCTGAATAAGCGTAGGTTCAATTGAGTCAAATGCGCGCATGCCCGAGACAATCTCTGCCTTGGCGCGCGCAATGTTTTCTCTGCTGCCGAGAAGACCAATGTGGCTGGTACCAACGTTGGTAATGACTGCCACTGTTGGACGAGCAACCGAGGTGAGCCTGGTAATCTCGCCGGCGTGATTCATGCCCAGCTCAAGCACAAGCACCTCGGTATCCTCTGGAGTAGAAAGTACCGTAAGTGGCAGGCCAATAAGGTTGTTGTGGTTGCCGGCAGTAGCGTGTACACGACGGGTGGCACCAATGCCACGACGAAGCATTTCTTTGGTGGTAGTTTTACCAACCGATCCAGTTACGCCCACAACCAGCCAGTTTGGATGGGCTTCTCGCCAAGCAGCGGCAAGAGCTAGCAGAAACGCCTCACAGTCATCGTCAGCGGCTTCAAGAACGCTGACTCCTGTGGCGGCCAGGTTGTCGAGCAGATTGTCTGCTACAGGCTCAGATGCCACAACAACAGCAGCGCCCGCCTGGGCAGCAGATAAGAGATAGGAGTTTCCATTGACCTTCTCGCCAGCGAAGGCCACGAAGAGCGAGCCTTCCTGGACCTCGCGGGAGTCAATGACGGCCGCGCCCGCAACCTTGCGGGTTCCGCGGTGGAGCAGTCGTGCATTTGTAGCTGCGACTATCTGTTCAACCGAAAGCTTAACCATGAGCTCTCCTAGTTATTGATTGGTTGAATATTAAGGCGTGTAGCTGCGTCTTTTGCAAATTGCGAGAAGACCACAGCGGCAGACTGCGATGCAAGCTGGTGGGTATCGTTAAGTCCAACGTAAACCATCAAATCAGATTCTGATGGATTCACGATACCGCAGAAGGAAGCAACAAAACCGGAATTCTCGCCGTACGAGCCGGTTTCTTCCACAACCTGCTGACCCGTACCTGTTTTACCAGCAACGGTATAGCCATAGATACCTGCGCGAACACCGGTACCCTCTTTGACAACGGTAGTCATCATGTCAAGCTCGGCCGAAGCTGTGGAAGCGGAAATAACGTCTTTAGTAGGCCAGGTAACCTCTTGACCGCCCTTAGAAACCATAAAGTGCGGAGTCACCATAGTTCCCTTATTAGCAACAGCGGTATATGCGCGAATGACCTGGATAAATGGGATTGCAAGACCCTGACCAAACGCCATGTTTCCGCCTGTTGGGCCTTCATATTCGTCCAGAGAGCGGACAATTCCTGTGGCCTCACCAGGGAAGTCAATGCCTGTGGTGTGACCTATACCAAACTTATCAATTCCTGCTGCAAAGCGCTCATCACCTATGAGCTGCGTCTCAAGGTAGGCCATACCAACGTTTGAGGAACGTCTGAGCATCTCTCTTACGCTCATGTCCATGGCGCTGGTACGCCAGTCATCGTCGGTAACCTTGTTATCTCCAACCTTGAGCTCAGTTGGAATGTTGAAGGTTGAATTCGGGCCAAAGAGGTTGTTGTCTACACCAATTGAGGTGGTAATTACCTTAAATACCGAGCCAGGCTCATAGATACTTGAGACGAGCTTGAGGTTGAGGGATTCGTAGTCAACGCCATTATCGCTCTTAAAATCTGGCAGAGGGTACGAAGCAGCGGCATAGATTTCTCCGGTACGAGGATTCATAGCCATGATTGAGCCACCCTGCTGAGCTTCATAGTCTTTGACTGCGGCAGTAAGCTGCTCTTCCGCCTTCTTCTGCAGCTCAATGTCAATGGAAAGAACAATGTCCTGTCCATTTTGTGCCTCAGTAATATTTGAAGTACCGCCAGCAATTGGCGTACCACCAGCGCCGGTCTCAACAATCATGTGGCCATTAGTACCTGCAAGGATATCGTTGTAGTAATACTCAAGGCCAGAAGCGCCCTCGTTGTCTGCGTTTACAAAGCCCAGAATCTGAACGCCAACGTTGCCATAGGGATAGACACGCTTGGTATTATTAACAAAATAGACGCCCTTGAGGTTTTTCTCGTCAAGTGCTTTTTCAATCTTAGAAGCAGTATCAGTGTCAACACGACGACGCACGTAGACAAAGGTGGTGTCTTGCTGCAGGTCTCCAAGGTAGTCTGAAGGGCTTCCGCCTAAGAGCGAGGCAAAAACCTGAGCTACGGAGCTTGCGTCTTTAATCTCTGAGGGATTGGCGTAGATGTCTTTACAGTCAACGCTCATGGCTAAGACATTGCCGTTGCGGTCGTAAATGGTGCCGCGACGAGCGTGCAAGACAATATCGTTGGTGCGGTTATTCTCGGCGCCCTTTGCAAGATCTGCTGCCGTAAAGATTTGCAGCCAAGCAAGCCTAAGAACAACAATTGCCACCATAATGGCCATAGCAGCTGCTACGCGACGGAGTCTACCTTCAGGGCCAACACCATCCGAGCCACCGCTGCTACCACGATGACCACGAAAATGCACACGAGAGGCCTCGTCGTACGAGGCCTCAGGAGTTTTTCTGCGCGATGCGCGAGTATGTCGATTCTGCGTACTCACAACGTATATTTTACGCCTAAGCGTTGTTGCTTACGTCTACAACAGGACGATTTGTCTCAAGAGTCATACCATAATTCTGAGTAGCAATGCGCTCAATGCGTGTAGTGCTTGCAAGCAGGGAGCGAGAAACGCGCAGGGAATCGTTAGTTGCGGTTGTTGCGCGCATTTCATTTCTGATGACGTTGTTAGCCTGAAGAGTTGAAACCGTAGCGGTAGAGATACCAATACGGACAACACCAAGTGTCAGGAAGAGTGCTGCAGCAACAGCAATAAGCTTGACACGCTGGATGAACTGGCTGCTTACGCCACGGCGAGCATCAGCATCAAGGCCGCCACCAGGGACAACCTCAAAAGATGTGCGAGTGCTCTGTTCAGGAGCGTACTCATGCTCAAACTGAGTTGTGCGTGCTACAGCTTCTGATCCGTAACGTGCCATTAAACTTCAATCCCTTCAAAAACTTCTTCACAACAAGCAACAAGTGCTATGGGGTACTTCATTTCTCTGGGTCGCGTTTAACCGCTACCCTCATCAGGGCACTTCTCGCCCTTGGGTTGCGCTCAATCTCTTCTGGAGTGGCCACAAGAGGTTTGCGCGTAATCACGTCAACTATCGGCACTTGACCGCACATACAAACCGGAAGGTCTGGCGGGCAGATACAACCTTGGCTGAGCTCGGAGAACACGTGCTTGACAATGCGATCTTCAAGCGAGTGGTACGAGATAACGCAAATCCTGCCTCCTGGATTAGCCCAGGCAATTGCACTGCGTAGTCCGCGCTCCAAAACCTCAAGCTCGTGGTTCACTTCAATACGAAGTGCTTGGAACGTCTTTCTGGCGGGATGTCCGCCGTGACGACGTGCTGCTGCGGGAATTGCCGCCTTGATTACCTCAACAAGTTCAAGCGTCGTTTGGATGGGACGCTTTTCTCGCGTTTGCACAATGCGTCGTGCAATGCGGGAGGCAAATTTCTCGTCTCCGTAAATTCGAAGGATTCGGGCGAGGTCGGCTTCGTTGTAGGTGTTGATGACCTCTTGTGCAGTTGGAGTTTGTTTGCCCGGGTCCATTCGCATATCCAACGGGGCATCTTCGTGGTACGAAAAGCCTCGCTCTGGGATATCAAGCTGAGGAGAAGAAACACCAATGTCAAAGAGGAAACAGTCAACTCCGGGGACTTCTGCAGAGACGAGAAGTTCATCGAGGTCGCCAAAGTTTCCCTTAAGCGGCAAAAACTCCGCGTTTGGTACTTCTTGCTTCAGGCGAGCAGCTGCTGCTTGATGAGCCATTGCGTCCTGGTCAATTCCAATGGAAAGACCGTCTGGAGCAATCAGCTTTGCCATCTCTACGGTGTGACCCGCTCCTCCCAAGGTGCAGTCGCAAACAACTTCACCTGGCTTGGGGTCCAGCTCGCGCAGCACTTCTGCAAGCATTACTGGTTGGTGCCGATATTCGACTTTCAAGTTACCGTCTTCTACCTTCACGATCTTCTCGCCTCACTAGGCGCCAAAGATGAGGTCCTCGAGCGTTGCAACGCGGTCATCTGCCGAGAAGAGGCTGTTCCACTTGTTGGTGTTCCAAATCTCAAAGTGGTCGCCGTTACCGACAATGGTGACGTCGCGGTCAAGCTGGAGCTTCTCCCTAGCCTGTGGATCGGACTCGTCAATCTTTCCCAGAGCAACGCGGCCGGCCGAGTCAATGTCGACGGTTGTTGCTGCTGCGTTCAGCATGCGAAGTGCTGTGACGTCGTCGCGGTTCCTTGGGTTGAGGTTCAGACTTGCAATCCAAGCCTCGTACGCCTCAGGTGAGTAGCCGTAAAGCGCGTCCTGTCGACGGAGCAAGATGACAACATCGCCAAGCTGCTTGCGCTGAGGTGCAGGAAGAGTCACGCGAATCTTGGAGTCCAGCGAGCGCTGATACTGACCAGTAAGCATGTCTCCCCCTTTCACGTTGGCGCCCCTTGCCGCGCGGGCTGTGTTTGTGTTGTGTGTGCGCGGCAACGCTTGGGCATAGTCCGTCGATTGAACGTGAAATAAATATAACTCATTCCGACACTTACACACACTAGAAAACACTTTCCAACACCAAGTATTTTTCTTATGGTCTAGCTGGGGTTTAACAAAGATGTGAATTGATGGAGCAAGACCACAATATGTAGTGTTTAAAAAAATCCGAACTACAAAAGAACGGATTTTCTTAGTCTTAGACTCGATTTATTAAATTTTTTATGAAGTGAAAATTTTTGAGGAAATTGTGGTGAACTCGTGGCGAAAATCACACGTTACTCTGACAAAGCTATCGCCTTACTTTTACGCAGTCACCACTTTGCCCCACGCCTGTCCCACAACCGCCCCACGCTTGTCTCACGGTTGCATCAAACGCAAGTCACGCTTGCATCAAGCGCGTTTATTTGTCCGCATGAACATGAGCTCTTGGGTGAGCCTCAAGATACACATCTCTAATGTGAGACCTATCTACGTGTGTATAGAGCTGTGTAGTTGAAATATCAACGTGTCCCAAAAGCTCCTGCACCGAGCGAAGATCTGCGCCGCCTTCTAGAAGATGTGTAGCAAAACTGTGACGCAGTGTGTGAGGATGCAAACCCTCAATTCCTACTACCCTGCCGTAATTTGCCACCAATTTATGTACCGACTGGCGAGAAATGCGTCCACCCCGAGCGTTTACAAACACCTCAGATACCTGGCCATGCTTAAGCAAAAGCGAGCGAGCCTCATAAAGATATGTTTTAAGTGCACGATGCGCAGAGCCCAGTACAGGAACTACACGCTCTTTGGAACCCTTACCAAAAACACGCAAGAGTTCATCTTCTAGAAGGACACCCCGAACCTCAAGATCGCAAAGCTCAGACACACGAAGCCCACACCCATACAGCAACTCAAGTATGGCTCTATCTCGAATGCCTAGGGGTGAATTAGGAAATGGCTGATCAAGCAGCTCTTCTGCCTTCTCTTGAGAGATAACATCAGGAAGCCTTTGAATTCTTGCTGCAGTAGGTAAATCTTCAGCAGGCGATGACTCACAAATTTGCTCGACAGCCATAAACTTGTGGAAGTTTCTAATGGCTGCAGTATGGCGTTCAACCGAAGCTGGAGCCATACCTAAATCTCTAAGAGAGCCTATGTACTCTTCAACATCTGAGCGAGTCACTTGGTTGGGCAAAGTAATTTTTTTGCCATTCAGCCAAAGCAAATAACCCTCTAAATCTCTGGTATAGGCATCAAGCGTATTTACAGAAAGACCTCGCTCAACAGCAACGTACGCTAAAAATTCTGTACGCGCCTGAGCGAGGTCCATAAGTAATCTTCCCTACTAAAGGCTCTAATTAAAGAGTCTGATTTACATCATGACGGTCAACGCCCTCATGATGAGCAATAGCTGCACGTGCAAACTCACGGAACAAAGGTGCAGGATGAGTTGGACGGCTCTTGAACTCTGGGTGTGCCTGGCTTGCAACAAACCAAGGGTGAACAGACTCTGGAAGCTCAATCATCTCTACAAGGCGATCGTCTGGAGAAACACCAGAAACTACCAGACCAGCCTCAACAAGCTGATTACGGAATACGTTGCTTACCTCATAGCGGTGACGATGACGCTCGTAAACCAAGTTGTTGCCATATGCCTCATGGGCAAGAGTTCCCTCAACAACCTTACAAGGATAAGAGCCAAGGCGCATGGTGCCGCCCTTGTCAGTAATATCCTCCTGATCAGGCATAAGATCAATGACAGGATATGGAGTATCTGGACCAAACTCTGCTGAATTTGCACCCTCCATACCACAGACATCACGAGCAAACTCAGTAACAGCCATCTGCATACCAAGGCAGACACCAAGATAAGGAATCTTGAGTTCACGAGCACGGCGAATAGCAACCATCTTGCCCTCTACGCCACGAAGACCAAAGCCGCCAGGAACCAAAATACCATCTGCTCCAGCAAGCTCCTGCTCTACATCTTCTTCTGTCAGCTCTTCACCATTTACCAGGCGGATATCAACGTGTCTACCATAGAAAATACCAGAGTGGTGAAGTGCCTCAATAACAGAAAGGTAGGCATCAGGCAGCTGCGTATACTTGCCGACAACATAAATTCTTGTTGTGTCTTCAAGTGCATTTGCCTTATGCATAGCAGTAGTAAATGCTTCCCAGCTGCCAAGATCACTTGGACGGACTTCAAGACCAAGACGCTCAAGTACCTTTTTGTCAAATCCCTGTGCTGCCAGGTGTGCTGGAACATCGTAAATTGAAGGCAAATCGTTGTTCTCAAATACACAATCTGCATCAACATCGCAGAAATTAGCGATTTTCTCGCGAATAGATTCATCCACGGAATGGCTAGAACGGCAGACGATAAAGTCTGGCTGAATACCAAGGGAGCGAAGCTCTTTTACAGAGTGCTGCGTAGGCTTAGTCTTAACCTCATGAGCTGCTGCAATATAAGGAACAAGACTTACGTGAATAATAGCAACGTTGCTTGCGCCACGCTCTTTTCTAAACTGGCGAATTGCCTCAACAAAAGGCTGTGACTCAATATCGCCAATAGTGCCACCAAGCTCTGTGATGACTACATCTGCGTTAGTAACCTCTTCAATGCGAGCAAAACGAGCTTTAATTGCATCGGTTACATGAGGGATTACCTGAACTGTTCCGCCAAGGAAGTCTCCAGCGCGCTCACGCTGAATCAAAGACTGGTAAATAAGACCAGTAGTGAAGTTAGACTCCCTGGTAAGGTTCTCATCAATAAAACGCTCATAATGGCCAAGGTCAAGGTCAGTCTCTTTACCATCTTCGGTAACAAAAACCTCACCATGCTGGAAAGGACTCATAGTACCTGGGTCAACGTTGAGATATGGGTCAGCTTTTTGCATCATGACCTTATAGCCACGAGCCTTAAGAAGTCGGCCGAGAGATGCAGCAGTGATTCCTTTTCCAAGAGAGGAAACAACGCCACCTGTTACAAATATGTGCTTGGTCATGGATTACTCCCGTAGGTAAGATTAGCCAATTACATTTCTACGGGTCTTTATATTATTCCGCTTTGAGGCCCATAGAGACGAGAAATTTAATCTCCAAACAAATACATTGTTATGTCCATGTAATTCTTAAAAATCTAGCGAGCTTCTGTAAGTAGTTCATGCGCATGTGCTAAAGAAGCCTCAGTTATTGAGCCTGATAGCATGCGAGCAATCTCTTCTTCTCTCTGAGTGCCAGAAACCTCTGTAAGTGAAGTTACCGGGAGTGCGTTATGTTCTTCTGTCTTAGACACTACATAGTGTTTTGAAGCCATAACAGCAACCTGAGGCAAGTGAGTTACCACAATCACCTGATGTGTTTTAGCAAGCTGCGCTAAAACCTCTGCAAGAGCAACAGCGGTAGCTCCACCAACGCCAGCATCAACCTCATCAAATACAAGCGTATCGCAGTCGTCAGACTCTCCTAGAACCACTTTACATGCGAGCATAACGCGAGAAACCTCACCGCCAGAGGCAATTTTTCTAAGAGGGCGAGCGGTCATTTGAGTTGAAGGCTTATACATAAGCTCAATCTTTGTGGAACCGACTTTATTCCACTGCTCAAAAGGAAGATCTTCAAAGTTGAGTTCAATCTGAGCTGAGCCCATCTGTAAATGACTCATTTGCTTATTGACTGCATCACAAAGCTTTGGAGCTGCAGCTACACGAACCTTTTTAAGCGTTTGAGCCTTAAGAGTAAGAGTATCTTTTGCAGCATCTACCGCTGCCTGTGCCTCACGAACAAGCTTTTCTGTGTCTCTGGTTACCTCGAGAAGGTTTTGAGCAGTCTGATATTTCTTAAACACGTCCTTCATACCAGGACCGTACGTTCTCATAAGACCCTGAAGACGAGCCATGCGACTTTGCATCTCTTCAAGAGCTTCTTCATCAAAATCGAGAGAACCTACATAGCTTCTGAGCTCTGAAGAAACATCTTCAATCTCTATAAGAGCACTTGAAAGAGACTCTGCATAGTTACCAAGCGCAGCATCAAACGTTGAAGCATTTTGAAGCATCTGGACCGCACCAGAGAGCGAATCGATGACACCCTCATCACTTGAGAGCATCTCATGTGTTCCTCCTGCAGCTTGAAGGAGAGCCTCTGCATGTTCAAACCGAGGAAGTT
>CALGXY010000139.1:0-1729 GCA_937935155.1 uncultured Atopobium sp. | reverse complement strand
TGCTCAAAAACGCTTCGATTATTATATTGGATGAGGCAACAGCTTATGCGGATCCAGAATCTGAAGCAGAGGTTGAATCTGCAGTTGCAAAGCTGGTAGCTGGTAAAACGCTAGTGGTTATCGCGCACCGTCTTTCTACCGTACAAAATGCCGACAAAATTGTTGTTGTAAACGATGGCTCTATTGAAGCTGAGGGTACGCATAATCAGCTTATGGAGACATGCCCGCTCTATGCAACCATGTACCGTGCTCACATTGGCGCACTCGACGAGGCTTAAGGGGGAGTAAAAATGCTGTCTGTTCTAAAAATGTACTTTCAATTTGGAAGTTTTTATCGCCAGAAACTCCACAAGGGCCTTTTCTTTACCGTTCTTGGTTGTCTCTTTGAAGGAGTGCAAATAACAGCGCTTTGGATAGTTTTTACTGCTCTTACTACGGATACACTTTCAACTCAGACGATAGTTTCTGCACTGGGAGTTATGCTTCTGAGCATTATAGGAACGTTTGTCTGCGCTCATTTTAAGAGTGAGAATTTCTGTGACGCTAATTTCAGTATGGCTGGCGCTAAGCGTGCGGAAATTGGAGATACACTGCGCCGCTTGCCCATGGGTTATTTTAACGAGAATAGCCTTGGAGAAGTAACAGCTGTTATGACCAACCAGCTAGATGTAATGCAAAATCTTGGTGGCTTGCTCTATATGATGGTTTTTGGTGGTTTGGCCTTAACAGCAATTATTGTTGCATTCCTGTTTGTATTTTGTTGGCAGTTAGGCCTTATAACTGCAGCTACGTTTGTTCTTTTCTGCATTACTATGGAGCTGCTCCAGGTCTACGTGCGCAATGTATCAGATAAGTATGTAGCTGCTAATACCACCTTGATAAGCTCTGTTCTTGAATATGTCCGCGGCATCAGTGTAGTAAGGGCGTTTTCTCTTATTGATGATGCTGAAGGAAAATATGCCAAAGCAGTTGACGATTGTCGCGTTCAAGCGCTTAACCTCGAGCTTAAGGCGCTTCATTTCTCAGTTTTGCAAATGGTCATCTCCAAGGCTACCAGTATTATCATGTGCCTGGTATCAGTTGGTTTATGGCTCTCTGGAACACTTGATACAGCTACGTGCTTAACCGTAGTGGTTATGTCGTTTATGTTGTTTAGCCGTCTTGAATCCGCTGGTCGTTTCTCAACTATTCTGCGTAACATTGAAATTGCAATGGAGCAAACAAACGCTATTCTCGCCACTCCTGCAATGGAAGAGGGAGAAGGTTTGGAGAAAGCGGATTCTTGCGACATAGAGCTTTCTCATGTCTCGTTTGGCTACGACGACAGGCAAATTCTTGACGATGTGAGTCTCTCGATTCCTGCAGGTACTTCTTGTGCCATTGTAGGTCCAAGTGGTTCGGGCAAGACAACGCTTGTCCGTTTGATTGAACGCTTCTGGGATGTGAATACAGGCCAGGTTACGCTTGGTGGACGCGATGTACGTGACTATAAGGTTGACGCTCTGCTCCAAAACTTCTCTACTGTTTTCCAGGGAGTTTTCCTGTTTGATGACACCATTGAGAACAACATCAAGTTTGGCAATCCAGACGCAACTCATGAGCAAGTAGTTGACGCAGCTAAGCGTGCCTGCTGTGAAGAGTTTATTGAGGCTTTGCCTGATGGATATGAAACGCGCTTAGGAGAAGGTGGCTCAATGCTTTCTGGCGGCGAGCGCCAGCGTCTTTCTAT
>CALGXY010000138.1:0-8629 GCA_937935155.1 uncultured Atopobium sp. | reverse complement strand
TAATCTGCTCAGATGAGGGCATTTTACACATCTAATGACGATAATCTGCATGATTAAGGTATTTTCAGCGTCATGTATACGTCTTTTTGACAGATTATCCGATTTTGGTGTGTTTTGAACTGACTCCTATTTCTCGTGTCCAAGAAATGGGAGGCAGTTCACTCTCGTAGGTGGCCGTTTTTTGTGCCGTATGTAAAGGTTTCCTGCTCAAGTTATCGAGCAAAAAGTTCCCAAAAAGCAACAGCAGATGATGCAGCAACATTGAGTGAATCTACCTGATGAGACATGGGGATGATGGTGGTAATGTCACAAGCCTCAATGGTTTTCTTATCAAGACCATAGCCTTCACTACCAAAGAATAGTGCAGCTTTTTTACCTTTTACCAGCTCTTTATTAAGAGGTACTGCAGAATCTGTGAGTGCAAGTGCACACGTAGTAAAAGAATGAGCTTTAAGCTTTTCAATAAGGTCCAGTGAAGTTGTCTCTTCATCCAAACGAGTCCAAGGTACATTAAGAACCGTTCCCATAGAAACGCGCAGAACACGCCTTGAGAGGTTGTCGGCGCACTTGGCAGTCAAGATAACAGCATCTACATTGAGGGCCGCAGCTGACCTAAAGACAGCGCCAACGTTGTTAACGTCTACTAAATCTTCTAGTACGGCAATATGCTTTGACGTGCTTAGAATCTCTTCTAGCAATGCACCTTGAGGTCTCCTCATGGCACAGAGCACTCCTCTATTCATCTTATAGCCAATAAGCTGTGTAAGCTGCTCATCTGGAAGAATGAAAATAGGAACGTCATCTGTCAAAGGGTGGAACTTCTCGACAATCTGCAAAATATTGTCTGTATGAGAAGTATTTGCAAGAAACGAGAGTGGCCTGCAACCTGCGGCAAGTGCAGTTTCAATCACAAAATGTGACTCGCAAATCATGACGCCGCGAGTTGGGTCAAGACGATTACGAAGCTGGTTATCAGTCAATCGAGCATACACATCAAGACGGCTGTCGTCAGATGAATCTATGTGAATAACTGGATGTGTTGCCATAAATAACGTACCTCTCGCCTCTTGATAGACAGTATTCTCTCACTCTTGAGGCAAGAGTAACGTCATGTATTCCTAGATTACTTCTGTAGCAGCTTTCTCTTGAGGAAGAAGCTCAGAGAAACCAGTGAGACAGAGGAGCAGACAAGTGTGCCCTGAAGCGCAACCTGAGAATAATCTGCAGTATCAGGAAGCTGTGACTTCTTTTGAGCTTGCTGAGGCTTCTCGGGAGTGTGCGTCTCAGGTGTTTCTGGCGTAGTCTCAGGCTGCTTCACGTATACGTGAGTCCAATTTGCAGTAATGGCTGGCTGAGAAGTATCGCTTGTGCCAATAACAAGATTGACTTTTAAATGCTGATACGAATCAAAGTTATCTGGATCTGCAGATGTTGGAGTAAGCAGATATTCAATTCGATACTGACCAACAGGCAAGGTGTCATCTTGATATGAAGAATAAACAACATCCTTAAAGTGATTAGAGAAATAAATAGCATTGCCGTCGGCATCAACGACACGAGGTGTGCCATCTGGCATATAAGTCATATCGATAGTAAATTGACCATTCTCAAACAACTGAACATCGTAGGTATCATATCCAGGAGTCCTACTGATAACAATATCGCCATTGTGCGTAGCAGCACTAACAGGGAAAAGCTGCGTAATATCTTGCGATTGAATCTCTGCCATAAGACGAGCTGTTACGGCATCAATGTCCAGCACTCGCCTTGTTCCTGCATCAACCGTGTGATCATAGTTGTAAGAAGAGATGGTAGCTGGCGCATTCTGAAGACCAGCGTCAATAGGCTTTAAAGTAGTTCCGGTATCAGAGACATATGCGGTGTGCGCGAGAGTGTAGTAATACGTAATATGTGTTACATACGTAGTTGGACGCGCAACATTACCATCACCATCATAACCAGCAGGAATCGTATAAGAATCCACTTCTTTATGGTCAAGAATGTCATTACCCACTACCTCTGGAGCCTGGAACAGACCTTGTTTTTCAGTCTTATTTCCGTTGCTATCAACAAACGTTGTGAGGTTACGATCAATATCAGATACACCCACATGCATGGTATAGATGTAGTAGAAGCCATGCTCTTGATCATACGAGAGCATTTTTTCCAGCTTATACTGACCCATAGGCAAACTGGTATCAATAACAGCAGTATTATCCTGACCAACCGACCCTTGTGCCAGCTGACCATTAGCAATGTATGAATTAATTCTGTCTCTGTGAGCCTGAATATCATTGTCTGAATCAAACTCAAACGCCGGAAGCAAGATTCTGTGATCAGTTACGCCAGCGAGCTCCGGATGAGTCTGAATGTATGCATCTACAGCTGCATCATCTGTTGTATATCTCAGAGAATCATCTGGCGAGAAAAGCGACAAGTCAAACTGATCTCTATCTAAATAAACAAAATCACTTACCT
Organism: uncultured Atopobium sp.; assembly: GCA_937935155.1. GTDB lineage: Bacteria > Actinomycetota > Coriobacteriia > Coriobacteriales > Atopobiaceae > Lancefieldella. The sequence goes on along the minus strand of CALGXY010000138.1, from coordinate 6,151 downwards.
TGCTATAGTTTGGATGAGAATCAGTGTTAACTGCCTCATAAGGCTTAACTGGCTCAAGAGTATCAAACGATGTTGAATCATTGCCAACAAGCGAAGCAAAATCAGAAGGAAGAAGCTCATACGATTTGACATCAGTATGCAGTAACAACTGATTAGTAGAATGAGAATTTGATTGGCTAGTTGAAGCAGTAGCTACAGCAATTTTAGGAAAAGCTGAAATGCATAAAAGAAGTACGGCAAGAGCAGTACAAACACATCTAATATTTTGCGTAGTACTATTGACTCTAGTTGATGACATACGCTATTGCTCCCCCTGCAATTGAAAAATAATTATTTCTAAATGTCGTATATATTACTCCAGTTTTGTTCATCTCCTATAGAAAATAATTCCACGTAAGTTCCATAAAATATGTGGTGAATATGCACTACACTAAATGAATGTGTCTTTGACTCATTTGCAGAAAGTCTGTTTGTCAAAACACACTGATTTTTGCTATGTAACTTCGTTTTTATAAGGAGTGCTCCTTGGCTAAGCACTTTGCAAAAAGCTCTGCTTCTCATACCGCTAACCTACAACCTCTTTCTTCAGAGGAAGCTACAGAGAAAGCGCCTTCTCTTAAAGACTCAGTACCAAGCCTTGGCGATACTGATATGTACGTTGCTCTCAATGAAGAGCAGGTAAAAGCCAATCAGCTCAATGAGCCTTCACAAGCTACAGAGGCCCCGGAAGAGCAGGCAGATGATTTAACTGTCATTGCTCCCCTTGATAGCGCAGAGCTTGGAGAAAAAGAAGAGGCTCCCGTTGTTCACAAGAAACATCAGTGGTGGAAGATACCTGCTGCGCTCGTTGGTATTCTCGCCCTTGTGTATGTGGGTGGAGCAATCTTCTTTAACTTCTTCTTTATGCCTCAAACCAGCATTTATGGTAAGGACTACTCCTTAAAACCTGCTTCAGATTTACAAGCTTCTAGAGCAAACGAGGCCTCAAATTACTCCGTCCAAGTCTCTGGAAACGGCGTAGATTTAACCATCAAGGCATCTGACATTGATTTAACGTACGACGCAGCTGGATATGCTCACGATGCTATTAGCCAGCAGAATCCTTGGATGTGGCCACTGGAGATTACTCGTAGCAGGTCCCTAAGTCCTCACGCTACCGCTTCGTATGATACAAGCAAGGCGGACGCACTCTTTAATCAAAGAATTGAGCAGGCAAAAGAATCTGCTCAAAGTCTAGAGAACAATGGTATTACCTACGATAGCTCGGCTAAAAAGTTTATTTTTGCTGATGATGCTATTGCTACAAGACTATCTCTTGAGGGTGTCCATAAAGACTTGCAAACCGCTTTTGATAATCTGAGCACTACCGTACAGCTTGGCCCAGAGAGCCTCATAAGTGCAGAAGACCTTGATTCTGCTTTGAAGACCGCTAATTCATACGTTGCTTCTGCAGTTGATTTGATGCTTGGCGATTCTGCCGCATATCAGCTTGATCAAGACACCATTGCTAGCTGGATTAAGTTTGATGAGAATCTCTCTATTTCATTTGATACAGACGCTATTACCAAATGGGTCAACGAGACACTTGCTCCTGCAGTAGATACTCGTGGAACTTCAAGAACGTATAAGCGTTGGGATGGAAAAGAATTCACTACAAAGGCCGCTGGTGCATACGGTTGGGTTATTGATAATGATGCTGCTGTAAAAGCTATCTCTGACGGTCTGTCCGCTGGTCAGGCAACAAAGATTGAACTACCTACAAAACAGTCGGCCGATAAATTTACTAAACAGGGCGAGCAGGACTGGGGCGGTCGTTATATTGACGTTGACCTTACCACTCAGCATGCTGTTCTTTATGGTGATGATGGAACCATTCTTTGGGAAGCCGATGTAGTAACAGGTATCCCAGACGGACATCACAACACTCCGGAAGGAGTCTGGTATATTACCAGCCACATTAGAGACGCTCGTCTCCTGGGACCAAATGACGAGAATGGCAAACCAGGTTGGGATGCACACGTTGACTTCTGGCTTGGTGTAAAAGGTCAGGAAGTTGGTTTTCACAACGCTCCATGGAGAAGTGCGTTTGGTGGAAACATCTACAGAACAGGCGGTAGTCATGGCTGCATCAACCTAAGCTATGAAAACGCTCAAAAACTCTTTGATATCGCCAAAGATGGAGATCCAATTATCATCCACTACTAGGTTATTCTTAGAGAGTAATCTTCTTAGAAAATAAAAAACGTACGCTTCAGAAAATAATTCTGAAGCGTACGTTTTTATGTCTTACAGAAGATCTACAACACGCTCTTTGTTTGCCATAAAATCAAGATACTCTGAACCTAAGCGAGAAGTGATCAATGAACTGGCAGAAGGAAATTTGCTGGCTGCTTTAACAAAACCATAGTCTCCTGTGCCGTAATTAAATGTCGCAAGTATATTATCAGACAGAAAGGTTCCTCCACCATCTGTATCGTATTCATAGTAGGAGACGGCAGGTAATTTGCGACTGCTCATAGCTTGTAGAATATAAGCAGTCCCATAAAGAATATATTGATCAAAATCTTGTGATGAGAGAGAAACTGAATATAAAGCGGCATCTTGCTCGATTGTTCCAATGATTTCTCCATTAACACTTACAACCCACGAAACGCCACCGTCTAATAATTCATTGTTTTTCTCTACAACTGATAAAATTGGACCAGATATATACACGTCGTTCATATTGCAGGTATAAGTCCTATATTCTCCAGACTCAAACTTTTCATATGAGAAAATATTATCAGCTGATTGCTCCCTTATAAATTCCACAGCTTGATGTTTTAAAAAATCGAGGTTTCGCTGCCTGACCGCTTCCGGTCTAAACCAAATACATATAAATACACATGCCACAATTACTGCACTGATAGTTATATACAATCTTTTCTTACCATGTGACATGTCTAATCGCCTCACTTGTATTGAATGTAAATCGAAAACATGCTCTTATGAAAATCCTATAAAAGATCCACTACATGCTCTTTGTTTGCCATAAAATCAAGATACTCTGAACCTAAGCGAGAAGTGATCAATGAACTGGCAGAAGGAAAATCAGAATCACTTTGCCTAATACCAATATTAGTAATATTGTTATATGCATGTGAACCTAACAACCCGTCTGATAGGTACATTTCTCCACCACTTGCATTTTGAACACTCCACTTTATGACGGGTAATCCTCGTGTATGCATTTCTTCAAGTAAAGGAATGTTCATTTGATACATGCTTTGATTGATAGAAAATCCAAAATTTGAAAGTATAGATAATGCATATATATCCTGATCAACAACTGCTACCAACTTGTTATTCCTACTAATGACCCACAAGAGTCCTGTTGTTGCAATATCTCCATTTTCCATTTTTGTAGCACATAAAATAGGACCTGATATCTCAAGATCTTCGATGCTATCTATCTTCAAATAGTTATACTCTGGCCCCAGTTCTTCACTGTAATCATTAAATGTGTTGAGTTGACTAGCAACACATTGTGCGGCCGATTTCTTTAAATTTGTTATCTGAAGTGATGATAAATTTTTTGGTTTATAGAACACTATTAGGCCTATTATCAGCCCAGCTGACAACAATATTATGCCTACAATAACTCTTTTCCTACGCTGCATCATCTGTCACCTCATCATTACCTAGTAATAATGAAACTAACTAAAAGCTATTGTAACAATTGTTTACTCTTCACGCGTTTTAACTTTAAAACCAAAATAGTAAATGTGGCCTAACCAAACAACACTAAGAATAATACTGCCAACAATAATGCCTTTCATAAGCATGGCAATCAGACCTATAGCCATGACCAAAGTTACTGTGGCAAGAATGCGCACTTTAGTCTTAACAGTCATCCCTTTTCCAGCTTTAAAATCAGCAAGATTATTTTGATAAAACTTCGTGTTAATAAGCCAATTATTAAGTCGATCGGATGATTTTGCAAAGCAAAATGCTGCGAGCGCTAAAAATGGAACAGTGGGCAAAATAGGAAGCACTACGCCAATTACGGCAAGCGCCAAACTTACACATCCTAATCCAACAAAGGTAATACGCTTAATTGACATAATTACTCCCCACTACTTTTTGAGAAAGTTTACCATGTGTAACAAAAAGCAGTAGGGATAGTAATCAGACCAAAGTATTTCTTATATAAAAATATTTATTGGTAAAGCCTAAAAACGTGGCATTTGACCTCCGCCAAAGCCCATGTTCTTCATCATAGACTCCATAGCACGGCGGCCCTTCTTTGCATTACCACCCTGAGTCATAGCCTTCATCTTGCCCATCATCTTATTCATCTCTCCCCACTGACGAATAAGCTGATTGACTTCCTGAACACTACGACCAGAACCCATGGAAATACGACGACGGCGCTGACCATTAATAATCTTAGGACGTGCACGTTCTTCCTTGGTCATTGAATGAATGATAGCTTCAATCTTTCCCATAGAGCTATCATCCACACCACCCTGCTGGGCCATCATGCGGTCACCACCAGGTAGAGCACCAATAAGCTTTGCAAGACCGCCCATCTTGCGGATTTGATTCATCTGATTGAGCAGGTCGTCCATAGTAAAGCCTTCGCGCAACATACGCTCGGCATCTTCAACCTGTTTCTCATCTGCTGCCTGCTGGGCCTTCTCGACAATAGAGATAACGTCGCCCATGCCAAGAATACGCTTGGCCATACGATCTGGGTGGAAAACCTCAAGTGAATCGGGTTTCTCGCCCATGGAAACAAACTTGATAGGCTTGCCGGTAACCTCACGTACGGAAAGTGCGCCACCACCACGAGCATCGCCATCAAGCTTGGACATGATAACGCCGTCAAAGTCTACGCGCTCGGCGAAGGTGCTGACAACATTGACAATATCCTGGCCGGTCATGGCGTCGACAACCATAAGAATCTGATCTGGCTTGACGGCACGCTTGATAGCAACGGCCTCTTCCATCATTTCTTCGTCAATTTGAAGACGACCAGCGGTATCGACAATTACCAGGTCGTTGAGGTGGTCAACAGCTTCCTGGATAGCCTGAGACGCAATAGCAACGGCGTCTTTGCCATCGCCACGATAGACTGGCACGCCAATCTCTGAACCAAGTGTTTCAAGCTGATCTGCTGCTGCGGGACGGTGAACGTCGCAGGCGGCAAGCAGAGGATTCTTTCCCTGGGACTTAAGCAAGTAGGCAAGCTTTGCAGCTGCGGTCGTCTTACCGGAGCCCTGAAGACCAACAAGCATAATGACGTTTGGAATGCGGTTCTGCGCCAGCGTAAGCTTGGACTCAGTTGAACCTAGCAGTGCTGTGAGCTCATCCAGAACAATGCGGACAACGTTCTGAGCTGGAGACAGAGACTCTAGCACGTCAGCGGTCATGCACTGCTCTTTACAGCGGCCAACAAACTCTTTAACTACCTTGTAGTTAACGTCAGCCTCGAGAAGAGCCATGCGAATTTCTCGCATTGCTGAATTGATATCGTCCTCAGTGAGACGGCCCTTTCCGCGCAGAGCGGAAAATGTATTTTGCAGTCTATCTTGCAGGCTGTTAAACATTACTGAACTCCCTCACCAACAAGTGCTTCACAGAATGAACGAGCGTCAAATGTCTGAAGATCATCAATTGACTCGCCCACACCAATACGATAAATAGGCAGGTTAAGCTGGTTAGAAATTGCCAGAGCAATTCCTCCCTTTGCAGTGCCATCAAGCTTGGTAACAATAAGACCATCCAAAGACAGGGCATCATTGAACTCTTTTGCCTGGTTAAGGCCATTTTGGCCGGTAGTTGCGTCAATAACCAGAACAACACTTACGGGAATATCCCCTGCGCGCTTTCTGGTAACCGAAACAACTTTAGCAAGCTCACGCATAAGATCGGATGAAGTATGCAGACGTCCAGCAGTATCAATAAGCACCAGCTCAGTGCCTTGTTTTTCAGCAGTCTCAACAACCTCAAAACAAACGCTTGCAGGATCAGCGCCACGCTCTCTGGTTACTACCTCAATACCAGAGCGCTCTCCCCATACCTGCAGCTGCTCAATTGCAGCCGCGCGGAAGGTGTCAGCACCGCCAATCAAGGTCTTTACACCACTAGCATGTGCGCGACCAGCAAT
>CALGXY010000137.1:0-11212 GCA_937935155.1 uncultured Atopobium sp. | reverse complement strand
CTTTGATGAGATTGAGAAGGCACATCCAGACGTCTTCAACATCTTGCTGCAGATTCTGGACGAGGGCCGCTTGACTGACGGTCAAGGCCGTCATGTGGACTTCTCCAACACGGTTGTCATCATGACTTCCAACATTGGTGCTCGCGAGATTGCTCGCACCAACACCATGGGCTTCTCGTCAGAGGGTTCTAAGGGCCTCTCCGACAAAGAGATTACCAGCCGCGTTATGTCCGAGCTCAAGCGTGGATTCCGTCCAGAATTCTTGAACCGCGTGGATGAGATTGTTGTCTTCAAGTCGCTCTCCACCGAGCAGCTTCGTGGCATTGTTGACCTCATGGTTCTTGAGCTGCGCGATCGCCTGATTGCCAATGGTATGTCCATTGAGCTCACCGAGGCCGCAAAGGACCTGATTGCCAAAGACGGAACCGACCCTGTCTACGGTGCTCGTCCGTTGCGCCGCACCATTCAGTCGATGATTGAAGACCCACTGTCTGAGGAGCTTCTCTCTGGTCAGTGGACCGCAGGCGACATTGTTGCTGTTGATGTTGACGCTGAGGGTAAGAAGCTTGTGTTCACCAAGACCACGGGTGTTATCCCTGAGCCTCGCAAGAAAGAGACCATGGCGCAGCTTGACCAGATGGATGTCAGCATGGGTCCATCCTCGCTGCCACAGGGTAGCGCGGGCGGTTCGTCCGATCTGATGTCCTCCGCCGAGTAAGACACTCCGACCCGAGGTTCTGCCTCGGGTCTTTTTGTATCGCAGCTCACCGTGCAGCTCTCTTGGCGAGAAACCCGTCGAGCAGACCGCCCATCCACCCGTCGAGAAACCCGTCTTCTCAAAACCGTCACTACACGCGCCGGCAACAAAACCGTATACTTGAAATGTTGAAACAAATTGAAGCCGCAAACGTACCAGATCGCAAAACGCAGCCTATAAGCTGCAAGTAATTGAGGGAGAGCCATGGAGCCAACGCAACTTGATCCAAGCGCAACAGAAAACGAGGACCGTATTGCCACCGCTCTGAAGATGACTGCCCCTGGTACAGCGCTCCGCGTTGCACTGGACATGATTATCGCTGGCCGTCTGGGCGCCCTCATTTGCGTGGGAGATACAGAAAACGTCCTTGCTGCGGGCGGAGATGGTTTCAAACTTGATGTTTCTTTCACAGCAAATCGATTGTTTGAGCTCTGCAAGATGGACGGCGCTGTAGTGGTGGACAAAGACCTCACCAGAATTCTGCGCGCCAACTTCCACCTCAATCCTGATGCAACGCTTCCAACTGCAGAAACAGGCACTCGCCACCGTACTGCTGCTCGCATGAGCTTGCTCACCAGGGCAATTGTGATCGCTGTGTCTTCTCGCCGTTCGTTGATTACCGTTTACGTTGATGGCCACGTTATTCCACTAAAGTCGGTACCAGCCATTATGTCTACCGTCAACCAACTTTCGGTTGCTATGCAAAATACGCGCCAGCAGCTTGATCGCGCGCTTCTGCGCCTGACTGCGCTTGAGCTTGATAACTACGTTACCCTGGGCGATGTAGCAGGCATCTTCTACCTTTTTGAGGTTCTTTTGAGTGCCGCTGACCAGCTTGATTCTTGTCTTTTGGAGCTAGGTAGCGAGGGAAAAACCACCGCTATGCAGCGCGAGGAGTATCTAGGCGGTATCGACGAGGCCTATAACCTGATGATTCGCGATTACGCTGTAGATTCTTCTGCTGAAGAGGCGCGCGCCATTCGCCGCCGCTTCCACGAGACGGCTAATACCGAGCTCCGCTCCGCAGAAAGTGTTGGCCAGATTCTTGGCTACTCCGATGGCCGCGGAGAAGATGCGTCCATGGAGCCTCTGGGCCTGCGCACGCTTTCCCGCGTTCACGTGGTCAACGATGAGATTGCGGCCAGAATTGTTGACGCCTACGACAACCTGCAGCAGCTGCTTCACGTTGCAGAAAACGATACGTCCAGCCTCAAATCTCTGGGTGTCGAGAACCCCGGTGCACTTGCTAACAGTCTCCGCAGAATGTGGGGTAAGTCAGAATAATGGCTGCAAGCAGCACCTGTGCAAAGGTCGTGTCAAAGCCACGTCCTTCTCGCCTTTCTACACATGGAGCAAAAGCCGATACCGTTGCCGTCATTGTGGCCGGCGGCATTGGCGAGCGCTTTGGATATCCTGACGGCAAGCAGTTTATTTCTGTCTGCGGACTTCCGCTGATGAGCTGGTCAATCCTTGCGTTTGATCACGCGCCCAGCGTGGCTCATATTGTGATTGCTTGCTCTGACGAGAAACGCGCTGCAGTTCAAGAGGGTGTTGTGGGCAAGCTTGTACTCCACAAGCCTGTTCACTTTGCAACGTCTGGTGCCACTAGACAGGAATCGGTTTACAACGCGCTCCAGGTAGTGCCTGCTGGATATGATTTTGTTTCTGTTCATGATGCGGTTCGTCCGCTCATTGAGGTAGAGACTATTGAGCAGGTCATTGGTACAGTTCGCAAGTCGCCTAAGATTGCGGGAGCAATTTTGGCTCACCGCGCAACTGATACGCTGAAGCGCGTAGATGGTGCAACCATTGTAGATACGCCTGACCGCTCAACGTTCTGGGCTGCTCAGACCCCTCAGGTGTTCAAGACACGCACACTTCTTGAAGCCCACGAAGTAGCTCGCCAGGAGGGCTACCAGGGAACCGATGACTCGTCGTTAGTTGAGCGACTAGGTCTTACGGTACTGTGCGTTGAGTCGCAACGAGAAAACGTGAAGGTCACGTACCCGTCTGACCTTGCAATTGTTGAGGCTACGCTCAGCCGTCGCCTGGTAGAAGGCGCAACCGGAAGTGGGGCTGTAGAGTGAGCATGCCAGAGCTTAAAATTGGCCACGGATACGATGTTCATCGCCTGGTAGAGGGTAGAGATCTTATCTTAGGTGGCATCAAAATTGAGCACATCAAAGGTCTTCTCGGCCACTCCGATGCTGATGTTTTGGCTCATGCACTCATGGATGCTCTGCTAGGAGCCGTGCGTGCTGGTGACATTGGTCAGCTTTTCCCCGATACAGACCCCGCTTATGAGGGCGCTGATTCTATGGTGCTTCTGTCCCATGTTATGCAGCTTGTTCGTAATGAGGGCTTTGAGCTTCTGGACTGTGACTGTACTGTTGCAGCTCAGGCGCCTAAGTTGCTTCCTCATCGCGACGCTATGAGAAACCGTATGGCAGAGGTCATGGGTGTTACGCCAGATAAAGTTGGCGTAAAAGCAACCACCACCGAAGGCCTTGGCTTTGTGGGCAATCAAGAAGGTATTGCCGCCTGGGCAGTTGTACTGCTGGGACGTAGCGCGCAATAAGTTATAGCTCTACGATATGGTCGGCTGCCTCCACCACTTTAGGGTCATGAGATATGAGAAGTATTATGTGGTCCTGCTTGACCTTCTTGAGAAGAGTAAGAAGGACATCAACACTGTTTTGATCTAACGCAGAAGTTGGCTCGTCAAGCAACATGACACTTGGATTCATAAGCATCATGCGGATAATTGCAATCTTTTGCTTTTCTCCACCAGAGATAGCAGAGCTTCGTTCAGCCAGGCGAACATCAAGATTTTGATCGTCACCAAGCAGCAATTTTTCCAGGTTGAATAGCTTGATATAGCTGATTATCTCTTCATCTGTTGGTTGGTTTTTGCACAGCAGTGTCAGATTATTTCTTACCGTATCGTCAACAATGCTTGGCTCTTGCTCGGTAAATCCAAGCGTATTTTTTCGAAGTTCATACTGATTAATTTGAGTTAACAAATCCTCATTAATAGCAATAGTGCCCGATAGGTGAGAAGACCACTCTCCGTTAATGAGCTTCAGAAATGTTGATTTGCCTGTACCGTTTCCACCGGTAATGGCATATATATTTCCTTTTGCAAAACTACAAGACAAGTTGTTCATCAGTACTTTATTGGTATGTGGATAAGAGAAAGACACATTTGTGCAGGTAATTTGATTGACATCGTCTGATGGAACGATAGTTCCAACGGATTCTTGAGGTAAATCTAGAATCTGCTCAATTCGATTAAGGCTTACCGTAATGCTCTGATAAGCCATACCAAATTCCATGAGAAGCGTAATAGAACCTAAGAGCGATACAAAATAGCTTGAAATGGTTGCAATATAGCCAGGCTGCAGTGCTCCAAGGAAAATTTGATATGCACAGGTAATAAAGACAATGGCTTGGAATACGGCAATCACAGCATTGTTTAATTCTTGTACGCCAAACTCAAGCTTGTACTGCTCATGAATGGCACTACGAAGCTTTTGATTGACGGCATAGTGCTGATTAAAGAAACGCTCAAAGAGGGAATGACGCCTAATGAAATCTACATCAGTGAACTGCGAGAGCTCAATCGATCCATACTGGGACCGCAGTTCTTTAGATTCTTTGTATCTTTTATAGGCCGCAGCTTGGATTTGCTTATAGATAATAAAGCTCACCAATAGCAGAACAGCTGTTACAAGAGCGGTTAATGGGTTCAAATATAAAATAATCGCAAGCGTGCCTATGACAGAGACCATAGTTGTTGCAAAGCTCACGCATTGTGTAAGTATAAAAATTGAAACGTCATTAGAATCGTTATTTACTGTCTGGCGGTAATGTCCAGAATCATATGACGAGAAAAACGATGAATCTGCATGTTGAATCTTGTCAATTAGCTGTCGCTCAATAGTAAACGCAGAATCAATCTGCAATTGACAATAGCGCGTTTTAGAAAGATAGGAACAGCCGGCAATAAGGATTCCTAGTGCGGCAACTACAGCGCAATAGAAAAGTATCTCGCTCCAAGTAGTTCCCGTAATAAAAAGATTAATTACAAATCCAACAAGAAGCGGTTGAATCACCATAAGCGCTGTGACAAAGAATGACAAAAAGAGAAAAATAGCAAGACTGCCTTTATCCAGAATGGTAGATATACAGTAGCGGATAATGTTAAAAAACTTACTCATTCGAATCACCTTCTGAAGTTGTTAAGAGTAAGATTTCTTGTCTTCTAGTTCTTTGCAGTTTTGATTCAAATATAAATTCTTAAAATTTTTATTCGTCAAGTTTAATAAAACAAAAAAAACAATCCAGCACTAATCCGTGAACGGTAACAAAATTGAATCTTGATTAGTAAGGTATGGAACTCAAAGGTTTTCCATAAACCGTTTATACTTACACCAATACACAATGGTTGCGAGGAGTATGCATGCTTGTCTATAACACTCAGACGCATAAAAAAGAAGAGTTCAAGCCAATCGACGAGGGCAAAATCCGCATGTACGTGTGCGGTCCTACGGTTTACGATCAGATTCACATCGGAAACGCCCGTACCTTCCTCTCGTTTGACGTTATTCGCCGTTATCTGATGCACAAGGGTTATGAGGTCACCTTTGCTCAGAACCTGACTGACGTTGACGACAAGATTATTCAGCGCGCCATTGAGCAGGGAAGAACTGCTCAAGAGGTTTCTGAAGAGTTTTCTCAGGCGTTTATCGAGCAGATGCACCGCTTCAATATTCTAGATCCGGATATTCGTCCTCGCGCAACGCACGAGATTGAAGCCATGCTTCAGATGATTCAATCTTTGATTGAACAGGGCTATGCTTACGCTGTGCCTTCGGGCGACGTGTACTTCTCGGTTCGTTCTGACCACGGCTATGGCGTGCTTTCTGGCCGCGATCTTGATCAGCTTCGTGCAGGTGAGCGCGTTGAGGTTAATGACGAGAAACGCGATCCATTTGACTTTGCACTCTGGAAAGCTGCAAAGCCTGGTGAGCCTAGCTGGCCAAGCCCTTGGGGAGAAGGTCGTCCAGGTTGGCACAGTGAGTGCTGCGCAATGATTCATCGCTACCTGGGCACTCCAATTGACATTCACGGCGGTGGCTCTGACCTGGTATTCCCTCATCATGAGAACGAGACCGCGCAGGCTTCCTGCGCCTGGCACGCTCCTCTCGCCAATTATTGGATGCACACCGGAATGCTTCGCGTTGATGGCGAGAAGATGTCCAAGTCTTTGGGCAACTTCTACACACTCAAGGAAGTTTTGGACAAGTACCCTGCAGATGCAGTAAGACTTTTGATGCTTCAGACGCACTATCGTGCACCACTTGATTTCTCGTTTGAGCGTCTTGAGGGTACCGTTGGTACGCTTGAGCGCATGAAGACCTGCGTTGCAAATCTCCGCTGGGCTTTCAAGCAGTCTTCTGCTCAGCACGAACTTTCCGACGCTGATAGCACGCTTGCTGAGGCAATCAATACAGCTCAGAGCGAGTTTGACGCTCAGATGGATGATGATTTCAACACCGCAGGAGCACTCGCTGCTATTTTTGCGCTGGTAACTGCTGCAAATACGTATCTTGCAGAGGTTGGTCAGAACGTTGGTGCAAGTCCTGTTCTCCGTGCAGCAGATATGTTGTGCGAGCTCACGGGAGCTTTGGGAATTGATTTGACTCAGGCGGCGTCTACCTCTGATTTACCAGAGGAGCTTGTGGCGCTTGCCGCCCAGGTAGCAGGCTATGAGGGCGCGTCAGCTGATGAGGCCGCAAAGGCTCTGCTTGCTGCTCGTCAGGAGGCTCGTTCCCAGAAAAACTGGGCAGTTGCTGATCAAATTAGAGACGGCATTGCCGAGCTTGGACTTTTGATTGAAGATACCGCCGCTGGCGCTCGACTTAAGCGTAAGGCGGACTAACTATGGCAAGAAATCAGCGTTCTACCTCTAAAAATACACGCTCCGAGGGCGCTGCAGGCCGCGGTGGCTCCACTGGTCGTAGTGGCGCTGCAGGGCGCGGTGGAGCTGCAGGTCGCAGCGGCGCAGGTCGCGGCTCCAAGAAGGCTGCCGACTGGGGCGGTTATTTCGGCGCCAAGAATGGCCAGGGCTCAAAGGGTGGCCGCTCCGCACAAGGTACACGCGCAGCTCAGGGCACTCGCGGGCAGAAAGGTGCTGGCACACAGCGAAGTGCTGGTGCTGGAAGGCCTGGCAACAAGAAGCCTGCAACCGATCTTATCGAGGGTCGTCGCGCAGTAGCTGAAGCGCTGACTGTGGGTATTCCTTTGAAGAATGCGCTGGTACAAGCCGCAAGCGGACAGAAGGACCAGGAGATTGAGGCGCTTGCACGCCAGCTTGAACAGGAGGGCATTCCTGTCGAGCGTGTTGCAAAGCCAGTGCTTGACTCGCTTTCAAGCCACGGCGCTCACCAGGGAGTTATTGTCCGTACACAGCCGTTTGCCTACGCCGACCTCTCTGAAATCATTCAGCGCGCCGGTTCTGAAAACGCGTTGGTTGTGGTCTTGGATCACGTTACTGACGAGGGAAACTTTGGCGCAATCGTAAGAAGTGCCGAGGTAGTTGGCGCAGCCGGCGTCATTATTGCAAACGCTCGCGCCGCCCGAGTTGGCGTTGGAGCATACAAGACTTCCGCAGGAGCTGTGCTTCACCTGCCAATCGCTCAGGTTTCTAATCTGCCGCGCGCTCTTGAAGAGCTCAAAGCCGCAGGTTTTTGGACATGCGGCTCCACCGAGCACGCCACCCAGTCCGTGTGGGAGGCTCCTATGGGAGGCCGCCTTGCACTTGTTATGGGCTCTGAAGGCTCAGGAATTTCTCGCCTTATGCTCGAGAAGTGCGATTTTACGTGCAAACTTCCTCAGTTTGGCCAGGTAGAGTCCCTGAACGTTGCTCAGGCAACGACGGTCATGTGCTACGAGTGGCTCCGCAGGACTCAGGAAGCGTAAGTCTAGAACGCATAAGCCCAGGTAGTGTAAGTCCAAGACGCGTAAGTCCAGGACGCATAAGCCCAGGAAGCATAGGCCCAGGAAGCGTAAGGTATGGCTCAGAAAAAATCGCTGCTTGTAGTCGATGGCTATAACGTCATGTTGGCAACTCCTCGCTATGAGGCGTTGCTGGATGACCGTGGCTCTTCTGCACAAGAAACCGCTGCTGAGAGAGCCTATCACCTCAACACCGATCCGTTTTATCGCGCCCGTTTGGCGCTCATTTCTGACGTTGCCACGTTTGCGCAAAGTACTTACGAGGCCGTTATTGTGTTCGACGGCAAGGGAAACGTAAACGACGAGCGCCCGGAGCGTAGCCATGCTGGCGTGCAGCTGGTTTTCTCCGAGACGGGGGAGTCTGCAGATAGCGTCATCGAGCGCCTGGTCACGGACGCGCGAGAGGCTGGTCGCAAGGTATTTCTGGTTACGTCGGACCGAGACATCCGCGCCACGGCCGGCTTTGGCCCCGGCGAGGTCACGCGCATTGCAAGCGCATCTCTGGTCCACGAGATTTCCCAGGCAGATAACGTTGTCGAAGAGATGCGTCGCGATCAGGTCAGTACGCGCATGACGCTTGAAGATCGTATTTCTCCAGAACAGCGCGAGAAACTCTGGAAGCTGCTAGGCAAATAGGTGACCAGGTCAGCGTCTCACGCACTCAACATGCCAATTTGACTGACGCACCTAGCGGACGCTCGTCCGTTCGATGCGCCTAGTGGACCAAACTTGGCCTGCTAGCGCGCCAATTTGACTGACGCGCCTGATTTCTGCAAAGAATCTGTAACTTTTGCCTGATTTCATCAAAGAATCGGTGGATTCTGCCTGATTTCATCAAAGAATCGGTGGCTCAAATACAGATTCTTTGCACTTTTCAGGCTCGCTTTTCAGGCTCACTTTTCAGGCGGGACTTTGAAGCGCGCGCGAGATTGCCCCTCCAAGGAGCCTGATTTTCTCGCCATGTCTGAGTAATTTGCCGGAAAAGTTTACCAAGTCTGAGCTATTTGCCGGTTTTTCTCGTCATGTCTGAGTAAATGTACTCAGACTTCATGCACTTTTCAGGCTTATTGCGGCGCTTGAGTTTGGATTCGCAACTCAGAAACATCTGGCGAGAAACCCGTGCGCTTGCGGCACCCGCGGCACCCGCGCACTTGCGGCACCCGCGCGCTCACGGCACCCGCGCACTCGCAGCTCAGTGCCGGGCCAGCGTGCCGGGCCCCGCGCTTACCCCTTGAACCAGCGATTGGGCTGCTCGTAGGAAGGGCAGATGTCGCTCATGGGACAGCCGACGCACTTGGGGTTGCGAGCGGTGCAGGTTTCTCGCCCAAAGTGAATCCACTCTTCGTTGACGTCTTTCCAGAGCTCGTGGGGGAGAAGGGTGAGCAGGTCTTTCTCGGCAGCCAGCGGCGTGGAAGCCGAGCTCAGGCGCATGCGCTTGGAGATCCTGTACACGTGTGTGTCCACCGCGATGCCATCGACCACGTCAAACATCTTGTTGAGCACGATGTTTGCGGTCTTTCGACCAACGCCCGGGAGCGTGACCAGGTCTTCCATGGTGCCCGGAACTTCTCCGCCGTACTCCGTCAGCAGAATTTGCGCCGTCTCTACGCAGTGCTTGGCCTTTGCGCGCCAGAAGCCGATGGTCTGAATGACCTCTCCGACCTCGACAGCATTGGCAGCCGCCATGGAAGGCGCGTCTGGCCAGCGACGGAACAGCTCGGGAGTGACCTTATTTACGGCGGCGTCAGTAGTTTGCGCCGAAAGCATAACGCTGATGAGCAGGGTAAACGCGTCGTGATAATCCAGCGCGCTCTGGACGCTTGGATAGAGCTCGTGCATGCGTCGGCACAGCTCAATGCCGCGTTCTACCTTGACTCTCTTTGATTCTCTGGGCATAACCTCTCCTCAATTCCTTCTATGTGTACCCAGTATGTAGTTACGTTATCACGTGAGGCGAGAATAGCAAAATAGCTGCATAACAGCTACAATAACAGCCCAATTGAAAAGTTATCAAACCTGTTCGTGGGACGTCGCGAGCACGCGCGGCGGACGTCGCTGGCAGATGTTTGTGCGGTCAGCCGTTACGGCATACGCGCCTGCGCGCCAGTCGCGCCACGTCCAGCAAGGTTTGGTGTAACCCGCATGCGTTTGCATGTGGGTTTAGCGGCATGGCGGGAGACTGTGTGTTTATCAATAGAGTTGCAGCTCAACTACTGAGCGCACCCGAGCTAGAGAAGCTGAAGCGAGAGCTTTCGCGTGGATCAGACGCTACACTGTCCCTCTCGCAAAGCGCTCGTCCGCTGATGTTAGCTGCACTTTGGGCGCAAAATCCCCGCCCATGCTTGCTGGTTGTCGCGGGCGAGGACGCCGCGGATCGTACGGCGCGCTCACTTGCAGCGTGGCTGGGAAACGACGCCGTGCTGCGCTATCCCAACCGCAAGGATCGTCCCTGGTCGGATACCACGCCAGACGACGCCCTTATTGGAGCTAGGTGCCGTGCCATCGCCAAGCTTTCCGCTGGCGAGAAGGTCATTGTAGTTGCAAGTGCTCACGCGCTGATGCGCAGAGTTCCCCCTGTTGGTTCGGGTTATTTTCTTCCAGCGACGTTCACCGTTGGCGACGACGTCCCCTTTGAGGACGTAGCCTCGCTGCTCGTCGGCATGGGATATGCCGACACAGGCGAGGTAGATGCTCCAGGCACCTTCCACATTCACGGCGATACGGTTGATATCTTCCCAGCTCAAGCTACAAGTCCTGTACGCATTGAGTTCTTCGGAGACGAGATTGACCGCATCAGGCGCATGGTGGCAGCTACCGGACAGACCATCGGCGCCATTGATGAGGTTACCGTTGCCCCAGCTAGAGAGCTTGCGTTTACCAAAGAAACCATCCGTCGCGCAGAAGAAGCGCTCTACACGCGCGCGCAAGAAAACTCCGCGCTCGCTGCTGACCTGGAGCTTATTCAGCGTGGAGCTCAGGCACCTGCACTTGAGCGCTATCTTCCCGTGTTGTACGGAGGCACTGCCAGCCCGCTTGAGCATATCTCTTCAGAGACGCTGGTAGTTCTTGCGGAGCCACGCTCGCTATTTGACGACTGTCAGCGTGCCTTTGATGAAATTTCTGCATCCGCAACAGCATCAAAAGTGAAACTAGATGGTCTGTATACAGATCCCAAGGCCATGGACTTTGGCTCGCAGCAGCGCTTGTCCTTCTCGTCACTTTTGCGCACGGGAGCTGCGGTAACGTCGGAGCTTTCTGTGGTACAGCCGTCCATTGCAGGCTCGGACGCAAAGCTTTTGGGTCGCGTAAGGCAGCTGGTGCAAGATCGTGATGCTGTGGTATTTGCAGTGCCCGATCGTGCCGCTCGAGAGCACCTTAAGTTGCTTTTCTCGGATGAGTCCATTCCGTTTGAGGAGTCGTTGGGTACGGCGCTTG
>CALGXY010000136.1:0-11212 GCA_937935155.1 uncultured Atopobium sp. | reverse complement strand
AGTAAACTAATTAGTTCATTTAAGTATTCATACAAAGTCCTTATGTATAAAAATAAGACAGTTTACGAGTTCTTCAAAGATGCCCCATATTACAAGCATGCTCAATTTTTCATTTTATATTTATTAAATGAAAAAAATCCAAATTTCTTAGAGAATTCAACTGATGCAAATTTAACTGAAGTAAAGAATAATCTCGAAAACTTTATATCAATAGCACGTAAAAGAAAAGAGTCTGCTAACTTAGAGTTTACGTATAACAACTATTTTAAATCAACTCAACCACAGTTAGACTACCTCGCTAGTATAAGAGAAGAAGTTAAAAATCTCACAGTAGTAAATGCTATCGAAGAGTTTTTAAATTAATAGTAATTAAATTCAATTACTATTAATTTAGTTTTGCTTTCTGCTCTCCATAATTATAAAGAATTATGGAGAGTTTTATAATATTGATTAGTTAAATCGTTAAATTACAGCTATTTTATTCAATACCTGCTCCTTATCTTAGATTTGAATTAAGGTAAATTCAAAAATTACTTGAAACCATCTGTATATCAATACTCAATTAATACGCGCAATAGGATGTAGAGCGAAACAAATTCCTACAGTTCTATTAATGAATAAGAGCCACTACTCCCCAGCAGCCATTCCTGGAAAACAAATCTGTCGTAGTGCCTCGTACAGCACAATAGCGGCAGCGTTTGAAACGTTAAGCGCACTAACCGAGAACTCGTTAGGGTCAATGAAGTTTCCGCAGATATCCTGCTGCAAAAGCGCTGGATGAGCGTACTGATCATCACCGTCAAGTGCATCGTGCTTTTGACTCCAGTCCTCACGATTAACCAGGCTGGTAGAATCTTGCAGCATTGGGATTCTCTCGCACTCGTCTGCATGCTGGGCCAGGAGTTCCTCAGATAATCCCATGCTTTCCTTGCCAAAGATAAGGTAATCGCCATCACGATACGTTGCCTGAGTGTAGGTCTTCTTAGCTTTCTTAGTCAGAAAATGTAACGGGGACCTACTGGCCGTAAAAGCGCCGTTGGCAGCGGTTCCTGCAGCGGTAACAGCGTCGTGTGCAGCGTCCCCAGCTGGTGCACCAAGTGCTTGGGCAAGACCGTTCTTCTCCAGAAATTGATCCCAGTTGTCGTAGACAGAAACGTTAAGGCTTTGCCAGTAGGCCATACCTGCTCGTTTGAGACTTTTGTCATCAAGCGAGAAGCCCAATGGACCCACTAAGTGCAAGTGAGTCCCGCTCACTACGCAGGTGCGGCCAATGTTTCCCGTATTTGCGGGAATCTCGGGCTCTACCAGTACAACGTTGAGCATAGGTTATGCCAGAACAAAGCTAGTCAGAAAAGCAATAAGTCCGCCAAGTGCCATAGTGGCTGGCAGCGTCACAAACCAAGCGGCAATAATCTTGCGCGCAACACCCCAACGCACGGAGCTGCGACGACGAGCAGATCCTGCGCCCATGATGGATGTAGTAATGACCTGTGTAGTGGAAACTGGTGCTCCAAGTGCAGTCATAATCTCAATTGCAACGGTAGAACTTGTTTCGGCGACAAAGCCAATAACTGGCGTGAGCTTAGTAACACCATCGCCAACGGTGCGCATGATGCGGCCGCCGCCAATGGAGGTGCCCAAAGCCATAGTGGTTGCGCAGAGAAGCTTGACCCACAGAGGGATACCCATGGAAGGGTCGTGAAGACCGGCGGTAACCAGCGCCAACGTGATGATTCCCATGGTCTTCTGAGCATCATTATTGCCGTGGCTGTATGCCATAAACGCAGCTGAGAGCACCTGAAGACGGTGGAAGAGACCGTTTGCCTTTTTAGGTGGCCAATCAGCAAAGATCTCAAATACCAGCTTCATAATGAAGTAGCCCAGAGCCATACCAATAAGAGGCGAAGTAAACAGAGGAATAACAACTTTCTCTATGACACCCGCCCAAAGAATGTGACCAGTGCTGCCGGTAAAGACGATGGTTGCACCGATAAGGCTGCCGATAAGCGCATGTGAAGACGAACTTGGAATTGAGAACCACCAGGTAAAGAGGTCCCAAATGATAGCACCCATCAATGCAGCAAAAATAACGTAGAGCTGAAGCTGAATATCAACCAGACCAGACGCAATGGTCATGGCAACCTTCTCGCTCATTAATGCGCCGATAAAGTTCATGATTGCAGACATAGCAATTGCCGTGCGCAGAGGTAGTGCCTTGGTATACACCGTAGTTGCAATAGCGTTTGCGGTGTCGTGGAAGCCGTTAATGAACTCAAATATCAGAGCGGAAACAAGTACCGCAATAAGCAAGATGCTAGCCATTTTTCACGATGACATTCTGAACAGCGTTTGCAACATGCTTGCAAGCGTCAAGAGTAGACTCAAGTCTATCCAAAAGGCTCTTCCACTTAAGAACCTCAATCGGATCATCAACGTTTCTGAAAATAGAGCTCAGGGCGTTACGATAGACAACATCACCCTGGTCCTCATACTCATTTGCAGAGCGTGTATGCTGAATAACCGAGTCATCCTTGTGGTAGTCGGGGAGACGATCAAAAGCCTTCTGCAACTCCTCTGCTGCAAACAGAATCAGATGTGCCACCTGAACAGCCTCTGGACGCATCTCTTTAATGTCATACATGCTGAGGTGAGCAGAAACGCTCTCAATACCGTCTGCAATCTCGTCCATAAGCAGAGCAAGACGCGAGATGTCCTCGCGATCAAATGGCGTGATAAAGGATGTGTTGAGGGTGGAAATAATCTTTCCCACCTGGTCATCGCAGAGTGTCTCGTAGTTCTTAATCTGAACTTCATAATCTTCAGAGCTTGGGAATGACTCAATGTAAGAAACAAAGAGTTTTGCCGTAGAAACAATCAACGCTGAAAACTCAGAGAACATGCTATAAAACTCATCTTCTCTACGAGAAACTCGGCTCATATGACGCCCTTCACTTGGACTTTTTATTACCTATACAAACACATTTAGTATAGCTGTTTAGGGCGCATATACTGAGGATAATAGCAATTTCTGACTCACAATAAAGGACATCTTGTACGTAATAAAATATGGGACAGGGAGGCAAGATTATGCGAGAAAAGCTGTTTGATTACGTTGCAAATCAGTACGGTATAAACCCCGACTATCCCTTCTCGACAGCTCCAACGTATGCTGTTTTACGCCACCCGCACAATAATAATTGGTTTGCGCTTGTTGCTGATGTTCCTGGTAAAAAGCTAGGCTTGAAAGAATCCAAACACTACGATCTGGTTAATGTAAAAATAGACGATCCATTTCTTCTGGAAATGCTTCTACATCAAGATGGTTATTTGCCTGCGTACCACATGAATAAAGAGCATTGGATTTCCATACTTTTGGATGGCTCCATTGACTTTGATGAGCTCTGCCAATGGATTGATGCGAGTTATTCTGCAACGAACTGACGAATATCTTGTTTAGTACTTGGGTAAGTATCAGCAATCTGTTTGTTAGACATTGGAGGTTACTTTACATGACAGAAAAGCACGCACTTTCTTTTGACGAGAATTTCTTCAACAAGCTAGGTCAATTTGGCAGCATTCTCTCAGTCATGATGTATGTTTCTTATATCCCGCAGATTACTAATAATCTTGCTGGCAATAAAGGTAGCTTCATCCAACCACTAGTTGCCATGATCAACTGCATTGTTTGGTTTGTTTACGGCGCTTTCAAGAAAGAACGCGATGTTCCCATTATGATTGCTAACGCCCCTGGTATTCTCTTTGGACTTGTTACCGCAATTACAGCGCTGCTATAATCTGGCAGCCAGACAGGTCCATAAGCTTACTAAGACTCAACGATAAGGACGGTTCATGTGGCACTTATAGGTTTCTTTAAAGTTGTCTATATTCCCCTGGCCGTCCTGTATCTCATAGCGGCATATGTCCTTCTTGCAAAGCAAAGCTTGAGCAAAATCTTTAAGCGCACAAATTTTGACCTCTTCCGCGGTGGAGCGCTCGCACTTTATTACCTTTTTATAGCTATGGTCTTCTTTGTAGACATAATGCTTCTTACCACTAAAACTATAGTTAAGCAGCAATTTCTTGTTCTTTATATAGTGGGAATTATTGCTATTGCTGTTGCGTGCGCAATCTTTACGCAAATAGCAAAACACTCTAAATCAGATCGTTTTATTACCATTAGAGACTTGGTTATTCCGCTTATTTGGCTTGCTTCCTCATTTGTTTATACGCAAACAATATTTGCGCTTTTACTTGCAGCAAAATAGTAACGCAGCCGTTCCATTACTGCTTAATGGGCTTCTCACCATTTAGTTTCCTAACTCTATACGAACCTTTTGGCCCTCAACGTGAACCCTGTCCTGCGCAAAAAGCTGCAACACCTCAGGATACAGCTGATGCTCTACCCGGTGAATTGCCTCTTCAAGCTGGTCAACAGTCCAGCCCTCCTCAACCACAACAGGTCGCTGGGCAATAATAGGACCGCGATCGTAATCAGCGTTTGCCAAATGAACGGTAACGCCTGTCACCTTGACTCCGTACTCATACGCATCCTGAATAGCATGCGCACCGCGGAAGCTTGGCAACAGTGCCGGGTGCAGGTTGAGAACGCGATTAGGGAAGGTGTTCAGAATAGGAACACCAACTTTACGCATGTAACCAGCCATAACAACGTAATCAACGTTATAGCGCTTGAGCTCGGTGGCAATAACCATATCTGCCACAAATGGATCTTCGTACGTCTCTTTTGAGAGCGTTAGGGTTTGCAGACCAGCTGCCTCCGCCCTCTTCAGACCATATGCATCAGGGCGAGAAGAAACAACCAGTTCAATGGTTGCATCCAACGTACCAGCCTGGATAGCATCGATAATAGCCTGGAGGTTGGTACCCGAACCAGAAAGAAGAACGCCAAGCTTAATTGGCATCGTTGTAGACCACCTTTCCGGTGCCTGGGATAATCTGACCCATAACAAATGGCTCAAATCCCTGTTCAGAGAGGGCCTCTGCTACGTCGTCAACATCATCCATATCCACAATCAGAGCCATGCCAACACCCATGTTGAAGGTGCGATACTGCTCATCAAGAGGCAGATTTGCAGCGTTAGAAACGTATGAAATAACTGGTGGGATATCCCATGCAGGGCCTGCCTCTCCACCACGATCAACCTCTGCATCAAGGTGAGCTGGCAGTGCACGGTTAAGGTTCTCGGTGATTCCGCCACCGGTGATGTGTGCCATAGCCTTGATAGGTGCGCCTGCACGAAGAGCAGCAAGCAATCCACCTGCATAAATGGTAGTTGGGCGCAAAACGGCATCTGCAAGTGACTCGCCGTCAAGCTCCTCCAAAGGCTGGTTGAGCTCCTCGACCGTCTTGCCCTCAATGGCCACCTTGCGTACAAGCGAATATCCGTTGGAATGAATGCCGGAGGAAGGAAGTCCCAGGATGATATCACCCTCACTGACCTTCTCGGGACCTAAGATCTTTGGTTTGTCCACAACGCCTACAACAAAGCCAGCCAGATCGTAGTCGTCTGGGTTCATAACGCCTGGATGCTCGGCCATCTCGCCGCCTACCAGCGCACATCCACTCTTGCGGCAACCCTCTGCAATACCACCGACAACCTCGGCAACGGCCTCAGCTTTAAGCTTGCCCACGGCTACGTAATCCAGGAAGAACAGAGGCTCAGCCCCCATGGGGACAATGTCATCAACGCACATTGCAACCAGGTCCTCGCCCACCGTGTTATGGCGGTTGAGCAGCTGCGCAATGGCAAGCTTGGTGCCAACGCCGTCGGTGCCGCTGACCAGCACGGGCTCTTCCATGTCCTTCAGAGCTGCAGCCGAGAAGCAGGAGCCAAAGCCACCCAGGCCGCCAATGACCTCGGGACGAGTAGTTGTAGCAACAGCAGCTTTGATGGCGTCAACCGCGCGAGCGCCCTCATCAACGTCAACGCCTGCGTCAGCGTAGGTAATCTGCTTAGCTGGATCAGCGGAAGTGGTCATTGTTTCTCCCCTTACTGCTCTGAGGGCATAAGACCCTCGTCAATTAACTGCTGTTCTACCTGGTCAAACTTTAGTGCATACGACGGGTGCAAGTTATCAGGTTTATTCTCCGGCAAGAATCTCTGATGGAAATCTTCCGGAATTGCCACGGGATATCTACCACTAAAGCAGGACTCGCAATAACCGCGAGAAGGAACGCAGGCAAGCAGACCCTCCAGGCTCAAAAAGCCTAAGGAGTCTGCGCCGATATAATCGCAAATCTCTTCTGTACTCATTTTTGCCGCAACAAGCTGGTCCTGATCGGCAGTATCAATACCATAGAAGCAAGGCCAGATAACCTTTGGAGAAGCACTTCTGACGTGTACTTCTGTAGCTCCCGCGTCTCTGAGCAGCTGAACAATCTGCTTTGAAGTAGTGCCGCGAACAACAGAATCGTCCACCATTACAATGCGTTTATCTGCGACAACGTCAGAAAGTGCGTTGAGCTTCAAGCGTACACCCAGCTCGCGAAGCTGCTGTGTAGGTTGAATGAATGTACGGGCAACGTAGCGGTTTTTGATCAAGCCAGTGCCAAAAGTCACGTCAAGCTCTTGCGCAAAACCCTCAGCTGCAGGAACGCCGGAATCAGGTACACCGATTACCAGGTCAACGTCTGCTGGGGTCTCTTTTGCCAGCTGGCGACCCATCTGGTGACGGACAGAATACACCGAGCGACCACTAATAATAGAGTCAGGGCGCGAGAAATACACCTGTTCAAAGATGCAATCTGCTTGCTGACGAGGAGAAAGTCCCATCTCAGAAGATAGGCCACTGTCGGAAATACGGATAATCTCGCCAGGAGCCACCTCGCGCACATACGTAGCACCCACAATATCCAGCGCGCACGTCTCAGATGCAACTACCCAGTTATTCTCGCCTTCCTCGCCAATATGGCCGAGTACCAGCGGACGAATACCGTTAGGATCCCTAAACGCATAGAGGGCATTCTCGCGGATGAGCACCATGGCGTAACCGCCCTCAATGAGGTTCATGGTTGCGGCAATACCGGTACGCAGACGGTGTGTACGACGAGTAAAGTAGCCGATGAGCTGGGCCGCTACCTCGGAATCCGTGTTGGATCTAAAGGAAATCTGGCGAGAAGACAGTTCTTCTCGCAAGGAGTCAAAGTTGACGAGGGTACCGTTGTGCGCCAGGGCGATGAGGGTCTCGTCGATGGACGACATGTGAGGCTGAGCGGACTCCCAACCCTTGGCGCCCGCAGTGCCGTAGCGGCAGTGACCAATAGCCACTTTACCAGGCATTGCGTTGAGATCATCGTTGTTGAAAACTTCGGTTACGAGGCCCGTATCTTTTCTGATAAGCACGGTCTGGCCGTCGCCGACGGCTATACCTGCGGAATCTTGTCCGCGATGCTGCAGCGCGTGCAGCGCAAAATAAGTGAGTCGAGCAACGTCACGGTCAGGCGCCCATACTCCAAAGACGCCACATTCCTCGTGAAGTTCCATTGGATCCCCTCCGGATGCCTCAGCTTGAGCCACCCTTGATCAAACGCCTCTCACGTCTGGCAACAATACATACAGTGTACCTGGAAATTTGCAAGAAAAAGCGCTCCGAACAAATATGTTCGGAGCGTGTAACAATTTTTTAAGAAAGTAGCATTTTACTGCCCTGACTGATAGCTTCTGACTGTGTCCAATGCTCTTTCTGAACCGTCAGCATGCCGACTACTGAGCCTTTGGCTGTGCCTCGGTCTTTGGAACACAGATGAGCATGGTTCTACCGTACTGATCAGTGTAATTGCAGGTAAAGAGCGTAAGAACATGATCAGCGCGAGAAATAACATCTGCTGCATCAGAACGAGAACTTACAGCTCTAGAAAGCCTATCTTTCAAATAAGACCTGAACTCATCGACAGAGCCGAAGTTAAACTGCCTGACTTCCTCGTCGTCTTCATCGGTGTGATAGGTAAATACCGGCTCAAGCTCATATGTCTGAGTAGGTGTGACGTACCAGATGGTCTCAACCTTATCGAAGGTAGATTGGTCATTCATTGCTCCAATGTACTGGAACATTGAGCCGTTTCTCATATGGTGACCATAGAGAATAGTCTGCTGGTCAGTGAGGCCGTTTGGATTGTTCTGGTAGTCCATGAAAATCTGACCACCGATTGACCACTCACCCTTTGCGTTTGTGTGCAGGTAGTGATCGTTGTCTGTAGTCTGGTATACAGGGTAGTTGACCTGCGTATCTGGAATCTGAATCCAGCCGACAACCTGGTTGTTTACTGCCTGAAGACCAGCCCAATCAATAACTGGAGCCTCGTCTTTTTTCTCGGAAACTGTTGCGTATGTAGCGAGTTCTTCGTTGATGACGTCTTGCTCGTGGTATTCAAGCTGAGTCTTGCCAAACATGACGCCAGCGACAACCAAGAGGCCAATGCCAACTACCAGCAAGAGCGTGGAAAGAATATAAGCAAAACCCTTCTTCTTAGCGGGTTTCTCGCCAGACTTTTTAGGAGAGGTTTTTTTGTTGCCCTCTTTTTTTGAGGACGCGGAATTTTTCATAGAAACCATCTCGACGGATGTTTTTGAGGTGTGAGTATTTCCAGCCGTCTGATCGTCAGCGGCGAATGAAGCAAAATGCTTGCCGTTTTTTGATTCCATGCACTTCCCTTCTGAAGGTACTCTTTGTCATACCTTTGTCATACCCCTTAAAAGTTTAGCTATGCACGAAACAAAAATCTCTGTGCATCTTATGAAGTCATCGCATAATCACATTTTGCGGTATGCAAAACCCGCGCCTCAGATCTCCTAAAGCGCGGGTCTCATGTGCGATTGCGGATGCAGGTACGCATGCATGCGAGTTCTATTCGCGGTCTGCGTGCGTGCGGGTACGAGCTAGCTTATGCGTCAGCCATCTCGGCTTTAAGCTGGACGATCTTCTCGCGATACTCTGGAAGAGAAGCGCCAAGAATCTGGGTAGCGTAAATAGCTGCGTTTTTGGCGCCGTTGATGGCAACGCAGGCAACGGGTACGCCGGATGGCATCTGGACCATGGAAAGCAGGGAGTCCATGCCACCGAGGTCAGAAGTCTTCATTGGAACGCCAACGACAGGCAGTGGGGTGAATGCAGCGACAACTCCGCCCAGGTGAGCGGCCTTTCCTGCGGCCGCGATGATTACCTTGAGGCCACGGTCAGCAGCGGTCTCGGCCCACTGGTGAACCTTGTCTGGAGTGCGGTGTGCGGATGCGATGACCAGCTCATATGGAACGCCAAGGCGCTCGAGTTCAGCGGTACATCCCTCCATAGTTGCAAGGTCACTCTTAGATCCCATGATAATGCCGACAACAGGCTGATCTGCCATCTCTGCTCCTTTGTTACGTCTCTTAAAATAGGCGGATACGTCAAATATCCATCTCACAGTATAGAGTATGATTTTCTTGAACGTTGGTCCATCAGTCCACGTGAAAGGAAACTGTAATGAATGAAACCAACTCTGTTCTGTACCAGCGAGAAGGCTCGTACATCCCTCGCATCGCCGCAGTGCATGACCTCTGCGGATACGGAAAATGCTCGCTGGGCGTAGCTATTCCGGTACTTTCTGCAGCAGGATGTGACGTTTGCCCTGTGCCTACGTCGCTTTTCTCGGCACACACCAAGTTCCCTACGTTCTACATGCATGACACCACCAATATGCTCGAGGATTACCTTGATGCATGGCAGGAAGAGGGCATTGACCTGGACGCCATTTATTCTGGCTTCCTCGGCGCTGCTGAGCAGGTTGCGAGCATTCAGCGTTTGTACCAGGAGCATCCAAAGGCACTTCGCGTTGTCGATCCAGTTATGGGCGACGGCGGCAAGATGTATCCAACCTATACGCAAGAGCTTTGTGATGCAATGAAATCCCTGGTAAACGGTGCAGATATTCTTACGCCAAACCTTACTGAGGCATCGATTCTAACTGGTATTCCTTATGCTGGTCAGGATCTGACAGATGAGCAGGTAGATGAGCTACTTGATGCCCTTCTTGCAATGGGTGCAAAGTGCGTCGTTCTTAAGGGTATCGTTCGTGGCGACGGCCTCATCCGCAACTTTGTTGCTACCGAGTCCGAGCGTGGCGAGATTGTTTCTGAGCTTCTGCCATACATGCTGCACGGAACTGGCGACCTGTTTGCATCTGCACTTCTAGCTGCAGTTATGTGTGGTCAGGAAATCGCTGACGCGGTTGAGTTCGCTGGTGAGTTTGTCTGCGAGTCCATGGAAATTACTCGTGAGCAGCCAAACTTTGAGCTTCGTGGCGTTTCGTTTGAGACAAAACTGGGCCTGATTACTCAGCTTCTGCAGGAGTAAAAGCTCGCGCAAGCTGCGCTGCAGAAAAGCATGATTCTTTGCCATAGATGCCCACTCACATAGAGTGGGCATCTATTTTTGTGTCTGCGGTTGTCGCTATGCATGAAAATGTATTTTACAGGCACTTTATTCGTTTCATTTTTTATCAAACAAACATTGAGCTCCAAAATAGGGCGAAAAAGGTAAAAAACCCGTTTAGTTGGGGATCGAGCAAATTGATTAAAGATTTGATATTACTAAAAGGCCAGTTGGCGCTAATCGGATGGCACATTGCAGGCTCAAAATAGCTCAAAATCGTCATGCATAAAGTCTAAAATCCCCAACTAAACGGGTTTTTTACCTTTTTGGGACCAAAATCGTCTTGAAAACACCGATCCTGCAATTTTTAGCCAAATTAACGTGCAAACTCATCATTGGTGTCACCATTTTGAGGCGCGACGACCTCCCGATGAGTCACTTCAAGCTGCGCAAGCAAAAGAGCCGCTGGTGCCAGCGGCTCTTTTGCACTTTTTCTCAGGTAAGACAGACTACTTGCTGCTTGAAGAACTGTCGGATGTACCAGTGGTGCCAGTGGTTCCTGTTGTGCCAGTTGTAGTGTTCTTCTTTGTTGAAGAGTCACCGCCAACGATTCCGCCAAGCACGCGAACTGGCGTAAATGACGTTGCAATCTGGTCACGCAATTCTTTTTGAATGGTGTCGTTTGCACCAGTAATGACCATGGTGATGTTTACGCCATCAGAGGACTGCGTCTTTGAGAACGTAAAGGTAAAGATAGGTGTTGCGTCTCCACCAGGCTTAAGGAATCCAAAGAGCTGAGATTTCTGAAGCTCACCTTGGTCATTTCTGTGAACACTGACGTGAT
>CALGXY010000135.1:0-26292 GCA_937935155.1 uncultured Atopobium sp. | reverse complement strand
GCAGCTTGAGGGTGAGCAAGAATCTTCTGAGCACAATCTACCTATGAGCTAGTGATTTGTTGTGGATTCCTGGCAGTCTAAATACAACCAAACGGCCACTCCTGCACTTTACCTGCATATTCCGTTTTGCGCACAAAAATGCTTCTATTGCGATTTTTCTTCTTGGTCCACAAGACAAGACGATAATCGCATGAAAGATTACGTAAAAGCACTAAAACATCAGCTAGATGAAGCCGCTCAGCTTGGGTTGTTAGCTGCTACTAAAACGGTCTATATGGGAGGCGGAACTCCCAGCTTGCTCGGTCAAGATGCGGTAGATTTGGCGCAGAACGTCTCAGCTCTTACGCAGCCTAGTGAGTTCAGCATGGAAGCAAATCCAGACTCACTATCTGACGATTTTCTCGCCAATCTCTCTAAAGGTGGGGTAACGAGAATTTCTTTGGGAGTTCAAAGCTTTAACGATAACGAGCTCAAAAAGTTGGGCAGAATTCACTCGGCCGACCTGGCTTACGACAGAGTACTTGCTGCAAAAGAGCATGGTTACGATGTGTCTGTTGATCTTATGTGCGCTATTCCTGAGCAAACAGAGAGTTCTTGGGAATTTTCGCTTTCAAGATTTATCTCGCTTGGCGTAAATCATGTGAGCGTCTATCCGCTAACTATTGAAGATGGCACGGCGCTGGCTAAGCAAACCCAGGATAAAGATACTCCGTGGAACGCTTATGACGTGCAGGCAGATCGAATGCAAGCAGCTTCAAAGACGCTCCAAGCGGTGGGGTTTGAACGCTACGAGGTGGCAAGTTATGCTCGCGCTCAGAAGAGCTGTAAGCACAATAAGATGTACTGGACAGGCGAGTCGTACCTTGGTCTTGGCACGAGCGCTGCAAGCATGTTGACTGCAGCTGAGTACGATGTACTTGCCAAGGTCAACACCTCTTTGCCAAAGCGTCCGCAAAATGCCGTTCGTGCGCGACTGGTGGTTCTTGATGCTCCAAGAAAAATTGCCGAAGGTGCATCGCTTTTCTCGACAGAGTTTGATGTTGAATTTCTGACTCAAAGAGAAGCTGTGGCAGAAGATTTGATGCTGCATGCTCGCCTTATGGAACCAATTTCGCCTGCGCTTTTGGCTGAGTCTGAGCTGGTATTTGGCGCGTCGCGTTTGCAGGACGTGCTTGATGTGTGCGTTCAAGACGGTTTGTTGGACTGCGTTTATGCAGATGTTTCAAATGACACAAAAACCTATAGGCCTACCGAGAAGGGCTGGCTGCTTGGAAACGAGCTCTATGGACGTCTTTGGGATTTACGTCTGTAGTGTGTTTGTACTGCATTAAGTTCAAAACAAGTGGGTACACTTTCAAACGTTCTCGTGATGCAGATTTTGATATGGGTTGAATCGGAGAGATTTCATGGCTGCTATGAACGAAAAGGACTATTACGCCATCCTTGGTGTTTCTGAGTCCGCGACAGCTGAAGAAATTAGAAAAGCTTTTCAAACTAAAGCTCGTAAGCTTCATCCAGACATCAATAAAGAGCCCGATGCTGAAGAACGTTTTAAAGAGGTTTCTGAGGCATATGCTGTTCTGTCAGATGCCGAGAAACGCCGTCGTTATGACGCAATGAGAAGCGGTTCTTTCTATGGCGGTGGCTATGGTCCTTCTGGTTATCCTGGCGGATCTGCCTATGGAGGCTCTCCTTTTGAGGGAGGCTTCCCGTTTGGTGATATCAACTTTAATAATTGGACTACTGGATCTCAAAAGCGCTCTCGTGCATACAAGCCTCAGACTGGCGCAGATATTGTCTACGACTTAACACTGAATGATACAGACGCTAAAAATGGCGTTAAGAAAGGTATCACGTATCAGCGCTTTGTTACTTGTGATGCTTGTGCTGGTAAGGGATCTCAGCACAAAGCTGAGGCAACTACCTGTCCTACCTGCCACGGAACGGGCCATATTGACATTGATCTTTCTTCCATTTTTGGAGTAGGCAAGTTTAGAGTTGACTGTCCAGAGTGTGAAGGCGCTGGTCACGTCGTACAGGACCCATGCGACGTTTGTGGTGGTTCTGGACGTGTTTTGTCTGCAAGCGAAATTATGGTTGATGTACCAGCTAATTCACATGATGGTGACCAAATCAGAGTACCTGGAATGGGAAATGCAGGAACAAATTGTTCTGCAACTGGTGATTTTATCGTAAATGTTAAGGTTCCTTCAGAGCAGTTGACGTTCCGCCAACGCGCGGGAGCTCGTATCACAGGTATAACTGCAATGCTTCTTGTGTTTGTGGCGCTTAATTTACGCTCACCACTATTTGCCATTGTGTTGATTCCGCTTTTGATATTTGGCATAAGAAATGTTCTTGCAGATGGCGTCAAGATGAATGCTGGCTGGTGGAGAAGCTTTGCAAATGCCTTTGTTTCGGGAATTATCAACGGTGCCTTCTACTCAATTATTATTATGACTTTGTATGCTTGTACGGCCGGATTAGGCCATGTCGGCTATATGGGAATTTAAGTTTTAGGTTTTACAAGGGGAGAGTTAGTAAGCGTGGCAGAGAAGAAAGACTTCTACGAGCTCTTAGGTGTTGCTCGTGATGCAGACCAAAAAACTATTAAGCGAGCTTTTTTAAAGCTTGCAAGAAAGCTGCACCCTGATGTTTCTGATGACCCTCATGCAGAAGAAAAATTCAAAGAGGTAAACGAAGCTTATTCTGTGCTTTCAGATGAGCAAAAGCGCGCCAACTATGACCGTTATGGTGATCCTAATGGTCCATCTGGTTTTGGCGGCGGCTATGTGGATATGTCAGATATCTTTGGCGGTGGTTTTGGTGGCTTTGGAGATATCTTTGATTCCTTCTTTGGTGGCAACCATGGTGGCCGAGGCGCTGCTCAGCGCACTCGTGGTAGTGATATGGGTATCAGGCTGTCCATTACGCTGGAAGAAGCCGCAGCCGGAGTTACTAAAACTATCTCGTATAACAGACTTTCTACCTGCGATGATTGTAATGGCACTGGTCTTGGTGAGGGTGGAAAAATTGAAGACTGCTCACGCTGTCACGGCACGGGCACGGTAGTCCAGGTTCAAAATACTGTCTTTGGCCAAATGCAGTCTCAGACAGTTTGTCCAGAGTGCCAAGGAACAGGCAAGAAGGTTGAGCATGCCTGCGAGACCTGTGGAGGTCAGGGAAGAACACCTGATCACGAGCGTGTTTCCGTTGAAATTCCTGCAGGTGTTCATTCTGGCCAGTCAATTTCTATTGCCGGTAAAGGTGAGGCGGGTGTCAGAGGTGATACCTCTGGTGACCTTATCGTAACTATTGAGGTTTCCCAGCATAAAGATTTTGAGCGCAGAGGAGACGATCTCTTTACCTCAGTGAGCGTTGATTCTCTTGAGGCAATTGTTGGTACTACCGTGACTATTGACGGTATCATCAAAGATGAAACTATTGAGATTGCTATTCCAGCGGGCTGTAAGTACGGCCAGCAACTGAGCGTCGCTGGTAAAGGTATGCCTCGTTTGCACACTAAGGCCCGTGGCAACCTTTACGTTCTGGTTCACATTGAGACTTCAACTGGACTGACTAAAGATCAGTTAGAGACGCTTACCTCCCTTATTGATGAGCGCAAACAAAACTCAGCTCAAGAAACTCAAGATGAGCAGCATGATCAGAGTTCTGCAGCAGCAGATTCCTCTAATCATAATGACAAGAAAGCCAAAAAGGCTTCCAAGAAGAGGCGCTAATGGCTCATGGAATTGCGCTCATAAATCTTGGATGCAGGGTAAATCGCGTTGAGCTTGATTTAATGGCAGACTCTCTGCTTCGTATGGGGTGTCGCATTGTTGAAGAGGATGAAGCTCAGGCAATTGTTATCAACACCTGTGCTGTCACCGCAGAAGCCGAGGCTAAGACGAGAAAAGCCGTGCGTAAAGCAGCGCTTATGCCAGGAGCTCCTCTTGTAGTTACAACGGGTTGTGTTGCAAGTCTTTTTGCTGACGAGCTTGCCTCTCTTGCTCCTAACGTTGTGGTAGAAGCCGAGAAGGACAAAGTTGCAGATAGAGTTCTTGAAGAGCTAGGCTTTGCTCCAGAATCCGTAAGCGATGACGGACTTGTTATCTCTAAGCCAACTCCAACAGGTCGCACACGCCCTGGTATCAAGATTCAAGACGGTTGCGATAATCGTTGTACCTTCTGCATTGTCTGGAAGGCGCGCGGTGCGGGAAAATCCCTTGATCCTCGTGAGGTTGTTTCGCAGGTAAAAGATGCTATGAGCAGAGGAGCTCAAGAGGTTGTTCTTACGGGAATTAATCTTGGTAGCTATAAAGCTCAACTTGAGGATGAGGGCAAGAAGACCCTCAGGCTCCCAGACCTTCTCGAGTATGTGCTTGAAAAAACAGAGGTAGGCCGCCTCAGGCTTTCTTCTCTTGAGCCACCTGATGTAAATGCTCGTTTAGTAGAGGTTATTGCTGCTTCCAACGGAAGAATTGCACCTTTTTTGCACATCTGCCTTCAATCCGGATGTGACGCTACGCTTGCACGTATGGGCAGGGTGTATAGGACAGAACTTTATCGCAACGCTGTTGAGGAAGCTCGCTCGGTACTGCCAACTATTGCGTTAGGAACGGACCTTATTGTTGGTTTCCCTGGAGAAACTGATAAAGAATTTGAAGAGTCGTTTGAGTTTTGTCGTCAGATGGGCTTTTCAAAGATGCACGTATTTAGGTACTCCAAGCGACCTGGAACTCCTGCGGCTACCGCTCCAAATCAGGTAGATCCAAAGGTGATGGCTGAACGCGCCAAGAAAATGCGTGATCTGGGTAATGCCATGCGCTTTGATGCTGCTAAGAAGCTTGTTGGTACCTGCGATAATGTGGTGGTACAGTATCCTGGTAGGGGAATTTCTGGCGGTCTTTTTGATGTTCAGGTTGATCCTACTATTGAGCTTGATGAGCTTATTGCTATGCGCTTTGACGAAGTTTTACCTAATGGAACGCTAAAAGCCACTCGTTTGTAAATTGGGGGAACATGGAGCCAACACAGATTCGCTTAACTATTCCTGATTCAGTAGACCCTTTGTATCTGACGGGTCCAGCTGATAGTTTGCTCAGAGAAATCGAATCGTCATGTGCAGCTCTTATTTCAATCAGAGGTAAAGCAATCTTTTTGTCAGGCACTTCTCAAGAAATTGAGCAGCTAACACTTATTTTTTCTCGCCTGATTCAAATGGTTGAATCAGGATCTAGGCCAACGCTTGAAGATGTAAAGCTTCTACTAGATAGCACAAAAAGAAATGCCAGCTTAGAGCAAACAGGCACACGAACACTGTTTGTAACTCATAAAGGCAAAGCAATTCAGCCTAAAACACAAGGTCAAATTGAGTATACAAAGGCAATAGCAAACAACTCCATTACCTTTGGCATCGGTCCTGCGGGAACTGGTAAAACGTATCTGGCAGTTGCTATGGCGCTTGCCGCTTTAACATCTCAGCAAATTAGCAGAATTGTGCTGGTAAGACCTGTTGTAGAAGCGGGAGAGTCTCTTGGTTTTCTCCCGGGAACACTTCAAGAGAAGCTTGATCCCTACATTAGACCGCTCTATGACGCCCTCTTTGATATGACCTCCATGGAGTACGCAAATAACCTTATTGAACAGGGAATTGTTGAGATTGCTCCGCTTGCATTTATGCGTGGTCGTACCATGAATGATGCATTTGTCATTTTGGATGAGGCACAAAATACCACGCCTGAGCAGATGAAAATGTTTCTGACTCGCCTGGGTTTCTCGTCAAAATTTGTTATTACCGGTGATGCAACGCAGCGAGACCTTGTGGGAAGAAGTGGTCTGGACGTTGCTCGACAGGTGTTGGGTAACCTGGAAGACGTTGCTTTTGTTGATTTAGATAGAAATGATATTGTTCGCCACACGTTGGTTGGTAAGATAGTTGATGCATACACTGCGTATGAGAAGAAACAGCTAGGGGAGTAACGTGGATAACGAGTACGACATTGTGATCGAAGAAGGCGTCGAGTGCCCAATTTCTGTAGAAGAGATTGAAGCCGATTGCAACCTCGTACTCTCTGAAGAGGGTGTAGAGCGCCCTTGTGCCGTGTCCATTTCCATTGTCAGCGATGAAGAGATTCAGCAGGTAAATCTTGAGTGGCGAGAAAAAAATGCGCCCACAGACGTTATTTCACTTGAGGTAGAGCGACCTGATGATCCAGATTTGGCTCCTGGTGAGATGTGTGAGCTGGGCGATATTATTCTGGCTCCTAACTTTATTGCACGTCAGGCAAAAGAATATGGCACTACGGAGGCAGATGAGTTTAGGCTCATGCTTGTTCACGCCATGCTTCACCTGCTTGGATATGACCACATTGAAGACGATGAGGCAGAGGTTATGGAGGCTCGTGAAGACGCCCTTGTTGCTCTGCTTTCAACGGATAGGACTATTGAGCCAGTTGTGTTGACTCGCCACCGTGAGGGGATTGACGAGTAATGATTCCGGGATCTAAAGGCAGACATCCAAGCTTTAAGCGCGGCCTTCTTTTTGCGCTCCAAGGTGCTCGCCAAGCATTTGCTCAGGAAGCAAACTTGCGTCGTATGGCCGTTGCTGCTGCAGTAACCGTGGTGGTGGGATTGTTTGTTGGTTTAGACACTGTGAGCTGGGCACTTGTTCTTGCTTGTATTGGTGCGGTTTTAACCACAGAACTTCTCAATACTGCAATAGAAACCGTAGTAGATCTGGTTTCTCCAGAGTTTCACCCCATGGCTGGTAAAGCTAAAGATATTGCGGCAGCTGCCTCATGCTGCATCAGCATCACCGCAGCTCTTATAGGACTTTTGATGTTCTTGCGTGCAATTTTTCATTGGTAAGTTGGAGGACATATGACCGCCAATTCAGTTTCTGAAAACACTTCATCTGATACCACTCCATTTAGGAGCGGTTTTGTTGCTTTAGTTGGTCGTCCAAGTGTTGGTAAGTCCACACTGTTAAATGCTTGCATGGGCCAGAAAGTAGCTATCGCAAGCCCTGTTGCCCAGACAACACGACGTCGCTTTAGGGCAGTGGTGAACGGAGAGAACTCCCAGCTGGTCATTGTAGATACTCCAGGCCTCCACAAGCCCAAAGACGCTCTTGGAAAAGAGCTCAATAAGGCAGCGCTCGGAGAGCTTAATGACGCTGATGTCATTGCTTTTTTGATTGATACCACCAAGCCTGTTGGTCGTGGAGATGAATGGGTTGCCAATCATGTTGAGCAGGCACACGCCGCCTTTAAGCTGCTGGTTATTACCAAGGCAGATATTGCAACGCCAGAGCAGGTGGCGGAGCAGCTGGAGGCAGCACAGGCTCTTGCTCACTTTGATGACGTCCTTGTTGTTTCTGCTCCAGAAGACTTTAATATTCAGGCATTTATTTCACTTGTTTCTGAGCATCTTCCCGAGGGTCCTATGTGGTTCCCAGAGGATATGGAGACCGACGCCTTGCCAGAAGACCTGGTAGCAGAGTTTGTTCGCGAGAAGCTCTTGTTGAATCTTCGTCAGGAAGTTCCCCATTCTGTTGCCGTTGTTTGCGATTCGTATGAGGTTGCAACAGATGGTCACCTCTCTATTTCTGCCACTATTTTGGTTGAGCGAGAAGGACAAAAGGGCATCGTTGTTGGCCAGGGCGGCTCCATGATCAAGCGCGTTGGCGTCGAGGCAAGAAAAGACCTGGAGAAGCTGTTTGGTCGCAAGGTTTACCTTGACCTTCAGGTTCGCGTTCAGCCTCTCTGGAGGCGTGATGCCAATGAGATTAAGCGCTTAGGCTACTCAACTGAGGACTAGTTGTGCCTGGTAGAAAGACCACTCGTCTTAAAGCAATTGTGCTTGATAGAACAAAACTTGCCGAGCAAGACCTCATCTTAACGATGCTTTCTGATTCGGGAGAAGAACGACGGGCTGTTGCAAAGGGTGCCAGAAAGCCAGGCGGTCGCTTTGCGGCTCGTGTTGAACTGTTTTGCGAGTTAGACGTGCTGCTGGCGGAAGGTCGCTCGCTTGACATCCTGTCCGAGGCAACCTTGCTTGAGCCGCACGCATCACTGCGCGGAGATCTTTCTAAGGTAGCAGCTGCGTCGGCAATCTGTGAAGTCGCACGTCTTTCGTGTATCGACGGCGTTGAAGACGCGTTTCTCTATCCATTGCTTTCTAGGGCTCTCAGGGCCTGCGAAGAAGTAGATGACGAGAAACACTTAGATCTTGTTGTTGCTGCTTATGTGTTTAAGGTTTTGGCACATGAAGGCTGGCGCCCTGAGTTGGAATCGTGCATTGCCTGTGGAGATGAAGCCCTGACGTACTTCTCGCCAGCTGCTGGTGGTGCATTGTGTGGAAGTTGTGCGCATGAGATTGAGGGCGCCATTGAGGTAACTCCACTTGAGCTCTCGTGGTTGTCATCGCTTCTAAAACTTACCTTTGACCAGCTTGTTGTTGCTGAGATTGCTCCAGAAACTGCGCTCTTTTTGCTCACAAGCGCGCATATTTGGGCAGCCACACACCTTGAGGCGCGTCTCAAGGCATTTGAATTTCTGCTGAGTATCTAGTTGAAGTGGATTTTTACTAGCAAAGTCCACCAGTAACTGGTATCCTTTTGTAGGTTATTTCCTTGTTCTTAGGGGCTAGTCACTGCCGGCTACCTTCTCAGTACAAGGAGTATTCAACGCGAAAGGCGGTTTATTATGGCAGTAACTAAGGATCGTAAGGCTGAGCTCATCAAGCAGTACGGCAAGGACGAGAAGGACTCCGGTTCCGCACAGGTTCAGGTTGCTCTTCTTACTGAGCGTATTCGTCAGCTCACCGACCACATGAAGTCCCACCAGAAGGACTTCCACACTCGTCGTGGTCTTCTGATGCTCGTTGGTAAGCGTCGTCGTCTTCTTTCTTACATCAAGTCGAACGACATTGAAGAGTACCGTACTCTTATTGCTTCCCTGGGTATCCGCGACAACATCCAGTAAGTTGGCTTTTTAGGGCGCCGTCTGGCGCCCTTTATGTTTGAGGCCCGTTTGCAATGGGGCAAACGGAGATAGAAGAGGAAAGAAATGACTAAAGTAACTCACGAATTTGACCTCTATGGTAAGCACTACACCCTTGAGGCTGGTGAGCTCGCAAAGCAGGCAACAGGTGCCTGTATCGTTAAGTGCGGCGATTCCACCGTACTTCTCACTGCAGTGGTTTCCAAGGAGCGTAAGGATTACGACTTCTTCCCACTGACTGTTGATTTTATTGAGAAAATGTACGCAGTTGGTCGCGTTCCTGGTGGATACCTCAAGCGTGAGGCTCGTCCATCCGAGAAGGCAACCCTTACTGCTCGTATGATTGACCGTCCTCTGCGTCCATCCTTCCCAGATGGCTTCCGCAATGAGGTTCAGATTGTTGCAACTTCTCTTGTTGCTGATCAGGTAAACGCTGTTGATACCATCTCTGTCATGGGTGCATCTGCTGCTCTGGCTGTTGGTGGCGTTCCTTTTGAGGGACCACTTGCGTGCGTCCGTATTGGCCGCAACGCTGATACCGGCGAGTTCCTGGTTAACCCAACCTATGAAGAGCGCGATCACTCTGACCTTGACCTTGAGCTTGGCGGTTCTTCCACCTTTATTTCCATGCTTGAGGCTGGCGCAGATGAGATTTCCGAAGAGGACATGCTCTCTGCTATGGCATTTGGTCAGGAAGCAATTGCAGCCTTCTGCGAGGAGCAGAAGAAGTTCATTGCTAAGTGGGAAGAGGTTAACGGCCCTATCGTTAAGCGTGAGTACATCCTTGACGAGCCAATCGCTGAGGTCCATGACCGTATCTTTGCTTACTATGACCAGATGAGCGCTGCTCTTAAGGACGCTGACAAGCAGTCCCGTATGCAGAAGGTCGCTGACCTGATGGACGAGATTAAGGCTCAGTTCACCGAGGAGGAGCAGGAGCTTTGGAGCCGCGCTATTGCGGTTGAGCTCAAGGGTCTTGAGAAGCACGCTATGCGCGTCATGGTTGTTGAGACCGGCGAGCGCGTTGACGGCCGTGTTGCAGACGAGATTCGTCCAATCATGGTCAAGCCTGACTACCTGCCACTTGTTCACGGTTCTGGTCTTTTCCAGCGTGGTCAGACCCAGGTTCTCTCCATTTGTACGCTTGGCATGCTCAACGAGTGGCAGCGTCTTGACACCATTGAGCCAATGGATGGCAAGCGCTACATTCACCACTACAACTTCCCACCATTCTGCACCGGTGAGACTGGCCGTATGGGCAGTCCAAAGCGCCGCGAGATTGGTCACGGAGCTCTTGCAGAGCGCGCACTTCTGCCTGTCATTCCTTCTGAGGAAGAGTTCCCTTACACCATCCGCGTTGTCTCTGAGGTAATGGAGTCCAATGGTTCTTCTTCCATGGCATCTACCTGCGGTTCTACGCTTTCCCTTATGGATGCAGGTGTTCCTCTAAAGCGTCCTGTTTCTGGTGTTGCAATGGGTCTTATCCAGGAGAACGGCAAGACTGTTGTTCTTACCGATATCCAGGGTCTTGAGGACTTCCTTGGCGACATGGACTTCAAGGTCTGCGGTACCACCAAGGGTATTACTGCAATGCAGATGGACAACAAGGCAACTGGTCTTACTCCAGAGATTCTGCGCAGCGCACTTCTCCAGGCTCAAGAGGGCCGTATGTTCATTCTGAACAAGATGCTCGAGCAGATTCCTGCACCTCGCACTGAGACCAAAGAGACTGCTCCACAGATCATCTCGCTCTCCATTCCAACTGATAAGATTCGCGACGTCATCGGCTCTGGTGGCAAGGTCATCCGCGGTATCCAGGAGGATACGGGCGCAACCGTTGACATCCAGGAGGATGGCACCGTCTTTATCGCTGGTACTAACGGTGCTGCCGAGGCTGCTGCAGAGCGCATCAAGGCTATTGTTAAGGTTCCAGAGGTAGGCGAGGAGTACACTGGTCGCGTTGTTGGTCTTCAGCCATTCGGCGCCTTTGTTGAGCTCCTTCCTGGCAAGGACGGTCTGCTTCATATTTCCCGCGTTGCACAGGGACGTGTCGAGAAGATCGAGGATGTCCTGGCTGTTGGCGACGAGGTTAAGGTTCAGGTCCTTGAGGTAGACGAGAAGGGCAAGATTTCTCTTGACCGTCTCGATAAGCCAGAGGCACCACAGGGTGCTCCAAAGAAGGACCGTGAGGAGCGTCGCCCACGTCGTCAGAACGACAACGGCAACTCTGAGCGCAGGCAGCCACGTCGTCACCACGACGCATAAGGCACGCTCAAACTCAATGGGTTTCTCGCCACGCGAGGTCTTATAAAACATGAGGTATTGAAGAGAGCTTCGATGCATGTCGGAGCTCTCTTGTTATTCTGTTGAGATTTTGATTCTTTGGGAATATATAGCGTAATACGTGCAGATTTTTTATATAATTAAACAACATGTAGATTTTGCAAAAAGTCTTGTAGACGGCCCTTTGGGTTGCGTCTGTTATAGAAAGTTGTTTTGAAAGGAAAGTTTTTTAATGCCTAAGAAAGACCCAGCTCTTAAAGTCATTCCTATGGGCGGACTTGATGGCATTGGCAAGAACATGACCGTTTTTGAATACGGTAATGATATGGTGCTTGTTGATGCTGGTTTGATGTTCCCAGATGACGAACAGCCTGGTATTGACCTCGTTTTGCCAGACTACACCTACGTACTAGAAAATGAAGATAAGCTTCGCGGTATTTTGATTACCCACGGTCACGAGGATCACATTGGTGCTCTTCCGTACCTGCTTATGGACCTTACTCGTAAGGTGCCAATCTATTCCAGCAAGCTCTCGCTTGGCTTTATTGAAGGCAAGCTTGCTGAGCACAAGATTGTGGGTACTAAACTTCGCGAGGTTACCGATGGTTCAAAGGTCCAGCTTGGTGCCTTTGACATCACGTTCTTCTCGATGACCCACTCTATTCCTGCTGCTTTTGGTATTCACATGAAGACTCCTGCAGGAACGCTTATTCACTCCGGTGACTTTAAGCTTGATCAGACTCCAATTGATGGAGTGCGTCCAAACTATGCGGCTATCACCAAGTTTGGCTCCGAGGGCCTTGACCTGCTGTTGTCTGACTCAACCAACGCTAATCGCCCTGGTATGACTCCATCCGAGGCTTCTGTTGGTGCGGCGCTTCGTCACATCATCAAAAATGCAACTGGTCGCGTCTTTGTTGCGTCGTTCTCAAGCCACATTCACCGCCTGCAGCAGGTGTGCGATGCCTCTGTTGCGGTAAAGCGTAAGGTTGTTGTTACCGGTCGCTCTATGATTACCAACACCAAGGTTGCGCGTGAGCTTGGTTACCTCAACATTGCCGATAAAGACATCATTGATGCGTACGATGTTGATAAACTAGCAGATGATCGCATTGTTGTTCTGTGCACCGGTTCCCAGGGAGAGCCTCTGAGTGCTTTGGCACGCATGGCAAACGGAGAGCACAAGTCGCTTTCCATTCGTCCTCAGGACACCGTAATCATCTCTGCAACTCCTGTTCCAGGTAACGAGAAGAGCGTTCAATCCATCATTAACGCGCTCTCTAAGATTGGTTGCGAGATTTACGACAAGTCAAAGGCACTTGTCCACGTTTCTGGCCATGGTAGCCAGGAAGAGCTCAAGCTTATGCTTGGTATGGCTCGTCCAAAGAACTTCATGCCTGTTCATGGTGAGGCTGTTCACCTGCGTGCTCATGCAGAGCTTGCTCAGCAGATGGGTGTTCCTGCTAACCGTATTTTCATTCTGGATAACGGCGACACACTTGAGATGAGAAACGGCAAGGTTACCCGTGGTCAGACGGTTGAGTCTGGCGTAGTGTACGTTGACGGCCTCTCTGTCACCGACGCTAACCCTGTTGTTCTTCGTGACCGTCAGCGTCTTTCTCAGGACGGCATTGTTACCGCTGTAGTAACCCTTGTTGGTCGCAACCTTAAGCCAGGTGTTGTTGAGATTTCTGGCCGTGGTGTTTCATTTGCTGATGATGATGAGCTTATGAATGACGCGCAGAATCTTGTGAGAAATTCAATCGAGAAGGCCTCTAAGTCCGAAGGCGCAAACATTGAAGCAATGAGAAAGAGCGTTCGTAACGCCCTTTCTAACTTCCTTTGGAGCAAAACTCGTACTCGACCAATGGTTATTCCGGTCATTATGGAGGTATAAGCCCAATGCCCTCTAAACGCACCTCAAACGCAGCAAAAAGAAATTCTAGAAACGCCGCTTCTGCCCAGGCAGTAGGCTTGAGCCCACTGCAGAATGACATCATTGGTGTTGTTCTTGCAGTGGTTGCAATTGCTCTGTTTTTGTCCATTATTGTCCCTTCTAACGCTGTTATTACCAGCGCAATGGGTCATGGGCTCAAGCTCTGTTTTGGTACGGGAGCGCTACTTTTTCCCATTGCAGTATTTGTCTTTGCTATGACCTTCTTTATGCGTGATGATCAGGGAATCTCTACGCGTATTGCTATTGGTCTAACGCTGGACGTTCTTGCTGCCCTTGCTCTTATTTCACTTAACTTCCCAGGTGCTGAAGCTGCTCCTGACATGCTTTTGGGCACAAAAGTCCTAGAGGCTGCTGGTGGTTATGTGGGTGGAGGTATTGCTTGGGTTTTGCTGCGCTTTGTTGGCCGCGTGGTGGGCAATGTCCTTTTGGTTGGCTTTATTATTGCCGGTGTTGTTATCTGCGGCTTCTCCATTTCTGACATGGTTGAGCGCGTAAGCTTCCGCCTGGATGAAGCGCGCGAGAATCATCGCTACCGTAAAGAAGAGCGTGCTCTTGCAAAAGAAGAGGCGCTCTACGCTGCAAATGCTCCACAGCCTGCAAAGAAGCAGGGTAGACGTGGCGCAAACAACCAGTCTTCTCTCTTTGACGAGACCGGTGAAGGGGAGACCACGTATCTGGGCAATCGCAAGACTTCTGTCATTAAGCGTGACGCCCGTCTTTACGAGGAAGAAGAGGCGCAAGAGGACGCAGGAGATGCTCCTACTACGCTCATTGATAAAGCTAAGAATAAGCTGCGCTCTAAGAAGAAAGACCAGCCAGATGATGCAGTTGTCGAGAAAAACGATGTTGCTGTAGCTGATGTTGCTCCTACAACAAAACAGGCTAAACCTAAGGGTAAAGCTAAAACAACACCCGATTTTCTCGCCACACCTGACCAGCTCAAAAGGCCAGGCGATGACGATGAGTCGTATGAGTTACCGCCATTTAGCATCCTGAAGTCAAACAAGAACTCAGCCACTTCTGCCGTAAGTGACGATGAGCTTGAAGCTACTGCACAGAGACTTCAGGCTACGCTTGAGGAGTTTGGCCTTTCCAGCCAGGTAGTTGGCTGGACCGCAGGTCCTTCTGTTACTACGTTTAAGATTTCGATGGGCGAGGGCGAGCGCGTCAACAAGATCACCAATCTTGAGGACGATATTGCGCTTTCACTTGCGGCAAAGTCTGTTCGTATTTTTGCACCAATTCCTGGAACTTCTCTAGTTGGTATTGAGATTCCTAATGAGAAAGCCCAGGCAGTCAATTTGGCTGACGTTCTTCCGTTTGCAAAGGGTGGTCCTCTTGAGTGCGCCTTTGGTCGTGATTCTGAGGGCAAGCCAATTGTTGTTGACCTTGCAAGTCTTCCTCACTTGCTGGTAGCAGGTACCACTGGTTCTGGTAAGTCTGTCCTGCTCAACGCCATTGTCATGTCTATGCTCATGCGCGCAACTCCTGAGCAGGTCCGCCTGATTATGGTTGACCCAAAGCGCGTTGAGTTTACGGGTTACGCTGGTCTTCCTCACCTGTATGTTCCAGTTGTTACCGAGCCAAGGCAGG
This sequence comes from uncultured Atopobium sp., assembly GCA_937935155.1. Taxonomy (GTDB): domain Bacteria; phylum Actinomycetota; class Coriobacteriia; order Coriobacteriales; family Atopobiaceae; genus Lancefieldella. The sequence continues at coordinate 11,454 of CALGXY010000135.1, read as the reverse complement.
CAGCAAGTGCGCTTCAGTGGGGTGTTACCGAGATGGAGCGCCGCCTGAAGGTATTTGAGCACTACAAGGTTCGTGACATTAAGACGTATAACAGAAATGTTGATGGCGATAAGTACGCTGATATGGAGAATCCTCCAAAGCACATGCCATACTTTGTTATTGTCATCGACGAGCTTGCTGACCTTATGATGGTTGCGGGCAAAGACGTTGAGTCTTCCATTGTCCGTATTGCTCAGCTTGGTCGTGCTGCAGGTATTCACCTGATTGTTGCAACGCAGCGTCCTTCTGCAGACGTCGTAACTGGTCTGATCCGTGCAAACATCGATAACCGTGTTGCGCTCTCAGTTGATAACTCTTTGAACTCCCGCATTATTCTGGACCAAAAGGGCGCTGAGCAACTGCTGGGTAAGGGTGACATGCTGGTTAAACTTCGTGGTAAGAAGCCTAATCGCGCACAGGGTTGCTGGGTCTCTGACGAGGAGATTGAGGAGACCGTTAAGTACATCCGCACTCAGCGCGTGGCCGAATATCACGACAACATCTTGACCGTTGCAACTCCAACACAGGCCGAAGGCGCTGGTGGAGTTGGTGGCATGGCGCAGGCAGACGACCCACTTATTTGGGAAGCTGCACGCATTATTGTGGATTCTCAGCTAGGTTCTACATCTAGTTTGCAAAGAGCACTCTCTGTTGGGTATGCTCGTGCTGGTAGAATTATGGATATGCTTGAGGCAAAGGGTGTTGTTGGCCCAGCTAACGGATCAAAACCTCGAGAAGTTCTTATCGATAAAGATGCTCTTGAAGAGCTCAAAGTTCAAGACGCTGCCTATAGGGAGGTAGAGTAAGCATGCCACGCCCTCGTTTTAGTGAGATGCTCGTAGAACGTAGACGTCAGCTCGGGCTTTCTATCACTCAAGCATCAAAGATTCTTCGCCTCAAGGAGCAGGCACTTATTGCTTTTGAGGAAGGCGATTTTAAGAATATGCCTCAGAGCGGCTATGCTCAGGGCATGCTCTCTTCGTATGCTCGCTACCTAGGACTCAATCCGCGTGAGATTGTAGACCTCTTCCAGGAGGAGAGCTACGAGTTTGAAAACGGCACCTATTCTCATGAGTTGCGTCGCCGTACCCGCGATACTCAGTCTGGTCGTGGCATTGCTGGCTATGACGTTGTAAACGAGTCTGGTAGTAGGCCAAAGGCATACGTGCAGTACCACGGTCTTCTCCCCACATCGGGAGGACCAGCTGGCGATATGGGCGCCTTTGCAACTACGTCTGGCGTTCGCTCCAGACAAACCGGTGTTCCTCTGGGTGCTCAGGCATCTGAGGAGGATGCTGGCGGCTACTCGTATTCTCGCTATGCCACAGGTCATGCGTACAATGCCGGTATTGAAGAGGCTTCTCGTCAGAAGACTATGGCAAGCCGTACACGTGGTGGCGTTCAGCGCAGACGTGTAGGTATTGCGGGCGTTAGCATGCCAGCTTATAAAGACGATGTAACCAGAAGAACTGTTGCTCCAAGCGATTACACCGATGACCTTCGCTATGACAATGTAACTGATCCTTATGAGCGAGCATCTACTATTTCCGGTCGTCGTGGCTCTAGAAATATTGCGCAGGTAGATAGGCCTAATGTTCGCCGTCGTCAGCCATCTAGCGCCGCTGCTCAGCAACGTCGCGCTCCTCAAAGACCAGGCGTTATGGGAGCACTTCAGAATTATTTCTCTGATACAGGACGCACCATTGCTACCGTATTTGCTCTTGTTGTTGTGATCATTACCGCTGTTTTGCTGTTTAGCGTTCGTTCTTGCATGACCGCACGAACCACACCTACCGCAACAAAGACGGTAAGCGTTAACAACTCAACAACTGATTCTTCTAAGAATTCCACTACTACAAATAGCAACACGGACACCTCTAAGAAGGATTCTACTGATGCTTCTAAGAGCACCACTACAACTGAGCCAAAGAAGGAAGAGACTCCTAAGCAGACTACTGTTGTGGTTACTGTTGCAGATGGTCAGACCAGCTGGGTTGAGATTACGGTTGACGGCAAGAGTGTTGAGGCTGACGCCATTACCGGTCCATGGTCCCAGACATACACCGTCACTGATTCCATGACCGTTCTTGCAGGTACTCCTGGTGCTGTTGCGGTAACCGTTAATGGCACTGCTAAGCCATTTGACGCAAATGCTTCTGGTATTGGCACCTTGACCATTCAGGGTACTAAGCCTGCTGATGCTAACGGAGCAAACGCCTCAGGAACTCAAACAAACAGCACGTCAACAAGTACAACCAGCGGAACTACTGGTACCACTAACAACCAGAATTCCAACAGCAATTCAAATAACTAAACGCCATAGGGCGAGAAGTTCTTCTCGCCCAGGTAATACGGAGGGGAAATGGCTAAAGAATCAAGCTTTGACGTTGTGTCTGAAGTAGACATGATGGAAGTTGATAATGCATTTCAGCAGGCAGCTCGTGAGCTTACCCAGCGCTACGATCTAAAAGATTCTGGCGCAACACTTGAGCTCTCTAAGAAAGAGGGTAAGTTCACTATTGAGGCTCCTGCAGATTTTGTTGCATCTCAGGTTAGGGATGTTCTTGGCTCCAAGCTGGTAAAGCGCGGAATTGATCTGACTGCTATTCGTTGGGGAGACCCCATTCCTGCAGCAGGTTCTACCGTGCGTCAGATTGGCTCTATTGTTTCTGGTATTGACCAGGAGACTGCCAAGAAGATTGCTAAAGATATTCGTGATATGAAAGTTAAGGCTAAGGCAACCGTTGAGGGCGATAAGCTGCGTGTTTCTAGCGCTTCTCGCGATGTTCTTCAGTCTGTGATTGCAAGCCTTAAGGAGAAAGACTATGGCCAGCCCCTCCAGTTCAACAACTATCGATAGGGGCTATAACGTCCTATACATCACGTTAGGATGCGCTAAAAACGAGGTTGATACAGACCGCATGCGTGCGCGTCTTTTGGCCTCTGGTTTTGGTGAAGTTGCAGACCCAGAGTCAGCAGACGTTGCAATTATCAATACCTGCTCGTTCTTGGCTTCTGCAACAGAAGAGTCCATTGAGACTACCCTTGAGATTGCCGAAGGCGCTTCTGAGGGAGTGCGTAAGCTGCCCATTATTATGTGTGGCTGCGTGCCTTCTCGTTACGGTGCAGAACTTAATGAGCAGCTTCCTGAGGTTGCTGCTTTTGTTCCCGCAGATCAAGAAGATGGCATTGTGAGCGTTGTCGCAGACGTTTTGAATATTCCTGAGCCAACGCAGTCTATTGTTGCTGCTCATGGCATGCTGCGAACCATTAATGGTGCCAGTGCGTTTGTAAAGATTTCTGAGGGCTGTGACAGATTCTGCGCTTTCTGCGCTATTCCGTATATTCGCGGTCACTATCACTCAAGACCTGCTGAAGAGATTCTCCAAGAGGTTCATGAGCTGATGGAGGGCGGTGTTCGTGAGGTCATTTTGATTGGCCAGGACACCGGCATTTGGGGCTCTGATATGCCTGACACAGAGGACGGTCAGACGCCAACGCTTGCTAAGCTTATGCAGCAGGTTGCTGAGGTAGTCCGTCCCTATAAGGGCTGGATTCGCGTTTTGTATCTGCAGCCAGAAGGTATGACCGATGAGCTTATCAGCACCATTCGCGATACACCTGAGGTTCTACCTTACATTGACATTCCAATTCAGCACTGCAATGAGCGTATTCTTAAGCGCATGGGTCGCTCCGGCTCTACGCAAGAGCTTCGTGAGCTTTTTGATCGCCTCAGAACAGAGATTCCTGGCATGGTCCTTCGTACCACCGGAATGTGCGGCTTCCCAGGTGAGACTGATGATGAATCAGATGAGCTCTACGACTTCATTCAGGAGCAGGAGTTTGATTACACATCCGTCTTTACCTATTCGCCTGAAGAGGGAACTCTGGGCGCAAAGATGTCTGATCAGGTTCCAGATGAGGTTAAGATTGAGCGTACGCAGCGCCTGCTTGACCTTGTTGAACAACTCGGTTTTGCAGCCACCGCTCGTCACGTTGGCGAGCGCTGCGAGGTCATTATTGACGGAATTGAAGAATCTGACGAGGGCACTGAGCTTATCGGCCACACGTGGTTCCAGGCTCCAGACTGTGATGGCGCTGTTCACATTGCAGAGGGAGAGGCCGCAGTCGGAGATATTGTCCTCTGTGACCTGGTAGATTCATTCTGCTATGAAATGATTGGCGAAATTGTAGACACTACAGACACGCAGTCTGGCGAGAAAACCGTTTAGTTGGGGATAGGTCATGTCATCAAAGACAATTTGGACACCTGCAAATATTGTTACCTGCGCTCGAGTGGTCTTAGTGCCCTTTTGGCTTCTCTTGGCGCAGCTTTTAGGTGTATCTCTGGCAGATTCTCTGGCAACACCTGGTTTTAAACTTGGAGCTTTTCTTGTTTTTATCGGCTATGTTGTCATTTCTTTGACCGATAAGCTTGATGGTTATCTTGCCCGCAGTAGAAATGAAGTTACTACGTTTGGTAAGTTCTTAGATCCAATTGCCGATAAACTCGCTGTTGTTGTAGCTCTTTTTGTACTTCTGGAGTGGCATATGGTTTCTCCATGGGTGCTCTTAGTGATTGTTGCACGAGAGTTTTTGGTATCGGGCCTTAGGATGGTTGTTGCTTCAAAGGGAGTTGTTATTGCAGCTTCTGACTTGGGTAAGTGGAAGACCGCAACAACTATGGTTGCTATCTGCGGTTTACTCTTCTTGCCTAGTATTCCTGGTGGAATGATTCAGGACGTTTTGCTCTTTATCTTTAACGTATCTATGTGGGTTGCAGTAGTTCTAACGGCCTGGTCAGGAATTGACTACTTTGTAAAGTCTTGGCAATACATTGCTGAAGTTTAACAAGATGGCGTCTCTCTGAGGCGCCAAATTTATATACGATAGGTATGTTTTCATACCAAACGTTTGCGTGCGGACCGAAAAGTTGTGATTCATATGTTTTCATCTGAAGTTCTTTCAGAAGCTCAACAGGTTGTTTCAGAGGCTCTTGAGGCTGGTCTTACCGTTGCTTCTGCCGAGTCTTGTACGGGAGGACTTGTTGCAGGCGCTCTTACAGCCATCTCTGGATCATCAAGTGTGCTTAAAGGCTCTGTTGTAAGCTATACCGTTGAGATCAAACAAAAGGTATTAGGCGTTTCAAAAGACATTTTTGATGAACCGTCCCTTGGTGCTGTTTCTGAGCCCTGCGCAGCTCAAATGGCTTCGGGCGTTAGAGACGTTATTGGATCAGATATTGCAGTTTCCGTTACAGGAATAGCTGGCCCAACAGGAGAAGAGCCTGGTAAACCAGTTGGAACAGTTTGGTTTGGTATTAACAGCAAAAACTTTACCCATACAGTCTGCAAACATTTTTCTGGTAATAGGGAACAGGTGCGAGAAGCTGCTGTTTTGCAGGCTTTACAATTAATTCATGAAGCTATTGTGAAGGCTTAAAACCCGATTTTAATAGGGAAGCTCAAAACTAGTTTGTTTTGAGCTTCTTATTTTCTGCGACTATGCAGGACTTATACAGCCTAATTTGCAATTAAGAAAAAATAAGCTGTTCAAGAGCGGAAAAATAGAGGAAAGAATTCAGACAAATTCCCTCTATAGAGTATATGTTTGACGTTGACATAGAACGTCTGTTCTTATATTATTCTAGTAACAAAAAGAGCAAGGAGTATCAATGGCTAAAAAGTCAGTTTCAAAAGAGATTAAAGCTCGTACTACTGGTGATGAGAGAGATGAGGTTATCTCTTCAACCACTGCAGAGATTGAGAAGAAATTTGGTGCAGGCGCTATTATGCGTTTAGGTGAGGGTGGTCCTGCCTTTGATATTCAAGCTATTCCAACTGGCTCACTTGCTCTTGATGCAGCATTGGGTATTGGCGGCGTTCCTCGCGGCCGTATCGTAGAGATTTATGGCCCAGAGTCCTCTGGTAAGACAACACTTTCACTAGAAATTCTTGCAGAAGCTCAGGCGCTAGGTGGTGTTGTTGCCTTTATTGACGCAGAGCACGCACTAGACCCAGGTTATGCGGCTCGTATTGGCGTTGATATTGACGATGTTTTAATTTCTCAGCCAGATACTGGTGAGCAGGCTCTAGAAATTTGTGACATGCTTGTTCGCTCAGGCGCCATTGATGTTGTAGTTGTAGACTCCGTTGCCGCTCTTGTTCCTCGTGCAGAGATTGAGGGAGAAATCGGCGATTCTAGCGTTGGTCTTCAGGCTCGTCTCATGAGTCAAGCTCTCCGTAAGTTAGCTGGCTCTCTTTCAAAGTCTAATACACTTTGTATTTTCATTAATCAACTTAGAGAGAAGATTGGCGTTATGTTTGGAAGCCCAGAGACCACTTCTGGTGGTAGGGCTCTTAAGTTCTTCTCTACTGTCCGTATGGATATTCGCCGCGTTGACAGCATTAAGGTTAACGGAGAAAACGTTGGTAACCGTGTTCGCGTTAAGGTTGTAAAGAACAAGGTTGCTCCGCCTTTTAAGGTTGCTGAGTTTGACATTATGTACGGTCAAGGCATCTCCAAAGAGGGCTCCATTCTTGATATGGCTGTTGATTTTGAGATTGTCAACAAGTCTGGAGCTTGGTTCACCTATGAGGGTGAGCGTCTTGGCCAGGGTAGAGAAGCAGCTAAATCTTTCCTTACTGCCAATCCAGATCTCATGGAAGAGATTGATCACAAAGTACGAGTTGCTTGTGGCCTTGTATTTGATGAAGATTCTGAAGTTGGCACTCCGGTTGCAACGGAAGATTCTGCTGAATAATGTCAGAAATTTCTTGGACGATTGAGCTTCCAAAAAAGAAACAAGCAGTTCTTGGTCAAGCAAAGCCCAAGGCAAAGATTATTTTAGAAACTGAAGTTGGAGGAACAGAGGAATTCTTTGTCCCTCCAACAGTAGCTCGAGCTCTTTTGAGTAAAGAGAAAGATGGTGTTTTTACGCCTTCTTCTCGCAATGAGTTTTTGTATGAGGTTAAAGAGATTTCAACTCAGTGTATTAAAGCTCGCATTGAGGCGCTGATTGTAAAAAGGGATTACTCTACAGCAGAGCTTCAGAAAAAACTTATACTTGATGGTTATCAGAAGAATGTCAGAGATGCTGCAGTGCAGAGAGCTGTTGAAGTTGGCTTAGTTAATGACAGTCGTTTCGCAGATGTCTATATACGGTCTAAAATTTCCCAGGGCTGGGGTCCTCTTAAAATTAAAACTGAGATTTCTAAAAAGGGAATCGAAGTTGAGACACTCTCTGGATGGCCTGATACATATTTTTCTGATGTAGATGAATTTGAAGTTGCGTACTCTTTAGCTCAAAGAAAACATCTATCCGGAAAAAATGATTATGAGAAACTGGTGAGGTTTCTGGCAACTAAGGGATACTCATTTTCTATAGCTTCATCAGTTGCTAAAAAGATTTTAAACGAGAGCGCTCCATCTGAGTGAATACATTTGCTTAGCTTATAAGTCTGTTGTATTGGTGTGTTTTACTTTTCCTACCTGCTATTTATTGACAAAAGTTACAATGCTCTATACGATAAATATGCCGTGAAAAGGCTCATTTCCGCTGGGCAACCAGCGTCACGTATACAGTAGGTATCTCATACATTTGATCTATCTCTGCATGTGGCATGACCAGCCAATGAACCCTGCTCATGGCGGGTTCTTTAGATACTGTTGTGTCTAAAGTCTCCTGAACACTTTTGTAATCGCCATTTGAGGAGTAGGTATGGAATTAGCAGCAGTAGGCATTGTTTGCCTTCTTGTGGGAGTAGGCCTTGCATACGGCGTACTCTCTAACATTAGTAATTCAAAGATTAAAACTGCAGAGCAGCAGTTAAAAGATGCTCAAACTAATGCAGATCGCATTGCTTCTGAAGCAGCTCGTCAGGCAGAAACTGTTAAAAAAGAGGCTGTTCTTGAGGCTAAAGAAGAAGTTCTTCAGCTTAAGCAGGCAGCAGAGGCAGATGAGAAAAAACGTAAGAGTGAGCTCCGTAGTATGGAGAATCGTATTCTTCAGCGTGAAGAGTCTCTTGACCACCGCACTGACGCACTAGAGAAGCGTGAGCATCAGCTCTCCAGCCTTCAGGGCCAGCTTGATCGTCGTAAGAACGATTTGGATTCTCTTGTTTCTCAGCAGTCTCAAGAGCTTGAGCGTATTGCAGCTCTTACAAAAGATGAGGCTCACGATGAGCTTTTGGCTCGCGTTCGTTCAGAAAGCGTTCGCGATGAGGCTATGATTCTTCGTGAGTCTGAGCAGCGCGTTCGTGCTCAAGCAGATAAAACTGCACGTGAGATTATTTCTACCGCTATTCAGCGTGTTGCTGCAGATCAGGCTTCTGAGATTACAGTAACTTCCGTCCATATCCCATCTGATGATTTAAAGGGTAGAATCATTGGACGTGAGGGTAGAAACATTCGTACCTTCGAGCAGGTATCTGGTGTTTCTCTTGTTATCGATGACACTCCAGAGACTGTAGTTCTTTCAAGTTTTGATCCAGTCCGCCGTGAGACCGCTCGTGTTGCACTTGAGAACCTCATTGCAGACGGTCGTATTCATCCAGCACGTATTGAGGAGCTCTACAAGAAGGCTGAAGCCCTTGTTAACGAGCGTGTTCTTGAGGCTGGCGAACAGGCTGCATTTGATTGTGGTATTCACGATCTTCATCCAGAGATCGTAAAGACTCTTGGTAAGCTTCGCTACCGTACTTCTTACGGTCAGAATGTTCTTGCTCACTCTGTTCAGGTTGCAGTACTTTGCGGCATTATGGCTGAAGAGCTTGGTCTTGAGCCTGCTCCAGCTAAGCGTGCTGGTCTGCTTCATGACCTTGGTAAGGCAATTGACCACGAGGTTGAGGGTCCACACGCTGTAATTGGTGCAGATCTTGCTCGTCGTCATGGTGAGCGTCCTGAGATTGTTCATGCAATTGAGGCTCACCACGCAGATATTGAGCCAAACACTGTTCTTGACATGCTTGTCATGGCTGCAGACGCTATTTCTGCTGCACGTCCTGGTGCTCGTCGTGAGTCTGCTGAGAACTACATCAAGCGCCTTGAGAAGCTTGAGGCTATCTCTAATGCACACGAGGGTGTTGAGCGTACGTATGCAATGCAGGCTGGCCGTGAGCTTCATGTAATGGTTGAGCCTCAGATGATTAGCGATTCCGAGGCAACTGTTCTTGCTCACGATATTGCTAAGCAAATTGAGGATGAGATGGAATACCCAGGACAGGTCCGCGTTGTTGTTATTCGCGAGTCTCGTGCTGTAGACGTTGCTAAGTAATTTATGGCAGCCACTTCTACTGACTTAACAGGTTTTGTCGCCTCCATGGGAGGCGAACGCGCACTCCGTGTCGAGGAATCCCTCGGCGCGGGGTACGTTCGTTTACGCGTAGCAGAAGCAGAGCGTAGACAGGCAAAGCACGATATCCGTTCGGTAGAAGATATTGTTATTGAGCTCTTACGTAATTCTCGCGATGCTGGTGCTCGTCACATTTATGTTGCAACCTCAAAAGAGGGTGCGCTCAGAACTATCACCATACTTGATGATGGTCAGGGTATTCCAAAAGACATGCAGGAGAAAATCTTTGAAGCTCGTGTAACTTCAAAGCTTGAGAGCATGCATATGGATCGTTGGGGAATTCATGGCCGAGGCATGGCTCTCTATTCCATCAAAGAAAACTGTGAATCAGCTCAGGTTGTGGCTTCTGCTCCAGGACTCGGCTCTGTTATACAGATTGTGGTAGACACTACTAAAATTTCCGAGCGAGTAGATCAGTCTACTTGGCCAACCTGTGGTTTGAATGAGGACGGACTCAAAACAACCGTTAAAGGTCCTCATAACATTATTCGTACCTGCTGTGACTTTGCGCTTGAGGTTAAAGGCTCGTGTGAGGTAATGCTGGGCTCTGCTGCAGAGATTGCAGCTACTGCTCGTCGCAGAATTGCTCAGACGCTTGATATCGCTGACCTGCTATTTGTTGAAGGCTTTGAGAACGTTCCTGTTCTCGAGCGCTTCAGGGCCGCAGCGGATGCAACAGAGCTTTCTGAGGTTTGTAAGTCTCTTGGTCTTTCAATGTCAGATAGAACTGCTCATAGAATTATTGCTGAGCAGATAAAGCCTTTGCGTAACGTGTATGCACAGGTCAGCCACACTGTTGAACCTGAAGGGGTTTCTCGCGAAGTTGATCTGATGAAAGACCACCGAGGTCTCAAAATGAGCAAAGCTGATATCAGCAGCTTTTCTCGAAAAATGGAGCAGAGTTTTGCTGAGTTGTCCGAGAAATACTACGTTTCTTTGACGTCTGAGCCTCGTGTTCGTGTAAGTAAAAACAAAATTGTTGTGACTTTTGATATTGAGTCGCAAGAGTAGAACAAACGCACAATAATTGGAGCACTCATGGGTTTGCTTAAAGTTTCAAGTAAGTCTTCACCAGCTTCTGTAGCAGGAGCTATTGCGGGCCTGGTTAAAGATAATGAGCCTGTTATGCTCCAGTGCATTGGTGCAGGTGCTGTCAACCAGGGCATCAAGGCTGTTGCCATTGCCCGCGGATTCTTGATTCCTTGTGGATTGGACATTACTTGCGCTCCAACGTTTTCTGATATTGAAATTGCAGGGGAGAGTAGAACTGCAATAAAAATTGCCATTTATGTCCACACACTGTCTGCTCCTGATGCGCAGACGCCAGCTGTTAGTCCCACTGAGTATGACGAGGTACTTTAAGCATGATTGAAAATTCCGAGCTCGTAGGAAAAACATATCACATCAAAACTTTTGGTTGCCAGATGAATCTGCACGACACAGAGCGTGTCTCTGGTCTGCTTGAGGCTTGTGGCTGCAATGAGGTTTCAGATACTGATGACGCGGATATTGTCATCTTCATGACCTGTAGCGTTCGCGAGAATGCCGATCAGCGTCTTTATGGTCAGGCTTCTGCGATGGTGAGCGCCCCAACGCCTCCATCAGGCAAGCGTATTGTTGCTATTGGCGGCTGCATTGCACAGCGTGATGGCGAGAAGCTCCGTGAAAAGGTTCCAGCCGTTGACGTTGTGTTTGGCACCAGCGCGCTTGCAAGCCTACCAGCACTTCTCACCAGCGCATTTAGGGGCGAGAATGACCGTGTAGCCGTAGACACTTCTGAGGAGGGCAAGGGCTTCTCCACAGACCTGCCAAGTAACCGCGCTCAGCAGTATCACGCTTGGGTGCCTATCATGACCGGTTGCAACAATTTCTGCACGTATTGCATTGTTCCTTACGTTCGTGGCCGCGAGCGCAGTCGTACCTTTGAGGCTGTTACCGGCGAGTGCGAGCGTCTTGTTGCAGATGGCGTTCGTGAGATTACTCTGCTTGGTCAAAACGTTAACTCGTATGGTCGTGACCTTTATGGCAAGCCTCGCTTTGCAGAGCTTTTGCGTGCAGTTGGT
>CALGXY010000134.1:0-14499 GCA_937935155.1 uncultured Atopobium sp. | reverse complement strand
AACATCTTCGCCCACACCTATGGTGAGATGTCGCTTCTGCGTCTTCGTGACTACGAGCGTCCTCTAGCTGCTGCTCCTTCTGGCGAGAAACCCCTTGAGGTCCTTATTGTGGGCGGATCCCCAGAGGCTGTCTCGAACACGACGCTCTCTACCTGCGCCCAAAGCGCTGACTACCTGATAGCAGTTGACCACGGTGCCGATGCGTGCTTTGCCGCCGGAGTAATTCCACAGCTTGCGCTTGGAGACTTTGACTCGGCTACACCAGAAACTCTGTCTTGGCTTAAAGAGCAGCAGGTACCTTGCATGAAGTTTAATGCGGACAAGTACGATACTGACCTGGCGCTAGCACTAAAGTCTGCTGAATATGAGGCAATTCGTAGAAATAGCAAGCTCTCTCTCACGGTTGTCTCCACGTCTGGCGGACAGCTTGATCATCAGCTTGTAGTGCTTGGTCTTCTCGCTACCTGGGCAAAGATGGGCAAAGCAAGTGTTCGAGTTATTGAAAATGACTTTGAGATGCGCTTTTTAGCAGCAGGTCAAACTGATTCTTGGCAGCTGAGCGCAACTAATGCAGGTAAAAAGATTTCTCTTGTGGCTTTGTCAGAGGAGTGCGAGGTTTCTGAGACTGGCATGAAGTGGAATCTTAATCACGAGAAGTTCACACTGCTTGGAGACGATGGCATTTCAAATATTGTTGAAGCCAACGATGCTTGTGTGACGTGTAATAAGGGTTGCCTTTTGGTACAGCTCTGGAACTAAGTCGTTTGATGAATTGTGTTGGGGCTACGTTTGCATAACAAAGCCCCAACAAGCGGCTGTAAGTCCAGCAAGAAGTATTAGATGTTGCTGTCAGTTAATCGAGCTAAGAAAAAAGGTCGCCGAAGCGACCTTTTTAAATTTGAGGTAAGACGAGCTGAGTTGCTTAGTTGCGAGCAATCTTGCCGGACTTGAGGCAACGGGAGCAAACATTCATCTTCTTGCGCTGGCCATCGACAACGACAGTAACACGCTGGATGTTTGGCTTAAAGGTGCGGGCCACAGTACGGTGAGAGTGGGAGATGGAGCGACCGGCAACGGCGTGCTTACCGCAGAAATCACAGACCTTCGACATGAGTAAGACCTCCATAGGATAGGCGCCCTCTGCGCCTAAAATTTCCAAATAGCCGAATAAATATAGCACAATATATTGTGTTGTCAAAGCATGAATATAACATTCACAATTAGATGGCTTTTGGACAGCTTTTGAATGTTTTTCATTTATTACACCAAGATTAAATAACAAGAAAAAGATTTGTCAATTGCAAGGTTATCAACTTGTATATATAAGCCGCTTTAATAATAAATGTGCTCTGCGGTATACTAAATAACAATGACTAACCCTGGTTCTTGCGAGAGGAGTTATGTAATGACTACCGCTGTTCCCGGAACACTAAGAGTTTCTAATGATTGCCTTGCTGACCTGGCGGGCTATGCAGCTATGGAATGTTATGGCGTTGTTGGCATGGCAGAGATTGATGAGGCAGCAGGTGTTGCTCGTCTTCTTCCAACGTACCGACTTCGTAAGGGTATTGATGTGACCCCAACTCCTAAGGGAGTTCAGGTTGACCTTCACATTGTTGTTGAGCAGGGCGTTAACATGGCGTCTGTTGTCGACAATCTTGAGAGCTCAGTAAAGTTTTTGCTTAAGCAAATTGCAGAGCTTTCATGTGTTGATGTAACTGTACATATCGAGGCCATGCGTAATTCTCGCTAAGCTTTTTGCTTCAAATGAGTAGGAACTGAGGTCTAACGTGATTTCAAATGTCATTCGCACCTGCTTCCCTGTAGCAGCTCTTGCCGTTGCAGACAAAGCAGAAGAGATCAACAAGCTCAACGTTTTCCCTGTACCAGATGGAGACACCGGCACTAACATGTCCCTTACCTTGGGCACCGTTGTTCGTGAGGTTCAAGATCTTCCTCAAGATGCAAGCATGCAGGATATTGCAAAGGCAATCACTCACGGCTCTTTGATGGGAGCTCGTGGTAACTCTGGTGTTATTACGTCTCAGATTCTTCGTGGTATTGCCGAGGGTCTGTGTGACGTTAAAAATCCTGAGGCAGTAACTCCAAAGGATATTGCTCACGCATTCCGCCGCGGTAAAGAGGTTGCTTTTAAGGCTGTTAGAAAGCCTGTTGAGGGCACTATTCTTACCGTCCTTAAAGACGTTTCTGCTAAGGCAGACTCCCTTGAGAAGTCTCAGCTCACTCCAGTTGAGGTCTTAGACGCTCTGGTTGTTGAGGCATATGAGTCTGTTGCTCGCACTCCTGAGCTTCTTCCTGTTCTTAAAGAGAATGGCGTTGTTGACTCTGGTGCGTTTGGTTTTGCAACCTTCCTTGAGGGCTTTGTAAACGCCGTTACCGGCAAGACTGAGACTACTGATTTCCAGACAACCGTTTCTGTTTCTGACGCTAAGGCTGCTACCAGTGCAAAGGTTGAGATTGAGCTCAACGATGACTGGGAGGGTTCTGAGTATCGTTACTGCAACGAGTTCCTCTTTAAGGCAGATAGCCCAGACTTTGACGAGGAAGCAGCTCTGAACTTCCTGGCAACCATGGGTGATTGCGAGCTTCTTGTTGGTGCAAATCCAGACTACAAGATTCACGTTCACTCAAATACTCCTAACAAGGTTCTTGAGTACATGCTTCAGTACGGCCAGATTTTTGAGGTCTTCATCCATAACATGGACCTTGAGGCTAAGGAGCGTACCGAGAAGATCGCTGAAGATAAGAAGGCTGCCGCAGCACCTAAAAAAGAGCTTGGTTTTGTTGCCGTAACCGCCGGTTCTGGCGCTGCATCAATCTTGAAGTCTCTTGGTGTGGATGTTGTTGTTTCTGGTGGTCAGACTATGAATCCTTCAACTGCAGATATTCTTGCTGCAATTGAAGAGGCCAATGCAGACCAGGTCATTGTTATGCCAAACAACTCCAACATTCGTATGGCAGCAGAGGCTGCTGCAAGCGCATGCGAGGATGTAAAAGTTGCTGTCATTCCAACCAAGTCTGTTCTTCAGGCATTTGCTGCAATGTTTGTTGTTGCAGATGGCGTTCCATTTGAAGAGCTTGTAGAAGAGATGACTGACGCTATCTCTGGTGTTCGCTACGGTGAGGTAACCACTGCAGTCCGCGATTCTTCTGCAGCTAACGGCACTCCTATCCACGATGGTGATGTCATGGGTATCCAGGGCGGCTCTATTGACGTCGTCGGCTCTGATGTCATGCAGGTCACGCTTGATCTTATTGCTAAGATGCAAGAGGAGGAAGAGGGCGACAACCTCACCATTCTTGCTGGTGAAGACTTCTCTGACGAGCAGCTCGATCTTCTCGCCAGTAAGATTGAGGACACCTATCCAGACCTTGAGGTTGACGCTCAGCGCGGCGAGCAGCCACTCTATCCAGTTATCTTCTCTATTGAGTAGGAAATGTCTGAGTCCAAGGTAAGTATCGCTCCCGCATCAGAGCGAGTAGCACATACCTGCTCACTTGTTGATAGTGTGACCAGGTTAAGGTATGTCAATGCAAATCGTGCCGAGGCGCTTGAGCGTCTCGGCATTCTGCGTGTACGAGACCTTTTGCTCAATGTTCCTCACCGCTACCTCGATTTTTCTCATCGCGTGCAGATTGCTTTTGCGCAGATAGGTGAGGACGCTACCATTACGGGCCGCGTTGCTTCGGTAAAGACTAAGCGTCCGCGTCCTAAGATGGTTATTGTGGAGATTGAGGTTGTGGATGATACGGGCGTGCTCACAGCTTCGTTTTTTAGGCAGCCTTGGATAGCTGAGCAGATCCACGTTGATGACGAGGTGGCTCTGAGCGGCAAGGTGCTTTTTGCCTACGGTTACCGTCAGATGAAGTCACCGTTCTACGAAGTTCTGAGCACGGCAAAATCTGATGCAAGCGACGAGGCTCGCTCCAAAGAGGTCCGCTCCAAAGAGGCTCCTTCAAAGGCAGCAATTCTTCCTGTTCACCCAGCTACCGAGGGCGTGAGTCCTGCTTGGATGCGTCGTATTATGTCAGCGGCTTTGGCGGACACGGGAAGCGTGTGTGATTGGCTGCCTTCAGAGCTTGTCACCAAACACCACCTCATGTCGCTCTCATCGGCGCTTCGTGAGGTTCATTTTCCATCCAGTTTGGACGCAGCTGAACAGGCCCGTCGCCGTCTTGCTTTTGATGAACTCTTAAGTTTGCAGCTTGCTCTTTTGGCGAGAAGAAACTTGGAGCTTGCGGGTCATAGGCCTTTTGAACACGTTATAGATGGACCTAAAGTTAAGGCTCTGATTGAGGCTTTGCCCTTTGCTCTGACTGACGAGCAGAACCATGCTGCTCAAGAGATTCTTTCTGACATGACTGCACCACGCATTATGAATCGCTTGCTTTTGGGTGATGTTGGTACTGGTAAAACAGCCGTTGCTGCCGTTGCCTTGGCTGCAGCCGCAGATTCTTCAACTCAGGCTGCCGTGATGGCTCCTACCTCGGTTCTTGCTCAGCAGTACGCTCAAAAGATTGGGCCTTTGCTTTCGCTTGCGGGAATTACGTGGGCGCTTATTACTGGTTCTACTTCAGAAGAGGAGAGGCAACAGATTGAGCTTTGCCTAGCTGACGGTTCTTTGTCCGTTGTCTTTGGCACTACGGCGCTTCTTTCTGACCGTGTAGTATTTAAGCAGCTCACCCTTGCTGTTGTAGACGAGCAGCATCGTTTTGGCGTTGATCAAAGAACAGCGTTGCGCAAAAAAGGACAAGGCGTAGATCTTCTCGCCATGAGTGCAACGCCTATTCCGCGTACGCTGGCACTTTCTTTGTACGGAGATGTTGATACGTCTCGCATTACCAAAAGACCAAAAGCAGGAGCTGGCGTTACCACCAAGTTGTGTGTGCCAGAAAACCTTGACCAAGCATATGCCGC
Organism: uncultured Atopobium sp.; assembly: GCA_937935155.1. Classification (GTDB taxonomy): domain Bacteria; phylum Actinomycetota; class Coriobacteriia; order Coriobacteriales; family Atopobiaceae; genus Lancefieldella. Next base: position 9,560 of record CALGXY010000134.1, on the reverse strand, counting down.
TGTCGCCGAAGCTGTTCAGGCTGGTCATCAGGCGTATTTGGTCTGTCCTTTAATTGACCCAAGCGATTCTGAAGAAGAGCTTGAAGATGTTCCTGAGGCCGCTCGTACAAACGGTAAGCTTTACAGTGCAACTCGCGTATATGAGGAGCTCTCAAAGACCGTCTTCAAAGACTTCACCTGTGATCTTTTGACCGGCAGACTGCCTGAGACACAAAAAGATCAGGTAATGGAAAAGTTCCGCGCAAATAAGACGCAGATTCTGGTCTCCACTACCGTCATTGAGGTTGGCGTTGACGTTCCTAACGCTACGGTCATGATTGTCTTTAATGCGGATCGTTTTGGTTTGGCTACACTTCACCAGCTCAGAGGCCGTGTTGGTCGAGGAGACTTCCCAGGAACCGTCTATCTTGCCAGTAACGCCAAGCGAGGCTCTACCGCAAGAAAGCGCTTAGCCGCCCTTGAGCAAACCTCCGACGGTGCGCGCTTGGCAGAGCTTGACCTTGAGCTTAGGCACGAGGGAGAAACCTTGGGATACCGTCAGTCGGGCGGCACCACGCTCAAGATTTCTGACCTTTATGCAGACGCAGATCTAATTGAGGCGGCCCATATAGATGCCCTGACAATTACTGCACAGGACCCAAATCTTACCAGCGACACCTACGCTACGCTGGGAATTGAGGCAAAAGATCGCTTTGGTATCTACTTTGAAGAGCTTGGCTATAAGTAATAACCTGCAGGTAAACTGCAGTACAAGATAGGTTTGGTGGCGAGAAACCCATGAGGATTGTTGGCGGAAAATGGAAAGGTCGTGCAATTGAGGCCCCTGATGGCAAGGGGACTACGCGACCAACCACTGATCGTACGCGTGAGGCTATTGCAAGCTCCATCTTGGCTTCTCGCGGTCTTGACCTCAGTGAGTCCAGAGTGCTCGACGCTTTTGCAGGTTCAGGTGCTATGGGTTTTGAGCTTCTTTCTAGAGGAGCGCTATACGCTGCTTTTGTTGATAAAGATAGAAAGACGTGCGATCGCATTAAGCGTACGGCTAAATCTCTTGGCGTAAGCACCTCTGAGATGAGTGTTATCTGTGGTGATACGGCGCGCTTAGCTGAGTCATCCCAGCTGTTTGGAGGTCCTTTTGACGTGGTATTTTTGGACCCTCCTTATGCCGTTGAGGCAGAGGTAGTATCCAAGCTGCTCAAAGACTTGACTCAGTCGGGAAGTCTGACAAAAGATGCTGTAGTAGTCTATGAGCATAGCCATAAATCTGATTCAGTTTCTCTTGATAACTTTGAGCTTTCTAAGAGTAAGCGTTATGGTATTGCTCAAGTTGATTTACTTGTTCGTTGTGAGGGATAGGAGATACGTTGAACAGCATCACTCACGTAGTTGTACCAGGTACTTTTGATCCCGTCACAAACGGACACCTTGATGTAATCAAACGAGCTTCTCGCCTTTTTGAAAATGTTACGGTAGCTGTTGCAGCTTCCAAGCGCAAACACGGCACGGGAACTACGTTTTCTCTTGAAGAGCGTGTACAGATGCTCAAAGACGCTCTGGTAGATGAAGGACTTGTGGACGTTTCTGTAGAGCCCATGGAAGGTCTTCTGGTTGATTTCTGCAATGCTCGCGGCGCAGGTGGTGTTGTTAAGGGCCTAAGAGCTATGACAGACTTTGAGTATGAGCTGCAGCAGGCAGATCTTAACGCTCATATGGCTCCTGAGCTGGAGAGCGTCTTTGTTATGTCTAGTCCAGAGTACGGCTATATTTCTTCCTCAATTGTGAGAGAAATTTCAGCTATGGGCGCAGATGTATCATTTTTGGTACCAAAGAACGTCATTAAAAAGCTTGATGCTCTGCATAATTGCGGTAATTAAGTATATTTGCCCTGCATTTTCATTATATTCTGCTAACATTCTTAAAAAGGTGTTTTATGCGTCGTGCTCATAAGGGCTAAAACTGCATATAACACAGCTTATGTATTGGATTGAAAGGAGCCCTGGATGCAGCCAGGCGAGGAAATTGAGAGCCTTGTATCTGAGATTGAGCAGATGGTAACTGAGGCTAAGTCACCTTTTATGGATGGCGGTAACAAGAAGATTATTGATGCCCAGGACTTCTACGAGCTGCTTGACGAGATTCGTCGTGTCTTCCCAGAAGAGTTTGCAACCGCTCGTCGCATCATCAAGGAAGAGGATGAGACCCTTGAGCGCGCACGTGCTCAGGCAGAGTCCATCATTGCTGACGCACAGCAGCAGGCTATGATTCTTGCTGGTGACCAGGAGGTTGTCCGCCTTGCTCAGCAGCAGGCAGATGGCATTCGTGACCAGGCAGAGCAGTATGAGCGTGATACTCGCTACAACGCTGAGGAGTATGCAGATACCGTTCTTGCTCACCTTGAGGAGAACCTCAAGAGCCTGACAAATTCAGTCTCTCGTGTTCGTCAGACACTTGATGAGAACTCTGGTCCTCGTAACACCAGCAATAACGTTGCCTGGTAATTCCAATGCAACCAGTTCTTTATGCACTAGATGATCGTCTTGCAAATGCAGGCGATACCGTTTCTTATGCGGGTCATCTTAATGAAGACTCGTATGAGCTAGGGGAGCATAAATTTTCTCTTCCTATGGGAATTGATTTTGATCTAGTGCTTACCAACGCGGGTGAGGGCATTTTGGTTACCGGAATGCTTCGTGCTGACGCAGTTGGTACGTGTGACCGTTGTCTTGAGGACGCACATCTCTCTTTAAACGCAGAGGTAGATGAGTATTATCTCTTTGAAGAGCCTGTAATTTCTGCAGATGATGAAGATGAGGCAGATTACGTTTTAGTAAATGCCGATAAAACCATCGATCTTGCAGAGGCTCTTTTGCCTTCGCTTGTTATGGAGACACCTTTTGTTGTACTGTGCAAGTCCGACTGCAAGGGACTTTGCCCAGTATGCGGTTGCAATCTGAATGAAGAGGATTGCGGTCATGCAGCTCAGATTGAGCAGAAGCGAGAAGAAGAAAAGCTTGCTTCAAACCCGTTTGCGGCTCTCAAAAATCTTGTGATTGAGCCGGATTCGGAAGAGTAAAATAAAATTTCTTCTCCTAAATGGTGAAGAAATGCTGTATCTACGTACAAAATGTGTCAGTACGTGGTATAGTATCCAACGCATTATGTGAATGGGTCGCGCCCTCATGTGTTTTAGGGGCGCTAGCAAGAGCAAAAGAGGTTTAAGATGGCAGTACCTAAACAAAAGAAGGGCCGCGGCGCAACCCACACCCGTCGTTCGGCAAACAGCAAGCTTAACGCAGCAGCTCGCTCTGTATGCCCACAGTGCGGCGCTCCAAAGCTTCCTCACCACGTATGCCCTAACTGTGGCTTCTACAAGGACCGTGAGGTTGTTGTTACTGAGTAACACTCATACATCGTATGGCCAAGAAGGCTGGTTCTTTAGGGGCCGGCCTTCTTTTTTATAGCACTAAGGAGTTATCATGCCCGTTATTTGTGTAGACGTTATGGGATCTGACCAAAGCCCTGAGGTTGTTCTTGAGGGAGTTCGTATGGCTCTTGAGAAGGACCAAGAGCTAGAGGTTCTTCTCGCCGGAGCTGATGAGTTTGTTACTCCTTTTGCAAACAAGCACAATCGTGCAAAGGCTTTGGTAACTACTGAAGTTATTGCGATGAGCGAGCATCCTGCTAATGCGGTTAGACAGAAAAAAGACGCCAGCATTGTAAGGGCTGCTCAGGCAGTTAAGGCAGGAGAGGCCGATGGTCTTTTCTCAGCAGGCTCCACAGGAGCAGTGCTCACCGCTGCCACCTTTGGAATTGGTCGCATTAAAGGTGTAAAGCGCCCAGCGCTCACCTTGATTCTTCCTGGACTTGGCGGTCACAAAACAGTCTTTTTGGACACTGGCGCCAACGCTGATGTACGTCCAGAAGTTTTGGTGCAATTTGCACAAATGGGCAAGGCCTTTGCCAATGCTTCGCTTGGAATTGAAAATCCAACCATAGGTCTTCTCTGCAATGGATCTGAAGAGACCAAGGGTTCCGAGCTTGCTCTCTCATATCATGCAGCTCTTGCAGAGGCGGCTATTAATTTTGGCGGAAACGCTGAAGGAACTGATATTTTAGGAAGCCGTTTTGATGTCATTGTGACAGACGGCTTTACCGGAAATGTAGCTCTGAAATCTATTGAGAGCACGGGCAAATTTATTATGTCTAGTCTCAAGGATGCAATTAATTCTTCCAAGAAGGCTGCGTTTGGCGCACTTCTTTTGAAAGATGCTCTTAAGGCTACGGCAGCAGAACTTTCAGGAGATTCTGTTGGTGGTGCCTTCTTGCTGGGTGTCTCGGCTCCTGTTCTTAAAGGACATGGTGCTACCAGTTCTTCTGCAGTGTGCGCAGGAATACTCTCTGCAGCCAATGCAGTACGCGCTAACTTAATTGAGAAAATCTCTTCTTCAATTCAGCTGTAGAAAAAGCGCCTGTAGCGTAAAATTTTTATTAGATATGGTAGAGCCCATGGACAATTCTGTGGGCTTTACTTTTTTTAAGATTGTTTGTTTCAGCTTTAGTAATGTCATCATACAGACGCCCATCACGGGGTAAAATTACTAGCGTCATTGTTGTGTGCAAGGAGGATGTATGGATCGCACAGAAACACTTGAAAAGGTAATTGACGTTGTTAGAGAGACTCTTGACCTTGACGATTCCGTTGAGCTCACAGAGGGCACCTCATTTAAGGATCTTGGTGCAGACTCATTTGATCTTTTGCAGCTTGTCACAGACCTTGAGCAAGAGTTTGATATGACCTTTGATGCAGAGAACATCGATGAGATTGCTACCGTTGGTGACGCAGTAGACGCTATTCTTGCTGCTTAAGTAGGTTTTATACGTGAAATTGCACGAACGAGTAGCTGCTGCAGAAGCTATTTGCGGTCACACATTTACCAATAAAGAACTAATTGAGGCTGCCCTCACACACCCTTCGGCGGTGGAGGGCAAGCCTGTTTCTGCTTCGTATGAGCGCTTGGAGTTTCTAGGTGACTCAATTCTTGGTGCCATTATTGCAACGGAGCTGTTTGAGCGTTATCCAGATATGGATGAAGGCCAGCTTACTAGGTTGAAAATCTCTCTGGTATCCGGCCATACACTCTCCATTGTCTCTGATGCTCTAGGAATTTCTCCCTTAATTGTTATGGGAATTTCCGAGAAGGGCACGGGAAAGCGTGGCATGAAGTCTGCTTTGGAGAATGTTTACGAGTCCATTGTTGGCGCGCTCTACCTTGATGCGGGCTTTGATCCAACACACGAGTTTGTTATTCGTACGCTTGGACCTCATATTTCTCCAGCGCTGGCAGTTCGTTCGGTAAGCCCTAAATCTCGTTTGCAGGAAGCGGTACAAGCTCAAGGCAAGGCTACCCCTGAATATAAGCTTATTGGCGAGAGTGGCCCTGCTCATACGCCAACGTTTACCGCTGTGGTATTTGTCGACGGCCTTAAGGTGGGTCGTGGACAGGGACCATCAAAGAAAGCTGCAGAGTCAGAAGCCGCTCAAGACGCGTTGGTACGTCTTGGTGTGGATGACGCTCCGCTTGATGCTGATGCAGAAATGCACCTAAGGTAGAAAGGTACCCTGTACCCGTGTATCTAAAATCGCTGACACTTAAGGGTTTTAAGTCATTCGCTGATAAAACTCAGATGGTTTTTGACCCCGGTCTTACCGTTGTCGTTGGTCCTAACGGCTCGGGTAAGTCCAATGTCTCTGACGCAATTCTCTGGGTATTGGGCGAGCAGAGCGCAAAGATGCTCCGTGGCCAGGCTATGGAAGACGTCATCTTCTCTGGCTCGTCAGCAAGGGGAGCGGTGGGCGTTGCTGAGGTAACGCTGGTTCTGGATAACTCCGACCACACCATTCCTATTGATTTCTCTGAAATTGGCATCACCAGGCGCATGTATCGTTCTGGAGAGTCCGAGTACCTGATTAACGGCGCTCCTTCAAGGCTCATGGACATCCAGGACATCTTGCATGACTCTGGCCTGGGCAAAGATACCCATTCCATCATTTCCCAGGGCAAGCTTGATTCCATTTTGTCTAGCCGCCCTGAGCAGCGCCGTGAGCTCATTGAAGAGGCAGCAGATATCTCTAAGCATCGCCGCCGCAAAGAGCGTGCGGAGCGCAAGATTTCTTCCATGGATGAGAATCTCACGCGAGCCAAAGTGGTTTCTCGCGAGATTACCCGTCAGCTTAAACCGCTTGAGAGGCAGGTGGACAAGGCTTCTCGCGCTAAAGATCTGTCCGCTCAGCTCAAAGATTTGACGGTTCAGCTTGCGGTTGATGACCTTCGTCAGCTGCAGTTTACGCATGGCAAGTTGGAGGCACGCGCTAAAGAGGCAGAGGCCGCTATTGAACTTGCACAATATCGCGCGGGCGAGAAAAACCGTGAGCTTGAAAAGCTCCAGTCACTTCTTGAGCAAAAGGGGCTCTTTGTTGGAGACTTAGGTGAGCAGCGCCGTCGCATGCAAGAGATTCTTGGTCGTATGGGATCTGACATGCGTCTTTTGGAGGAGAAGGGCAAGAACATGGTTTCTCGCCTTTCTGACACGCGTATGCAGCTTTCTGTGATGGATAAACAGAAGGCAGACGCTGCAAAAGAAAATGTTGAGCTTTCTGGTCAGCTGGCAACAATTCGTGCAAAGGTTGCTGATCTGACAGAGAGTGTGAACGCGCTCCAAGAGGCGGCTAACCAGGCAATTGCCGAGCGTCGTGCTCTTGATGTAAAGATTTCTGACTGTACTGCATCTGAGCGAAGTGCGCGTAATACCGCTGATAAAGAAACGCTTGCGTATGTAAAGCTTGAAGAGCAGATTGCTCATGCGCAGGTAGAAGACAAGATGTTTGAGTCTAGGTTGACTCAGATTACGGAAGCGCTTGAGATTGCTCGTGCTGCTCTAGAAGATAGTGGCGCTAAAGAAGCAGAGCTCACTGTGGCTCTTGAGAAAGCTCGTCAGGAGTCCGAGGCGTTTGTTGCTGAGATTTCTGAGCGTGCTTCTGCACTTGAGGCGGCTCGCGAGGCAGAGCGTACTGCTCGCCAGGAGCTCTCAAGCAGTGAAGCTACGCTTGAGGCACTTCGTGCGCTTGATGTGGAAGTCCAAAAGGGAAGTCCTCTGGCAGAAAAGCTTGTTGCGTATGCAGCAACCGCTTCTCTTGTTTCTGGCAGACTTGCTGATTACCTTGAGGTCCAGCCAGAGTTTGAGGCTCTTGTTGAGCAGCTTTTGGGAGAAGATCTCTCTGCACTTGTAGTTGATAAGCAGCAAAACATTCAGACGCTCTTTGAGCGCGTTCAGACGCTTTCTGAGGACGGCAAGGCTACGTTGGTTGCTCTTTCTGACACAACTCCAGCTCTTGCTGCGCCTGCACATACAACGTCTTTGCTTGAGCACGTATCTGCGCAGAAGGGTGCCGAAGCTCTTGTGCAGGCGCTTTTTGGTCACGTTTTTGTTGCTCAGAGTCTTGATGATGCCTACGCTGCTCGCAACGTTGAGCCTCGTGGGCTTTATGCGCTCCCTGACGGCACGTTGCTCTATCCAGACGGTCGTCTGATCCTGGGACACACATCTCAGGCTGAGGACGGCTCTCTTGAGCGTAAGCGTCGTATTCGCGAGTTTGAGGGTGCGCTTCCTTCCCTCAAACGCCATCTGGAGGCTGCTCGCTCTGCAGTTACCAACTGCGAGAATGAGCTGGCTTCAGTTCGCGAGAAAAGCGCGCAGTCCAAGGGTGAGGTTGCTCGCCTCAACGGTGAGCTTACATCTATTGCTGCGGAGCGAGGTCGTCTTGAGGGACAGGTTGCGTCTTCTCAGGCAGAGTTGAAGCAGGTTAGCACTTCTCGAGAGCAGGCAAAAGAGCGTGCTCAAGAGGCTCGTGCGCATATTGATGAGCACAAGCGTGCGGCAGAAGAGGCTAAGACTCGCATGGAGTCGCTAGCTTCGGAGCTTAAAGAGCTGCAGGACCAGCATGAGGATGCCATTCGCGCTCAGGGTAGGGCCAACCGAGAGCTTTCGGATGCAAAGACGGACCTCACTGTTGCAAAAGAGCGCGCAACGAGTATGGCTTCTCGCCAGGCAGAGCTTGAGAGGCGTCTGTCTCAGCTGGATGAGCAGCTTGCTGCTGCTAAACAGGCAACGCACGCGCTTGAGGTAATCAGGCTTCGCGTAGACCCGCTGTACAAGCGCTACGATGCTCTGCACCAGAAGGCGCTCGAGTGGGCGTCTAGGCTCAAGGATCGCGCGTCGTTGGCGGAGGCAGACTCCGAGACGCTGCGAGAGACCATCTCCGAGGCAAAAGACGCTGCTTCTGAAGCTGCGCTTGCGGTAGAAAAAGAGAAGGACGCTGCCAACCAGATTAGCGTTGAGATTGGTAAGCTTGAGGTTCAGGTCCAAAACGCCATCGAGGCCATTCTTGTCACCGGTGCTTCGCTGGACGAGGCCTTGACGCTTCCTGAGCCAGAAGATAGAGAGCAGGCAGAACGCCTTGCTGCGTCGCTCAAGAGTCAGCTTGAGGCACTTGGTCCTGTCAACGCCGTTGCCATGGATGAGTACGAGCGCCTCAAAGAGCGTGCTGATTACATTAACGAGCAGGTAGCTGACTTAGAGGCTGCTCGAACCTCACTAAAGAAGATTATCTCGGCCATTGACCGCAAGATGCGTAGCCGCTTCCTTGTTGTCTTTGACCGCGTCAACCAGAACTTCTCCGAGATCTTCTCGATGCTGTTCCCTGGAGGTCATGCTCATATTGAGCTCACCGATCCAGACCATCTCTCCGAGACAGGTATTGAGATTGTGGCTCAGCCGCGCGGTAAGCGCATTACCAAGATGATGCTCATGTCAGGTGGCGAGAAGAGCCTTACTGCCCTGGCATTACTCTTTGCTGTGTATAGGACGCGTACTGTTCCGTTCTACGTTTTTGATGAGGTTGAGGCTGCGCTCGACGACGCCAACCTCTCCAAGCTGCTTGATGCCATTGAGCAGCTCAAAGAGACCACTCAGCTGATTGTAATTTCTCACCAGAGGCGCACCATGGAGCAGGCTGATGTTCTGTACGGTGTATCTATGCAGGCAGATGGTGTCAGCCATGTTGTCTCTCAGAGGCTTGATAAGACAACCGGAAAGGTAGTTGATATCTAATGGGCTTTATGGACAATCTTCGCCGCGGTCTTGAGCGTTCTCGTGAGACTTTAAGCGAAATCTTTTATATGGGTGGAGAGGTCACCGAAGACTTTTGGGATGACCTTGAGGACACGCTTGTTATGGGAGACATGGGTGCTGAGGTGGCTATGCGCGTCACCGACGACCTGCGCGAGCGTGCAGCGCGAGAAAATCTTATGCGCTCCGATCAGCTCCGCCGCGCTCTTGTAGAGCGCCTTACGGCAGAGTTTCCTGTTGCAGAAAGAGACCCCTTTACGGATACGCCCTCTATTGTTTTGTTCGTAGGTATTAACGGTGCTGGTAAAACTACCACTGTTGGCAAGATTGCTGGTCGTGCGCACGCTGGTGGCATTAAGACCTTGATTGGTGGT
>CALGXY010000133.1:0-3581 GCA_937935155.1 uncultured Atopobium sp. | reverse complement strand
AGGGCTCTCCAAAGAGATGAGAGTGCGTAGCAACAGTTGTACCAGAGCTTACGTAGGTAACGGTATAGGTATTGCGCTTATAGCGGTGCTCAATCAAGTTGGAATTGTAATCAGTGATGAGGTAGTCGAAGTTGTATGGCTGCCAACTGGTCCAACCAAGTGCATCGTAATTGGTTCCATCAAAATGGCCAATGCTCATGCGGTAGCCGTCATACGAAAAACCAGGATGTCTATTCTCGCTCTCAAGATAGCCGTCACCACCGTTTCTAGCAATCTCTGTAATCATGCCAGATCGAGAAAGCGTGTGGTCGCCGCCCATATCGTAGGTGCCATCAAGGTTTTGATAGTAGTAGAAGCGGTAACGTGGGCCAAGAGCAGTGGAATTGGTATAGCGGCCGTAAATTTCAAGCACATTATCTGCAGTAATTTTGGATCCTGGGTCAGTTGTTTTTGCTTGGAAAGTGGTTGCAGTACCGCCAACACCAGGGATTATGCCGTACCAATAGTAGGTTCCAGAAGGGTCGTCTGCACGCATGGCAGCGAGCATGTCGTCGCTGTACTTGTTGCCGGTATTGGGGTTGATGGCGTAAGGATTAAACGACTCACCATAACGAAGCGTAAGCGTTGCAAGAATGGAGCCATTTCTCTTTGGACGCACATTGACGGTGATAGTTGCAAGGTTGTAGTAAACGTTAATAGTGGTAGAGCCATCTGCTGCAATAGGAGTTGGATCGCTCTCGTGACTGTATGTTTCAAAGCGGAAAACGCCTGTATTTGGCTGGACGGGAGCAGTTGCAGTCATTGTTCCAACAGTTCCGGAAGCTGCGGTGGTTGTAACGTAGTTGTAGTTAGAAGGGTTGTTTGGATCCTGAATAAAATAGGCGTAGTGATACGTTGCTGTTGCTGGAGTCCAAAGTGCCTTTGCAGTAACAGGCTCTTGAGGCATGGTGGTAGGCAAAGAATCTGCAATACCATCGTCATTAAGGTCCCAACCAGCAAAGGTATAACCAGTTCGTGTTGGATTAGGGACGGCAGGAACAGCATCTCCCGGATTTCCAATTACAGGAGAAAGCTCGCTACCAGAAGTTGAGAAGTAGATTGCGCTGCGAGGATTGCGATCGTAATAGATGTACTTAACAGCCTTGCCATCTGCGGTAACCTTGAGCGAAAGGTCTGTGGTTGTGCGCACAAAACCTGGATAGGTGACATCGGAAGCAGTAACAATCGAATCGGGCACACCGTAATTTTCTTCGGAGGACGCCTCAACATAATTGCCGGTAGTCATCTCCTTCATGCGCTTAACGGTGTAGGTAACATAACCAGGCATGTAATAGACAGTCTGCTTGATGTAGTGATCTGAGCCAGAAGCAACGCCAGTAACGGTTGCCTGAGCAGGATCTTCCAGGTCATAGCCGGTGATTGTTGGAGCTGTAACAGACCAAGATTCTCCCTCATTTACAACTTGTTTAGAAGGAGCGTGAATCTCTTCGTCGTTTAATACGTTAACGTACGAGACTACAACAGAGTATTTACCTGCGTCTTCAATAGATTCAGCAATAGCGGATGCAGGCAGACTGCTCAAAACAAGAGCAAGAGCAAATAAAATGCTCAAAACTTTCTTAGCGCGCATTATTTCTCCTCAAACAGCAAAAAAGATAGGTAAATCATAATAAATGACGAGAAGAACTTGCTGCTCAAGCTGTAAATTAACCGTATATACACAATCCACTTCTCCTTAAGTTGTAGGAGAAGTGGACGAGAAAAATCAATCGATCTAAGTGAACAGAATGCAATGCGCTCGTGAAATTCAGCGTAGTATGAAATTTGTAGATTTGCACCTGCGACCTCGGCAGATTTCTTTTCAAAGAGCTTGCCAGATTTCCTGAGATGATAGGCAAGAATCAGGATGCTTGCCAGCATAACAAGCGTGCAAATGATGGAACCTTCTGCGCCAAAGCTACCGTCGGTAAGCCAATCCTGGCCACTGCCAGGAGAAAAATAGAAATCCGGTGGCATTTTTCATGTCACCAGATTTCTAATGTAAAGTTGCTGTTTAGCTGTTATAAAGCAGTAAGGAACGTCAAACCGCCCAAAATTACACCAGCAGTATTTGGGATAATAAGAATCCAGTCCTTTTTGGGCTCTTTAGTCCAACCATAGATGACCCAAATGAGACAAGAAACTGCTGCAAATAGCGGCTGAAAAGGTTGAGCCTTTACGCCCTGTAGATTTGCAATAATTTGTGGAATATAAGCGATAAAAACAAATACTCCGATAAAAGCTCCGATAGAGCCTACAAATAGATTGATTTGTTTCTTTGACATAAAACACCTCCTCCTTCGTTATTTTAATTACAAGGATGAGGTAACGAGAAAATCAAACTACCTGTGAAATCGGAATTTAATACTGTTGCTTTAGTTGTGAAGATTGGTTTACAGATTTATGGCTAAAGCAATGAGCCTCATTAGGCTTTTCTGATTGTAGAGTTGTGCCCGCCTGTAGCTACTCCAAGAATATGCAACAAAAAACCCGAGTGCCAAAGCGCTCGGGTTTTACGTTTGCCTTAATACTTCCTGTTACTCTTCGTCATGCTTCCTACGGCGCAAAACAAGGGATGTTCCTAGTGCAACTACAGAGGTCAAGGCTGCGCCGACAAAAGTTACGCTTGAAGCATCGCCAGTTTCGGGCAGAGCGCTCTTGCGCTTTGCTGGGGTCTGAGGTGCCGCAGGAGTTTCAGGGTTCTTTGTGTAGTAGAACGTGTACTCAAGCTGGTCAGCAGAAACATATCCGGTGCTGTCACCCTGAAGTGTGTAACCGTCAATCTCACGAGCAGAAACATTCTGCAGGTTGAGCGTCTGGCTGCCAATAACATCGTCAGAATGGATTTGCTCACCAGTCTGTGCGTCAACGTAATGGACGGTATAGCTGTAGCGAGCTTCCTTGCTATACGTAAAGGTCAAGACGTTATTCTCGGCATTTTCATCAAGAATCATAGAGCGAGAAGAAACGTCTACATAGGCGTAATCTCCGCGATCAGCTGCGTCGAGTGCCCACTTGCTGACAAGAGAACCGATTGGAGCAGTCTCAGTTGTGGTTGAAAGAACTTGACCATCGTCGGTCTGATGAATGACCGTGTAGGAGACGGAAGAGTCGTTCTTTTTCCAGAGTGCGTGCAGGGTGATGTCGCCTGTAACTGCTGCGGAGAAGCTGTAAACAGAGGGGTTACCGTTGGTATAGAGAATCCAGCCAGCAAAGGTATAGCCTTCTCGTATTGGATCAGCGGGCTTGGTAGCTGCGTCTCCGTAGGTGAGCTCCTGCGAGTTGACTGGTGAACCACCCTCAGAGTCAAAGGTAACGGTTGCGGTTAGAGGCACCCATTTGGCATACAACACGGTATTGGTTGCAGGCATAGTGGTGTCGGTAACAGGAGTACCCACAGTCTCTGAATTGTCGTACCAGCCCTTGAAAACATAACCAGGACGTGGAGAAGTTAAAGAGGTGCCAGGAACATCGGTGCTGGCATTAAAGGGCTCTCCAAAGAGATGAGAGTGCGTAGCAACAGTTGTACCAGAGCTTACGTA
>CALGXY010000132.1:0-3607 GCA_937935155.1 uncultured Atopobium sp. | reverse complement strand
TTTGGCTCAGCATTACGATGTCGACGACGTGCTGCACCCGTACGAGAACGCCCTGGACGCTCTGCTGGCGCTGCATCGGAATCTGCTACAGCACCAGAAGCCTGCTCCTGAGCTGCACCATCCTGCTGCTCAACACTACCCTGCTCTTCAGCAAAGTTCTTCTGAGCCGCATTGTCATTCTGGCTAGCTGCGCCTTCTGCCTCTGCTTTAGTGAAGGCAGGAGCCGGGGTTACCTCCGCTGAAGGCTGAGTTGCGTCCTGAACAATCTTGGTAAGGCGATCAGTGTCTACAACGTCAGAAGAAACTTTGCCACCTGCCTGGACCTGAGCGAGAACCTCTGCCTGTGCAACTTCAAGGGCACGCTCATGAAGAGCACGCTCTTCCATCTCTTCTTTGCTAGGACGGCCACGACGGCGCTTTGGTGGCTCTGTAATGCCTGCTGCGTTCATAGCCTCTGCCACAACAGCCTCTACTGCACGACGAGCCTCAGTCTCTTTTTTAGTTGGACGACCACGACGACGCTTTGCAGCAGATGAATTAGAGGCCTTTTCTTCAGTTGCCTCAGAATTGGTATTTTCTGAAGTTGAATTTTCTGAATTACTATTTTCACTCTTACGAGGTCTACCACGTCTACGTGGTGCTGGAGTATTTTCTACATCATTTAAAGAATCATTTTGGACCGAAGATGTTTCGTCCGACATGTACAAACCTCTCTGTTTGCTCATCAAAATAATCTGTAAAAATACGTGAGAAATATGATGAAGGGATAACAAACAAAATCAAATAGGTGCAAATCCAAAAGGAATATACCACGAAAATGCCCGCCTTATGATGAAAAAATAATAAAATTCACCATAAAACGGGCAAATGGGGATTTATACCACTAACCCTTAAACCTCGAGAAACCCATCTTCTAGATTTCTTTAATCTGCATAAATAATTTAAACAGCTGTACGGCTCTTTCTTTTTACAACAATATCTTCAATTTGCTGAACGATTTCTTTGATATATGTCTTGCCTTGAGGCGTGAGCTCAACCATAGTTACTCTTCTTGAAAGAGCGTCGTCATGTTTGCGCTGTACCAGGCCACTTTCTGCCAAAGCAGTAAGAGACATAGAAACCGTTGGCTGCAAAAGACCAAGCGCGTCAACAATCTCTGTAATTGAAAGAGCGTCTTTAGGAGAATCTAGAATTGCAAGAAGCACCATATCTGCTGCCCTGCAATACAGAGCTCCCATAGCGTCAACATACATGACGATGCGCTCAAACGAAGTACGTGAAAGCGCCTGGCCGGGTGCAATACGAGCACAGGTAAGCTTGGACAGCTCCTCAACTGCTTCTACACCCTTTTCTGTGATGATACACACTACGTTGCGTCGATCAATGGCGCCTTCATCTCTCTTGATGAAACCAAGCCTTGCCAGGTGCGAGGTACGATGAGTAATCGTAGGACGAAGAGCACTCTGATACTCGGCAATTTCTGAAGTCTTAACAGGGGCGCCCTTCACATTGAGGCGACACAAAATAGCAAACTCTTCAAACGTGAGTCGTCTGTTAGCAGGCACCACTCTTCTAACCAAGTTGTAAGACCTGCGAATGGACATGTACTCGCGAAGTTCCATAGAGACCTCCACTCTTATGCCCGAACCATTTACTATTTGCTCGCATAATGAGTATACCCCTAAAAAACACGTGTTAACGTGGGGACAAAACAATAGTTAGTCAAAAATATGTTAGAAAATGGTGCTTATATGACATCAAAATAGGCTTTTATATGCTGAAATATAAAATTTAAGTAATAAATATTAATTTTATTATCTCTTTTATACATTAAAAAATTTTTTACATAACGCAGAAATGTGGAAATTATCTGGAGGAATTCACTAAAGATACCGTGCAGGTATTCAATACTTGCACGGTATCATGACAAAACAACATAGTTAGCTATCGTTTACATTGCCTCAGGAGCAGAAACACCAATCAGATCAAGAGCAATTGCAAGTACGCGACGGGTTGCATCACACGCAGCAAGACGAGCCTTAGAAAGCTCTGCGTCCAGTGGGCGTCCTTCAGAAGGAAGCACCTGACAGACGGTATAGAATGCATGGAACTGACCAGCAAGCTCTTCAATGTAGTGCGTAATGCGGAATGGTGCCCTATCGCGAGCACAGCCTTCAACAAGACCTGGGAACTCAAAGAGTTTACGAGCAAGAGCCTGCTCAGCGTCTTCAGAGAGCAGCCCAAGATCAACCTCAGAGCCAATAGCCTTATCTGCAACAGCGTCCATACCAAGTGCCTTTGCCTCATCAAGGTCAACGCCAGCAGCACGGCGCAAAATAGAACAAATACGAGCGTGAGCATACTGAACGTAATACACAGGATTAGAGCTGTCCTGACGCTTTACCTGCTCAATGTCAAAGTCAATCATCTGGTTGGAAGACTTTGAAACAAGGGTGTAGCGCGTTGCATCAACACCAACCTCGGCGAGAAGCTCGTCAAAATGGATACCAGTTCCTTTGCGCTTAGACATTCTGACTGCGACACCGTTTCTGAGCAGGTTAACAAGCTGTCCAAGCAAAACCTCAAACTGAGTTGGGTAACCAAGAGCCGTTGCAGCAGAGCGGACTCGTTGAATATATCCGTGATGATCTGCTCCCCAAATATCAATAACGTGGTCGACACGCTGGAACTTGTTCCAGTGGTACGCAACGTCAGAAGCAAAATAGGTATACTCACCATTTGTTTTGATGAGTACACGGTCCTTATCGTCACCAAAATCAGTGGAACGGAAGAACAGCGCGCCCTCATCAGAACGGTACAGGTAGCCAAGCTTATCCAGAGCATCAAGCGCACGATCAACGGCATCTTTACCCTGGTCGTCCTTAACGTATAGAGAGCGCTCAGAGAACCAAACGTCAAAGTCAGAACGGGCGGTATGACAGGTATTCTTGATGGATTCAAGCATCATCTTGTAACCACGCTCGCGGAACTCTGCCATGCGCTCATCTTCAGATTTGTCTGCCCAGACCTCTCCGTCATTTTTGAGGAAGAAAAGACCCAGGTCAACAATGTAGTCTCCGGCGTATGCATTACCGCCAAGAGAGTTAATGAACTCGTCAGTAAATGGATGCTCCTCTGGATGTGCATCCTCTTCATCTGCAACGTAAGCGTTGCGATCTTCTGCAAGCACCTGTGCGGCTGCATCAGCGTCAATGTCGCGCTTCTGCATAATATCAATGAGCTGCAGATAACGCTTAGATATGGAGTGACCAAAGACGTCCATCTGAGAGCCATGATCGTTGACGTAGTACTCGCGCTCAACGTCATAGCCTGCAAAGGCAAGAATGCGGCTTAGAGAATCTCCAAGCGCTGCCCAACGGCCATGACCAATGTGCAGAGGACCAACGGGATTTGCAGAAACGTACTCTACCTGAACCTTCTGGCCAGCACCAAAGGTAGAACGACCAAAATCGGCGCCCTGCTCGCGAACAGTGTTAAAAATCTCATTGCCCGCAGCGGTAGACAGGTAGAAGTTTACAAAGCCAGGACCTGCAACTTCGACACGATGAGCTGGATGAAGTGGGGGCGGAGCTTGAGGTGCTCGACC
>CALGXY010000131.1:0-1063 GCA_937935155.1 uncultured Atopobium sp. | reverse complement strand
CAAAAATCTACATTTACCAGCGCGACGCACATAATTGCATCGGTTTTGGATCAGGCAAGCATCCAAACGCACGTACATACAGCAATCAACCATCGCAGAAGCCATGTGTTATCTGCGCTAGTACAAGCTAGAGCCGCAAAACCGTATATACTCGAATGAAACGTTATCTGGCGAGAAACCCCGTGTGCTCGGAACCCTCGCGGAGTTGGCGCTCGCCGCGAGCCCGGCGCTCGCTGCTCGCCGCGAACCCGACGCTCGCTGCACCGCTGCCGCCTACGACCAGGAAGGAAGCCTGATGGAGACATTTCAGTTTGTGCTCATCGTCTTGACCTGCGTCGCGGCTTCCTCGGTGATCGACAAGTTTGTCGACGTGTCCATCCCCGTCATCCAGGTGGTCATCGGTCTGCTGGTCGCGCTCATTTTGCCCAGCGTCCAGGAGGTGCACCTGGAATCCGAGCTCTTTATGCTGGTCTTCATTGCTCCGCTCCTCTTCAACGAGACGAGAGAAACCAACATTCGTGCACTTCTCCTCAACCTAAACAGCATTTTGTCGCTGGCGATTGCGCTGGTAATTGTCAGCGTGCTCTCGGTCGGCTATGCCCTCCATCTGATGATCCCGTCAATCCCTCTAGCTGCGGCTTTTGCGCTTGCCTCGGCCCTGGGACCAACCGACGCGGCAACCGTCACCGCGCTTAAATCCAACATTCACCTGACCCATCGCCAGCAGACGCTCCTCTCGGGAGAGTCCCTGATCAACGACGCGTCCGGTGTTGTTGCATTTCAGTTTTCTGTTGCGGCAGCGGTTACGGGCGCGTTCTCGCTGGTAGATGCCGCAGGGTCGTTTGCGGTGCTCTTTGTGGGCGGCATAGCCATGGGCGTTGTCACGGGCTTTGCGTTTTCTGCCGTAAATGCCATGCTTGGAAGGTTGGGCTACGAGGACACCGTCGCAAACGTGCTGTACGAAGTACTTACGCCGTTCCTTGTCTATCTTCTTGCCGAAACCTTCCATGTTTCTGGCGTTTTGGCTGTTGTTGCAGCGGGTTTGGTGATTGCTCTTCCTCGT
>CALGXY010000130.1:0-8953 GCA_937935155.1 uncultured Atopobium sp. | reverse complement strand
GATATGAATTTAGCCATACCTTAGAAACTCAGATTAGAGGACAACTTAAAAATGGCCTTGCTATGATTGATTTTTATGAGTCATGTGATAAAAGGAATCGATTATCACAGTATGGAAATGACTATATTGCCACGCTCTGTATCAAGCTTTAATCCTATAAAGTTCTCTTCAGGACAGCCTGGACAACCTCAGAATCAAAGTCTCCCTGAGCCTCTGTAAGCGCCTCTAAGAGCTGAGCTACGCCTTCCTCATACACGCTAGGCAACAGATACTTCGAGACAGCCTTAGCCTCGTCAGTACCATTTTCCATGCAGCATGAGTGATGAGCAATCTTAAGAAGATCCAGATCGTTTTCGGAATCGCCGCACACAATAACTTCTTCTGGCTTAAGACCTATAGTCTCAATGAGCTTCTCGAATCCCTGTGCCTTATTCCAGCCACGATAATTGATGTCAAACCAACCAATATAGGGAGAAACCAACTCAACCTCTGGAACTGCACTGGTAACAGCCTCATAGATTTCTTGCTGGCGCTTTTCATCTTGAGGGAAGAGCAGACCTCCCGCATACATAGGGACATCTCTTGGAACAGACTGTGGCCCAAGTCCTGGCACAAAAGTGTTAAATGAGGCTGCAAGATGGTCTACCACCTCTTGAGTGGTATCAACTATTTTCCAACAAGAGGTAAATGACGTGTCAAGAGGCTGCTCAAGCGGACCTTCTGCGTAATAGGTAAGTAGGCAATCCTGCATTGGAGAAATGACCTCATAGATCTTCTCCATCATCTCGTAAGTAAATTTTTTTGTGAAAATGAGCTTGCCATTAAAGTAGAGAATCTTTCCACTTGAAAACACGCCAGTGTCTGTCAGGGAAACGTCAGACTTTAGATAAGAAAGTGCATCATAAACTGGCCTTCCGGTAGAAAGTCCAAACGCAATACCTGCGGCTTTAAGATTATTAATTGCCTGATGAGTTCTTTCTGAAATAGCTGGAGTGTCAGCAGGTTTTAACGTTTGGTCCATATCGGAAAGAACAAGCTTAATCATCAGGGCTCCCAAGATACGTGTGCTAAGTGAGTGTTTTGTTAATTCTACCAGCAAGAGTAGAGAAACGCGTAAAAATTGCCGTTATTATTACGTTATTAACTTAAAACTACGAGATTAGTAGAGGTCCATGAATATTTACGACCACTTTGCTCACGAGGATGAATATCCCGAGCTCAACATAGAGGCAATGTCTGAGAGACTTGCAAAGGCGCTGTCTTTTAAGACGGTGTATACCGATGCAGAGACAACCGATTGGTCTCAGTTTGATGGTCTTCAACAGCACATTGTTGATAGCTTCCCGTATGTTATGACCGCAGCCTCTAACGTTGAAGTGGTAGGCCACTCGCTCCTCATCGAGATTCCAGGATCCAATCAAGAGCTCCCTGCATTGATGCTTATTGCTCACCAGGACGTTGTTCCTGTTGTGCCTGGTACAGAAGACGCATGGACGCACGATCCCTTTGGTGGAGATGTCGATGACACGTACATTTGGGGACGTGGCGCGCTTGATATCAAAGACATGCTCATGGGAGAACTTGAGGCACTTGAGTATCTGCTCTCACAGGGTTTCTCGCCAAGGCGCTCTATCTACCTGGCATTTGGCGAGGACGAGGAGGTCTTGAGCCACGGTGCCACTAGACTTGCAGAAGTCATGGCCTCGCGAGAAATGCGTGCAGCTTGCCTTCTGGACGAAGGCACCACTACGTTTTTTGATGGCAGCGCTTACGGTGCGCCTAAGGCTACCGTGGCCGACATCTGCATCTCGCAAAAGGGCTTCTTGAACGTTAAGCTTACTGCGACTGGTCACGGCGGACATTCCTCTAATCCGTTTGGTGGAACTTCACTTGAGCATTTGAGCTGCGCACTTGCCGCTCTTTCTAAGGCTAAACCTCAACCTGAGCTTAATGACATTGTTAAAGAAACCTTCAAGGTTCTTGCGCCAGAAATTACCGAGGAGCCTTTTGCTTCGCTGGTACATGACGTAGATACCAATGCAGATAAGATTGCACTGGCTGCAGCTCAGATCAAAGAGCTTTATCCGTTTGTAACCACCACGTACGCTTTCAACATGCTTGAGGGTTCAAGTAGTGCGGCTAACGTTATGCCTGGTAATGTCAGCGCAACCATCAACATTAGGCTGCTTCCTGGCGTGAGCGTCAGCAAAACCGTTGAACACATCAAACAAGTAGTAGCCCAAGTTAACCCTTGCATTGAGGTTGAGGCTTTGCATTCCACTCCAGCGGGAAGAATTGATTCTCCAGCTGGTGCTGGCTATCAAGAGCTCAAAGCCATTATGGAGCACTACCATCCAGGCGTCACCTTTGTTCCGTCCTTTGTGTGTGGTGGCACCGATTCTGTACGCTACGAGGGAATTTGCGATTCTATTCTGCGGATTTGTCCTTTTAGGCCAACACCAGAAGATGAGGCAAACGGCGTTCATGGCATTGATGAGCGTATCGAGAAACGCGTCTATGCTCAGGGCGTTCGTGTTCTTGTGTCCTTTGTTAAACAAATGTGCGAATAATTTGCTATCGCGCAACTTACGTTAAAATAGACGCATGTTATGTTCTACAAAAAGGGGAGTGAAACGTTGCAAACTAGGCAGCAGCTAGCTAATCAAGTAGCATCCCAAATTAAAGAAGCAGCAGACGCCGATGCAGCAAAGGCGCAGGCAGAGGGAACTATTACTGATCCAGTTGGTAGTTCCAACAATCCTTCTAACGCTATTTTTACTGTTGCAAACGTCATTACCTTTTGCAGATTAATCCTTACGATTATCTTTCTTGTGCTCTTCTCAACGGGTGGAAATCGTTGGGTTGCACTGGGCTGTTATGTAACCGCAGCTGTTACCGACTTTCTTGACGGTCAGGTTGCTCGTAGAACGCAAACTGTCAGCTGGCTAGGCAAAATCATGGATCCTATCATGGACCGAGTACTTCTTATTACAGGTGTTCTTGGCCTCTTGATTATTGGTGAGCTTCCTCTCTGGATCCCACTGTTTGTTATTGGTCGAGACGTTTACCTTACTCTTGGCGCTCTTGCTGTTCGCAAATTCCGCAGGCGTCCTATTGATGTTGTCTTTGTTGGTAAAGCAGCAACTGCATTTTTAATGACTGGATTCAGTTTGCTTCTTCTGGGTATTCCAGTAGTCTCCGGACTTGGCCTGGTAAACGTTAGCTGGCTTCCAGGTCTTAACTCTGAAAGCAGCGCTCTAGGTATCTTCTTTGTGTACATAGGAATTGTTTTCTCGGCAATTACTGCCATTGTTTATACTGGTGAAGCAGCTAAAATAGTTAAAGATAGTAAAAACACTCAAGCATAAGTTAGGTTGTTTATGACTTTCCTTCAGCACAACCATGTATCTTTGCGCCAGCTCTCTCATAAGATGCTGGCTTTTCTTGTAAGCGTGCTGCTTGTATTTGTTCTAGCTGCTCCTTTTGCTCCTGCAACTACGGCTCTGGCAGAAAACACCTCTTCTCACAAGTCTTCTGTAACCGATGAGCCAAAACTTACTGAGGCAACTACTGCCATTGTCACCGATGCACAAGGAAACGTCCTCTGGAGCAAAAACCCAGATCAAGAGCTTCCTATGGCATCCATCACCAAAGTTATGACTGCAATTGTGGCGCTTGATTCTGGCGTCAATCTTGATGAGCCTTGTGAAATCACAGTTCCAGATCTTGAAGAAGGTTCGCAAGTTGCTGGTTTGACCTCAGACGATACGCCTACACTCAGACAGCTGATCATGATGATGCTGGTGTATTCCGCAAACGATGCGGCTTATAACATCGCCATCAATGTATCTGGCTCTCAACAGGCCTTTGTCGATCAAATGAACAAGAAGGCTGCAGAAATTGGCATGACTCACACGCAGTTCCAGAATCCTCACGGCTTAGATGCTAATGGTCACTATTCAACCGCGCGAGACCTTGCTCTCATGGGTCGTTATGCGCGCGAGCACTATCCACTTATCGCAAGCGCTGTGCATACCAGGTCATACACTACAACGGTAGGAGGGGAGCAGCGCACGTTCCACTCAACCGATGACCTTATGGACACCTACCGAGGTCTTCTCGGCATTAAGACAGGCGCTGAAGACTCTGGTACTGCCTTCTTGGGCGCTTCAAAGCGTGGAAACATTACGCTCTACACCTGCGTGCTTGGTTGCGAGACTACGCAAGGTCGTTTTGACGATACCGCCATTCTGATGAACTGGGCTTATCGCAATTACAATCGCGTTAGTATTCAACGTGCTGACCAAATTGTTCAGATCCGCACAAGCGAGGACAACTTCTTGCTTTCTGCAGTAGTTAAGCCATCAACTTCTACCACGTATATGGCTTGGCCTGGATCTAAAGACTTTACCTATCAGACGTCCATGCTTTCTCCTAACTATCCTGTAGCCAACAACCAGATGGTTTCTACAACTGACTGGTCTCAGGATTTCGCACAGGTAGGTACCACCATGACGCTGGCACACCTTACGCTTTGGACTATTCCTGCCTACAACCTCTTTGACCTGTATTCGGTTGCTCCGTATCTCTTTGGGAGAAACTAATGTCTGAGCAGAAACGCTCTATCCTTCATACCGAGCTTGAGTATCTTGGCGCACAATTCTCAACCTCAACTGAAGGCTTCAACTTAGCCCAATCTTTCTATGGCGAGAAACCCCTTGAGGAAGCTCTGAAAGATTGTGCTCTTATTGATCTGAGTGGTATCGGCTACACGCTGGTGAGTGGTACATCAGCTCAAAATTTTGTGGAAGCTGTCTTTGCAGGTAAGCAGCTTGAGGTAGGAGAGACTTCATTTGAGTGTGCACTTACGGGAGACGGATCTCTATCTTCCATCGGTCTTCTCGCGCGATCTGGTCAAAACGAGTACGTGGTACTTGATGCATCTGAGCGCTCTCTTGTTCTAGACGAGTGGCTTTCTATCATTGCGTCAGTCGAGCAAAACGGTGTATCTCCTTATGCAGAAGTGTCTTTGGAAGACGCAACTCCGCTTCTTACCCCTCTTCTTCTTGCTGGTAAAAAGGCCAAGAAGGTCCTTATGGACTACCTGGGAGAACAGAGGCTTCCAGAAGACTCAAAGCTTTGCAATCTTATGCTTGACCAAACAATCCCAGCACTTGTAGCCAATGTTTCAACTAAAAAAGTACCTGCATATCTGGTTATGGTTCCACCAGTCCATACAGTAATTCTTTTTAGAAGCTTGCTTTCTTTTGAAACAGTCCATCCTCTTGGACATAAGCAACTCATTGAAGGCCTTAAAACATATCTTCCATGGTTTTCAGAACTTGCAAGTAACACTAAAGTAGTAGTAACTAAAGATAAACTTGAGGGTTGGGGTTTACTCAGAGCCTCTGATGATTTCATTGGCGCAAGGGGTGATCTTCTATGAAATATGCAATTAATGCAGTAGGTGTTCCTGCTCCTATGGGACCATACTCTCAGGGTACTACTGCAGGTAGATTGGTATTTGTCACAGGTCAAATTGCAGTTTCAGCAGAAGACCCAAAGAAGCTCATAGACGGAGGAATTGAAGAGCAGACTACTCGTGTCATTCATCTTGCTCAGTCAATTCTGGCAGAGGCAGGATGCACCCTTTCTGATGTAGCTCAGACAACTATCTACCTTGCTGATATCAATGATTTGCCTAAGGTAAACGAGATTTATAGGCAGTACTTTGTTCTTCCTGCACCTGGCAGGGCAGTTGTTGAGGTTTCTGCGTTGCCACTTGGTGCGCTCATCGAAATGGACTGCATTGCGTGTCGTTAAGCGTTATTATTATCATGTAACCAAATTAAGGAGAAACCATGTCAACTGACGACATCAAACAGCAGTCACCAGACTCAACAGAGATTTTCCGCATGCCATCAGCTGACGCTACGGTTCCAGACCTTATGGCTCAACAAAAGCCAGCTCACCCTGTCCTTACTATTGTCAAGGGACCACAGACTGGTCAAACTTTTGAGCTCAATTTACCTCAAATTTCTCTTGGTAGAGACCCAAAGAGCAGTGTTTTCTTGAACGACATGACAGTTTCCAGAAATCATGCCACCATTGATCTCTCTAATCTTGCCCTTGGTTATGCAACTATTGAAGACCTTGATTCTCTCAATGGTACCTGGGTCGATGGTGCCATTATTAACAAGGCTACCCTGCGTGATGGCTCAACCATTCAGATTGGCACCTTCCGCATGGTCTTCCATACCAGCAGAGTTTCAGCTTAAGGTTAAAGGATAGCTTTATGGCTGATTCAGGCTTTCTTACCATTGGTAAAGTAGTCAAGAAATTACAGACTCTCTATCCAGACTTGAGTGTTTCTAAAGTCAGGTATCTGCAGGATGAAGGTTTGCTTACTCCTACCAGAACTGCTGGTGGCTATCGTCTGTATTCCCAAAAAGACGTTAAGCGACTTGAGACTATTCTGTATCTGCAGAAAAGCCGCTTTATGCCGCTCTCAGTTATTAGAGAAGAGCTTGATAGGCAAGATAAAAACCCTGAAGTTAAACAACAGGTCAAAGCTCAGACTGACGAGGCAACTGGGGCTGAGGCTCAAGCTGCACCTGAAGCTCAAAGTTCTTCTCGCCAGGCTCAACCTCAGCTGGATGGAAAGCAAGTGTCTCAGGCAATTCTTGGTGCCACGCATGCTGATGCCATTGTGGTACCTGTAGATGACCCTGAGGTAGTTCAAAAATATCACGCTATTGATCGCATCCCAGAAATTGTGGGATGCTCTGTAGGCTTTGTTCGTCAGCTTTCCGAAGCAGGCGTTATTGCTTTAAAGCGCTCTCCTCATGGTAGAGACCTTGTAGATGGCAAGGATTTAACGCTGATTCGCCTTTGTAGTGAGCTTCGTCACTTTGGTTTTGAGCCCAAGAACCTGCGTCAATACGTTATGGCTGCAAACCGAGAATCTAGCATGTTTGCCAAGTCGCTTGTCGTATACGCTAAAAAAGGCGGGGGAGTTGAAGTTGACCATACTGACGAGACTCGTCAGAAGTTTATGGCCGCTCTGACCCGCATGTTGGGCCTCACCAATGCGGTTAGAAATGAACTTATCACTAAATTAGTTCGTGAATCTTTTAAGGATATGCATCTAGACGAGTAATCTAGGTATATATAACTATTCATTGATTTTGATTTTGAATGTGAGGACATTGTGTCTACGTATGATTATGAGAGTCATATCATTAGCATTCCTGATTATCCAGAGCCAGGCGTTATCTTTAAAGATGTAACTCCACTTTTTAAAGATCCTGAGTGCTTCCACGCAGTTGTTGATGACATTGCAGAGCACTTTGCTGATGCAGGAATCACCAAGGTTATTGGTGCTGAGGCTCGTGGTTTTCTTGTTGGAACCCCTGTAGCCTACAAACTTGGTGCAGGCTTTGTTCCTGCTCGTAAGCCAGGCAAACTGCCTCGTGAGGTCTACGCACAGGCTTATGACCTGGAGTACGGTACCAGCGAGCTTCAGATTCACACCGATGCTCTTACCCCAGACGACGTTGTTCTTATTGCTGATGACCTGGTTGCTACTGGCGGCACCTGCGTTGCTTGTGCTCAACTTGCCGAGAAGGCCGGTGCAAAAGTAGCTGGCTTTGCATTTGCGCTTGAGCTTTGCTATCTGCACCCAAGGGAGATTATTGGTAAGTGCTTTGACCAAGAGGTCTACACCCTTATTAAGGTTCAATAAGCTAAATCACTTACATCAGACTTACTTTAACCTGACAATTTTGGCTGGCAAGACTACGTGCTTGTCGGCCATTTGTCTTATTTACATAAGCATTTTGTTAATCACAGTAAACTTGTTTGCAATACATAGAATTTCTCCATAATTGCAGGTCAAAGATAAATTTATGCAATGATATTTGCCTGCTCCATGCTATATAACTGCACAAATAGTCTTTTGAATTTGTATGAGATGCCATTTTCGGGGTAAACTATTCAAATACTCGATAGGGTAGCTTCCTGTTTACACGGGTTTCTCGCTAAGAAATCGGCGAGTTGACTTTGATTTTTTATCAAATGAGCTATCCTAGATGGCAAAGCAAAGCAACACGTTGCCCAATTGATTTCGTGCTTTGCGGAAGGAGCTTATATGTCACAGCGCCGATCTTTCACAAGACGAGACGCTCTCTTATTTGCAGGTCTTGGTGTAGCTGCTACGCTGCTTACCCCAGCCAAGCTATTCGCAGACCCACAAAGCGATCTTGAGGCCGCATCTGCCCAGCTAGACTCACTTGGTGCAGCTCTTGCAGAGGCCATGGATAACCTTAACGAGAAAACCTATGCACTTGACGCTACCAATAACAAGATTGGTGAGGTTCAGGAGCAGATTGCAGAGACTACAGACCAGCTCAATAAGCAGCGTCTTGTCCTTTCTGCAGCAATGAAGAGTGCTTATAAGGCAGGCCCACAGGAGACTTTGGACTTCCTCCTTGGAGCATCTAGCCCAGAGGACTTTGTCAGCCGCGTCTACTATATGGACCGCACCAGCAAGCAGGAGGCTGACTCCATCAATACCGTCAAATCTCTTGGTGACCAGCTTCAGGCTCAGCAGCTTGAGCTTCAGGCTGAGCAGGAGAACCTTCAGGCTCAGGTCGCTGAGATGAAGACCACCGCAGATGGTCTTCAGAGCCAGGTTGCAGAGGCTAAGGCTTACTATGACTCCCTTGATGCTGAGGTAAAAGCTCAGCTTGCTGCTCAGGAGGCTGCATCAGCTAACAACAACGTTGCTTATGCAATTGAGACTGTTACCCGTGAGACTCCATCTGCCAGCTCTGAGTCAAACGACAGCTCTTCCAATGATTCTAACTCCAGCTCTTCAAGCTCTAGCTCTTCTAGCTCCTCAAGCTCTTCTAGCTCTAGCAGCTCCAGTAGCAGCTCTAACTCTGGCGGCGGA
>CALGXY010000129.1:0-2510 GCA_937935155.1 uncultured Atopobium sp. | reverse complement strand
AATCAGATTCCTGCATATACGACAGCTATAGGAACACAGTCATCTGCAGCAACAATTCCTGAAGTTCCACCTGTTGCATCTGCTCCAAATTGAATTGCATTGTATACATCAGATCCTGAGCTAATTCCAGCAGCCTGCAGAACTTTAGTCTTTGGAGAAATATTCTTTACTGCTTCTGTTGATGCCCTCATATATCCTTCGCTTGCAATCTTTCCTGTACCAATAAGACTTGTAAGTTCACATGTCATGATATCTGGATGTAACTCTGCAATTGCCTTAGCTTCCTCAACGCTATCTGCACAAACACAAGTTAAAATTCCAACTTGGTTTGCTCTATTTATTGTTTCTGCAAGCTCATGAATTGTCATCGGATTCTCAGCATGATTTAGGAAAGTCGCCTGAACCCCTGCATATGCTAAGGCTTCTGGGAGAATATGTCCCATTCCTCGTCCTGGCCTTAAACTTTCCATATTCTGTGAGCATGGAGTTAAATATTTACAGTTATCAACTATCCATGGTAAATCAATCAATTGGGCTGTAAATAAACAATCAAAATCATATTCTTTGCAAAGTTCATCCGCTTTCTTAGCAAGTTTACGGAGTTCCTCACCATATAAATATGACTTCGGATTAATTACAAAAAACGGACTCCTTAAATTTTTCTTGTTCATAAGCAACTCCCAAATATCAAATTTTTAATACATTTATATTATAATCAACTTGACTAGAAATTTCTATTCAAATTTTTAATTTTTATATGATGCTAACTGTTTGCTCTATATTTCTTTTCATAATTCATCAAACATCAATAACTATATAAAATTATTGCTGCCATCTAAATCTTCTGTATTAACTTTTTGATTATGAGTAGCTCAGCTACCTTAACTCTCTCTTGTACCTGTAAACACAAAATCTCGGTTAGCAATGTGGGCGATGCCTTGAATGGTGTCACCCTCAACGGAGCCACCAACAGCAAAGATAACGGGACCCACAAAAGACTCAAGCTTGCCACCAAAGGTAAACGAGTTGTCGGTAACCTTGCCGTTCTCAATGTCAATTTGGACACCCATGGCGGTCAGAGAGCCAGTGAGTTTCTCGCCAGAAGTAATGAGGACAGCGGTACCCTCTTTGGCTCCAACGGGAGAATCCATTTGAATCTTGTATGTTCCGTCAATCATGATGCCTCTATTCTGTCCAGGTGTTGTACCTGGTGTTTTGTTGGGTTGCAGCCGATGGACTACGTTGAAACCGACTGCTGATTGTACGCCTCTATTTTACCCAAGAACGGTAAACGAGAGCTGGGTTTCTCGCCAAGAGATGATATGTACATTTTGAATAAAAGTCGGAAATCTTCCGAACGAATGCTTGGCGGGGATTTTCTGGGGTATAGGAACGGTAGATAAATCGCGCGGCACTTCTCGCCGCGCTTGTAGAAAGGAACGTCCTATGGACATTTCGCAGGTTAAGAAAGTTGTAGTTGCTGGCGGCGGCGTTTTGGGCAGCCAGATTGCATTCCAGACCGCTTATCGCGGCTACGAGACCACCATTTGGCTGAGGTCCGAGGCTTCAATTGAGCGCGCTCGTCCAAAGATTGAGCACCTCAGAGAGGTGTATTTGAACACCCTCGAGGCTATGAAGAGCGATCCTAAGGCGTACGCATACGGTCTCATTGCTCAGGACGAGATTACTCCAGAGAAGCTCGACCAGCTGAAAGAGCAGGTAGAGCGCGCATACAGCAACCTCAAGCTCACTTCCGATTGGGACGAGGCTTTTGGTGACGCTGACTTTGTTATCGAGTCTGTCGCTGAGAATCCAGAGCAGAAGATTGAGTTCTACACCGAGCTGGCCAAGCACCTGCCCGAGAAGACTATTGTGGCAACTAACAGCTCAACCATGATTCCAAGCATGTTTGCTGCATCTACCGGTCGTCCTGAGAAGTACCTGGCACTCCACTTTGCTAACGAGATTTGGCGCAACCCAATCGGCGAGGTCATGGGTCACGCAGGCACCGCTCAGGAGAACTTCGATATGGTCGTCGCTTTTGCGGCAAGCATCCGTATGATTCCGGTCAAGGTTCTGAAGGAGCAGCCTGGCTACCTGCTGAACTCCATGCTGGTACCTCTTCTGGTCTCCGCTGAGCAGCTTTGGGCAAACGGCGTCGGCGACGTCGAGGACATCGACAGGGCTTGGCGCATTGGCACCGGCTCGCCAAAGGGTCCGTTCCAGATCCTAGACATCATTGGCCTGGTCACCGCATACAACGTTGCTCTGATGAACCCTGCAGCTAAGGATCCAGAGTCCGTACAGGGTCGCATTGTTGCCCTCCTCAAGGAGAAGATTGACAAGGGCGAGACCGGCGTTGCCGCTGGTAAGGGCTTCTACGAGTACAAGTAAGGGAGTACAGGTAGAAAGCGATTTCAACCCGGCATCCATTTCGTGTGGATGCCGGGTTTCTTGTGCGAAAGCGCTGCTAGTGGACGGGGCTTCTCGCTAGGCCCCCTAGGTGCACG
>CALGXY010000128.1:0-5686 GCA_937935155.1 uncultured Atopobium sp. | reverse complement strand
CGCGAGTCATCATTTCCAGCGACATGCTTGGAACCTGGCGGGTCTTCTCGCCAGCGCCAGCCTTCTCGGCGGCAGCAGCCTTCTCGGCAGCTGCAGCGTTTTTCTCGACGACCTGCTCTGTTGCAAACGGTACGTGCAAAAACGTTCCGCGAGTCTCCGGGAATCGCGTGGCCAGGGCGTGAAGGACCTGGTACATGACGTCGTTGCACACGTACGTGCCTGCGGTATACGAGACCGCCGCAGGAATTTCAGCCTGTTTCATGGCAGCGACCATGGCGTTTACCGGCAGCGTTGCAAAATACGCGTCGGGAGCACCGTCGATAATGCGCTGCGAGAACGGCTGCTTACCCGCGTTGTCGGGAATACGCGCATGTGCCCAGTTGATGCCCACAAATTCGGGCGTAATCTTGCTTCTTCCGCCCGCTTGGCCGACGCAAAGCACAATCTCGGGACGCTCCGCTTCAAGCGCGTCGATAACTTTCTGAGCACCAACGCCAAACTCGACAGGTACGTGCAGTTTTATCACCTGTGCGTCGCCAATAGTCTCGGGTAGCGCCTTCACAGCCTCCCAAGCTGGATTGATTTTCTCGCCACCAAAAGGCTCAAATCCGGTAACCAGAATCTTTTTCATCTTGCCTCCGCACCTCAGTTGGCCGTTGCGCGCCGCAGTTCGCCGCACTCTGTCGCGGTCCGCCGCGGTCCGCTGCGCGCGCAGTTCACGCTGGTCGAACCTGTCATTTTCCCTTACCATCATAAACGTACACATCTCAAACAGAAGGAGATTCGATGCACGGTAACAAAATTGTGCTCGTGGCGGGCCTAGGAAATCCTGACGAGAAATACGCGCGCACCAGGCACAATGCTGGTTTTGCCGTCGTTGATGCCCTTGCCGAGCGCCACGGCGTTTCGTACTGGAAAAGCGAGGCGGGCTGCCAGGTCACGGAGATCATCCTTCCCGCAGCTCCCGGAGCCGCATCTGGCGAGAAACGCCATGTACTCCTGGCCAAACCCCAGGACTTCATGAACACCAGCGGCGGTCCCCTCTCCAAACTTGCTCGCGCACATCACCTTCAACCTGCGCAAATCCTGGTCATTCACGACGAGGTTGACCTTGCAGAGGGACAGCTCAACTTCAAAGAAGGCGGCGGACTCAACTCGCATAACGGCCTGCGCTCCATCGCCGACAAGCTCCAGACCAGGGATTTTATGCGTCTGCAGTTTGGCATCGGTCGCCCTCCCGGAAAGATGCCGGTGGCAGACTACGTTCTGCGCGAGCTCAAGGGAAACAACCTGGAAGACTTTCTGGTCACCGCCCAGACAGCGGCCGATCAGGTGGAGCAGCTCCTCCGCAGCTAGCGGTCACCGCACTCCTCCGCGTGCCGTCGCGTCGCAAGCTCACCGAACTTCTCGCCCTCCGCAGCTAGCAGGCAAAACAAGCTGCGAAATATTTATGCTCATTCATGAATTACTCATGTCTTGAATCATGCGCAAATAGTACAATAGATATGTTGTTTGCGAATACGGGGTTACCCAGACCTCGTATGCGTGAGATACATGCGTCACCTGCTACTGTCTTCTCGCCAGAAGGCACGCTGTAGTGCGGCGCGTCAACTCACTCGCAGTTTTGTTGTGTTAGGAGAGGAGTACCGCTGAATGTATAAGATCCTCGAAAAGACTCAGTTCTCCGAGAAGGTCTTCAAGTTCCGCATCGAGGCACCACAGATGGCCAAGCATGCACATGCTGGTCAGTTCCTGATGGTCCGCGCAAATGAGTGTGGCGAGCGCGTTCCATTTACCTTTGCGGATTGGAATCCTGAGGAGGGTTGGGTCGAGTTTATCTTCATGGTAATCGGCAAGACCACCAGGATGCTTTCTACCTACGAGGTTGGTGATTTCCTGCAGGACGTCACTGGTCCTCTGGGTGAGCCTACCGAGATGGGCGAGGGCAAATGGGCAGTTATCGGCGGCGGCGTTGGCCTGGCTATCGCCTTCCCTGTTGCTCGTCAGCTCGTAGCAGCCGGCCGCGAGGTCCACGCAATCATGGGCGCTCGTACCAAAGAGCTGCTGCTGCTTGAGGATCAGTTCCGTTCCATTCTGGACGACGATCACATCCACATCACCACAGACGACGGTTCTCTTGGCGAGAAGGGCGTTGTAACTGCACCTCTCGAGCGTCTTCTGCAGGACAAGCAGGTCGACCGCGTATTCTGCGTTGGCCCAGTTCCTATGATGAAGTTCTCCACTCTCACTGCCGAGAAGTACGACACACCTATCATCGCTTCTCTGAACCCAATCATGGTTGACGGCACTGGTATGTGCGGTTGCTGCCGTGTTGAGGTTGGCGGCGAGACCAAGTTTGCTTGCGTTGACGGTCCTGACTTTGACGCAACCAAGGTTGACTGGAACGACCTTCGCGCACGTCAGGCAGCCTACCTCACCGAGGAAGGCCAGTCCATCAAGGCTTACGAGGAGACGAGGTGCGCATGCCACAAGTAAACGGTCGATACATTCCAAACGTCAAGGCACCTCGTACAGCTGACAACGAAGAGCCAGCTGCAGAGCGCGCACAAGACTTCCGCCCTGTCGACAAGGGTTTCACTAAAGAGATGGCAATTGCAGAGGCAAACCGCTGCCTGGATTGTAAGAATCCTCTGTGTGTTCAGGGCTGCCCTGTAAACATCAACATTCCTCGCTTCATCGAGGCAATCCGTGCAGAGGAGTTTGGTCGCGGTCTTGACATCATCCGCGAGTCCTCCATGCTTCCTGCAGTTTGTGGTCGTGTTTGCCCACAGGAGAACCAGTGCGAGGGCGTCTGCATCATGGGTAAGCGCAGCGAACCAGTTGCTATTGGTCAGCTTGAGCGCTTCCTTGGCGACCAGCCTGAGCTTGCTTCTAAGCCAGCTATCGCTCCAAAGAACGGCAAGAAGGTTGCAGTTGTAGGCTCCGGTCCTTCCGGTATTGCTTGCGCTGGCGAGCTTGCTCGTAACGGCTTTGACGTTACCGTCTTTGAGGCATTCTTCACTGGCGGCGGCGTTCTGGTCTACGGTATTCCTGAGTTCCGTCTTCCAAAGGCTGTTGTTAAGCGCGAGATTGACGGCCTTCAGGAGCTGGGCGTTAAGTTTGAGTTCAACTCTGTTGTCGGTCGTATCACCGATGCAGAAGAGCTCTTTGAGCAGGGCTTTGACGCAATCTACATTGCAACAGGCGCAGGCCTTCCAAAGCTTCTCAACATCCCTGGCGAGAACCTGCCTAACGTCTTCTTTGCAAACGAGTACCTCACCCGCGTTAACCTCATGAAGGCTAACAACTTCCCTGAGTATGACACCCCAACCAAGCACGGCAAGAACGTCGTTGTCTTTGGTGGCGGCAACGTTGCTATGGACGCTGTCCGTACTGCTAAGCGTCTTGGCGCAGAGCGTGCAATCATTGCTTACCGTCGTACCGAGGACGAGATGCCTGCTCGTCGTGCAGAGCTGCACCACGCAAAGGCTGAGGGCGTTGAGGTTCTTCCTCTCGTCTCCCCTCTCGAGTTTGTCGCTGGCGAGGACGGCGCAGTTTGCGCAGTTCGCGTCCAGAAGATGGAGCTCGGCGAGCCTGACGCTGACGGACGTCGTCGTCCAGTTGCTATCGAGGGTGCTATCGAGGACATTCCTTGCGACGTTGCAATTTCTGCAATCGGCACTAACGCTAACCCATTCGCAAAGATGATCGGCGACATCAAGCTCAACAAGTGGGGCTACATTGAGGCCGACGAAGAGGGCCGTACTTCCGATCCTCGCATCTGGGCTGGTGGCGACATCGTAACTGGTGCTGCAACCGTCATTCTGGCAATGGGCGCTGGTAAGGTAGCAGCTGCTTCCATCACCAAGCACCTCGGCTAATACGCCGGTTTAGGCTGGCGTAGCTTTGGCTCGCAGTTCAAGCGGCCTTAGCTCACACACCGAGCTAATATGCAACAAACAAAGACCTGGTACCACACGGTGCCAGGTCTTTTTCATGCCGAGAAGTGCCACGAACCCACGCCCAAGCGCACGAGTTTCTCGCCGAGTGCTCTTCTCACCATCGCGCGCCTGAAAAGTGCAAAGAATCTGTAATTACAGCACCGATTCTTTGCAGAAATCAGGCAAATCCACCGATTCTTTTACATATTTAGGCAAAATTTACAGATTCTTTGCAGAAATCAGGCGCGTAAAAGATAGACTACGTGGCCCTGAATTTTTGAGCCTGAAAGCTGCATCATGTCTGAGCAAATTTACTCAGACATGGCGAGAAAAACCGGCAAATAGCTCAGACATGGCCTGCTTTTCAGGCAAATCGTTCAGATATGGCGAGAAAATCAGGCGCGACCGAGCGTACACAGCTTATGAAAATCTCGGATGTGGCGTAAACATACAAAAAGCGCTATGATATGCCTTCGTACCGCCATACGGTGCGAAGGAGGATTTTATAGTGAAAGTTATTTTTGTGAACGGCAGCAGCCATGCGAACGGCACTACCATGCAGGCAGTCAAAGAGATGCAGAAGATTTTCTCTGCGGAAGGGGTGGAGAGCGAGGTCATACAGCTCGGCAATCAGCCCATACGGGACTGCATCCAGTGCGGCTACTGCGGGACGCACGATGCCTGTGTGTTTCGGGATGACGCGGTGAATCAATTCACGGCGCTCGCCAAAGAGGCTGATGGCTTTGTCTTTGCGACGCCCGTCTACTACGCGCATCCGAGCGGACGCATTCTGGCTTTCCTTGACCGGGCCTTTTACTCCGTGCAGAATGTCGAGAATCCCTTTGCCTTTAAGCCCGGCGCTTCGATAGCCGTCGCGAGAAGAGGAGGCACCACGGCCTCCTTTGATGTGCTGAACAAATACTTCGGAATCTCGCAGATGCCGGTCGCAGGCTCTACCTACTGGAACATCTCTCACGGCCTGACCGCGGAAGATGCCGCCAAGGACGAGGAAGGCATGCAGACCATGCGGAACCTTGCTAGGAACATGGTCTGGATGATGCGAAGCTTTGCCCTCGCAAAAGAGCAGGGCATTCCGTACCCGGAGACCGAGGGAAAGGCAGTGACCAACTTTATACAGCGGGAAGATTGAGCGCTATGCTACGGAGCGTAGCAAGAAAAATTAGAAATGTAAGCCCGCGTTTCTTGTGTGCCGCTGCGATTTTTTTATACTGAGGCCATCAAGACACAGGAGGTCAAAACATGACAATCGCAGAAACAATCAAAACCCTTCGAAAGACCGCGGGCATGTCCCAGGAACAGTTGGCAGAGAAGCTGCATGTTTCGAGACAGGCCGTTACCAAGTGGGAGACCGAGGGCGGCACACCGGACATCGAGAACCTTCGGGCAATCGCAGCCCTGTTTGGAATTACCGTAGACGAACTGCTTACGGGGGAGGCAAAAGCGCAAGCGGCAGCGGCGCATCGCTATGAGAGCTTCACCGAATACGATATCGACGAAGTGAAACACTACGATATAAAGTTCGGCAGCGCCAAAGAAGTATTCCTTTCCGGCCATCCGGGAGAGAAACTCCGAATTCGCCTGGTCTCCGATACCCTTGCCTCGCTACAGAGTGATTTTAAAATCAAACTGGACGATACAAAGCGGCGGCTCGATCTGGAACTGCTCCGTAAAAACGGGATGAGCGAGAGCGCCGCAAAAGAAGGGCTCAGCATCTACGCGGAACT
>CALGXY010000127.1:0-19266 GCA_937935155.1 uncultured Atopobium sp. | reverse complement strand
TTCATCAAAGGCTTATCGGGTTTGCAAAGCATTCTTGCCGGATTTAGCTTAGCTGATTGGTTGACCACTGCCGGTGGAGCTTTGTTGTTTTTCGCCGGAGCAATTTTGTTCGTAACCGGTGCTATTGATGCTGTTTTGAACGGAATGAGTTGGACTAATTTAGGCAAAATGCTATTAGGGATGGCGGGAATGATAACCGGAATATATCTCGCCCTTATAAAAATCAATCCGTTTTTAGCACCTATCGCTGCAGGATTCACGGCGGCAGCAACAGGGCTTACTCTGTTTTGGATTTCCATGCGGGATGCTAGAATTCACGGAGTGAACATCATAAATATTTTAGGAGGTACAGCCGGTCTTGTTACACTCGTGGGGGGGTTAGCGGTAGCGATGAAACAGCTCACACCTGTTTTAGGACAAGATTTGTCCGGAATAATAGCACCGTTAGCGGCCGTATGGGGCGGTTTCGAAATGATAAAGACTGCATTGTTAGATATTTACACAAACGGGTTAAACTCAAATAATGTTATACTAGGTATAGTAGGTGCAATTGCGGCGGTGACAGGGGCTGTGATAGCATTAAACGCCGCTATGATGATCAATCCGATTTTCGCAGCAATAACCGGATTATTAATAATAGGCGGTGCTGTAGCTGCATTAATGAGTGTAAATGATAAGATTCAAAAGATGGGAGAGGAGACTTATAAATCCAGCGAGCAGTTTAAGATATTGGAAAGAAGTATCGATGAATCTAAAAAGAGAGCGGACGAGCTTGCAGAAGCGACTAAAAACATCAACGCTAATTTAGAAACTCTCTCGGACGTTCAAATTAACAACGGCGTTATCTCTCCTCTTTATACAGAGCTCAGGCAGGTAGTTACGGCACACGACAGCACTATTACTGCTAATCAGGATTCCTGGACTATTCTTGATAACCTTGATGCTATGGTTGATCACAGCGCTGGTCAGGTTACCCCTGCTGCTGGTTCTGCTGATGCTCGCGTAAAGGTTGTTGATCAGAGTGGTACCGTTGTACTTGATACCGCAACTATGGATGCAGCAACTGTTGCTCAGAAGGCAGAAGAGATTTCTAAGACTCCAGGCGCTTATTCCGTCACCTATTACTATTACTTCAATGGCAATGCTGCAGCTGCAGGTAATGACTACGAGGCAGCAAAGACGGTTACCCTAACTGTTGAGTCTGATACTCCAACTCCAGCACCAACTCCAGCTCCAGAAGAGCCTTCTAACCCTGCTTCTCCTGTAAAAGAGAAGAAGACAAAGAAGAAGAAAGCACAGCTTCCTAATACGGGAGAAGAGCTTCTGGTAATGCCTCTTATGGTTATGGGTGCATCTGCTTTAACAGCTGCAGGTCTTATGAGGCGTAAGCACTAAGGCAGAGAGTTTTTCTCGTTACATGCATTTGTATTGGCAGGGATCTCTTTGGTACCTGCCAATATTTTTATAGACAAAATGGACAACTGTCCAAAAATGCTTAGTCAATATTTATCTTTGTATATAGGTAAATCCTATATGATTTGACAAAAGATGCAGGTAAATAGATTTTGCTGTTATCGTCGCAATTTAATGTTTCATGTCTATTTCATCCTAGGTATATATAGGTAGATGCTGGTAATTGTTTTGTATAGTTATCTAACCCCAGCAGGGTTGTCTTATAAATCGTTTTAATAAGAAAGAAGGGTTAACATGCTGGAGAACTCACTCAGCCGTCGTAATTTTTTGAAGGCATCAGGTATGGTAGCGGCTGGTGGTGGCGCATCTATGATGTTGGCTGGCTGCAATCCTTCCTCCACTGATACTCCTCAGGCATCTGATAAGAAGAAGATTCTTCGCTATGGTTCTGCAAACTCTAAACAGGGCCTTGATATGCAGCGTGCAAACAACTCACAGTCCGCATGTGTTGCAGACTCTGTTTGCGAGTCTTTGCTTCGTTGGACTGAGGATAACGAGCTTGTCACATGTCTGCTTAAAGAGATTCCAACCTTTGAGTCTGACGGTCTTACTCTTAAGTGCGAGCTCAAAGAGGGCATTAAGTTCCACGACGGTACTACTTTGACTGCAAAGGATGTTAAGTACACCTTTGAGCGTATGTTTAAGCCAGAAACCAAGGCTCTCTCCACCAGCTTCTTTGACAAGATTAAGGGTGCTCCAGAGATGCTTGCCGGTAAGGCAACTGAGCTTGAGGGCCTGACTGTTCAGGATGACACTCACTTCACCTTTACGCTTTCTGAGCCTTACATTGTTTTTGTAAGCGTTCTTGGTATCTCTTACGCTTGTATCTTCCCAGAGAAGGCTTGTGAGGCTGCTGGCGCTGATTGGGGTACCGGTACTAACCTCATTGGTACTGGTAAGTACAAGATTAAGAGCAACGATGACACCACTGAGGTAGTTCTCGAGCGCTTTGATGACTACCATGATGGCAAGCCTGCTCTGGATGAGATTCGTATTCACTACTACGATGACTCCAACACTCAGCTGCTTGCATTCAAGAACAACGACATTGACTTCTGCGACCTTCCATCTTCTCTGTACCAGCAGTATTCAAGCGATGCTGACGTCAAGGACCTCATTACCGCATATCAGACCCTTGGCGTTAACTTCATCAACCTTAACCTCAAAGAGGGTCTGGGTCTGACTGACCCTAAGGTTCGTCAGGCACTTTCTCTGGCAATCAACCGTCAGGAGCTTGTTGATAACATTGCTTCTGGTAACGGTACCGTTGCAAGTGGTTGGCTCGCACCAGCAACCCCTGGTTACGACAAGAGCGCACCTGCATTTGCATACGATCCAGAGAAGGCTAAGTCTCTGCTTGCTGAGGCTGGTGCATCTGACCTTAAGCTTTCTGCAAAGGTTAGAAAGTCTTACGAAAAACTCCTTGTTGCTGTTCAGGAGTACTGGAGCAAGGTTGGCGTTACCCTTGATGTTCAGGTAGAGGACAACGCAGTCTGGAATACTGACTGGGCTGCTGGTAACCTCCAGATTACTACCCTTGCTTGGTATCCACTGTTTGCCGATGGTGACCAGCACCTGTACACCTACTTCTACAGCACTAACGCTGCAAAGAAGTCTTCCTTCTACAACAACCCAGAGTTTGACAAGCTTCTTGTTGAGGGTCGCTCTGAGTCTAACAAGGATAAGAGAACAGAGGATTACAAGGACGCAGATAACCTGCTGACTCGTACAGACTTTGCTACACTTCCTCTGTATTGGCCAAAGAACTCCTTTGTCGCTAAGAAGTACGTCAAGAACGCTAAGGTTGGAAACTTGATTTATCACTTCTTTGATGTCGATATTGATACATCTAATTCCGATTACACCGTTCCAGAGGACTAAGTAGCAAACTTGCTATAAACTTTAAAGCGGCATCTAAGATTCTTGGATGCCGCTTCATTTTCTTGAGGGGAGAGGAGCTCAGGAGTGAGATCGTTTCTAATCAAACGAATCCTTCAAGCAGTGAGCGTTGTAGTTTGTATTTCTGCTTTAACGTTTTTTGTCTTGAACATTGTCCCAGGTGACCCAGTACGAGTCATGATGGGCGATATGGCTGATGAGGCTACTGTTCAACAGGTCCGTCACACCATGGGTCTTGATAAGCCAATTCCAGAGCAGTACGCAAACTGGTTTGTAAAAATGCTTGGTGGAGATTTTGGAACTTCTTACACTCAGAAGCGACCTGTCATTGCACTTCTGACTAAGGCTTTGGGAGTTACGCTACGCTTAGCAGTGTTTGCGTATCTTTTTGCCATAGTATTTGGTCTTTTGATGGGTATTCTCGCCGCAGTAAACCATGGAAAATGGCTTGATAGAACACTTATGTCAGCTGCAATCTTTGGTATTTCTGCCCCTTCATTCTGGGTGGCATTAGTACTGCAGATCATTTTTGCCTTGACGCTTAAATGGTTCCCGTTGTCTGGTGTTAAAACGCCATCCGCGTACGTTCTTCCTGTTATTGCGCTGGGTTCTCGTTACGCAGCAAGTATTGCTCGTGTTACCAGGACTAGCATGCTGGATGTATTAAATCAGGACTATATTAGAACTGCTGAAGCTAAGGGCCTTAAGCGCTCCGCTATTGTTTTGAAACATGCGCTCAGAAATGCTCTTATCCCAATTATTACCATTGCTGGATCTCAGCTGGGAGACATCCTTACTGGTTCCATCATCATTGAGCAGATCTTCAACATGAACGGTATGGGTAAGCTGCTTATCGATGCAATTAATGCTCGTGACCTGCCGCTAATTCAAGGTAGCGTCATGTACGTGGCAATTATCTGCGTCGTTATCTATCTGCTTGTTGATATTTTGTACGCAGTGGTTGATCCACGCATTCGTCTTGGAGAGGAGGCATCAGAGTAATGGCTTTGTTTACGAGTGACAAAAATAGCGAGAAGGTCCAAAAGACTGAAGCTGTACTTGAGGATGCCGCCAAGGCTCAAGAAGAGGAGCAGGCTGCCACTAAAAAGGTTCGTGCTCAGAGCTACTGGCAGGTTAGCTGGAACATTTTTAAGAGGAACAAACTGGGCATGATCTGCTTAGGCATTGTTTTGGCCCTTGCGATTATTGCAATTCTTGCTCCTGTGATTGCTCCTTACAGCTACAAGGATCAAAACCTGGCAATTATGAATCAAAACCCTACAGTAGAGCACCTTTTAGGCACCGATGAATATGGACGAGATATCCTTTCTCGTATTATTTACGGCTGCCAGATTTCTCTGTCTGTTGGTATTATTTCGCAGGCTATTGCTCTCTTTATTGGCTTTGTTGCGGGAGTTGCAGCCGGATATTATGGCCGTTGGGTTGATGCAGTTGTTTCCTTTATCATTCAGGTTTTCTCCAGCTTCCCATTCTTGCTTTTTGCAATTTTGATTATGTTTGTTATGGGCCCAGGTCTTATTAACCTCTATATTGCACTGGGTCTTCTGATGTGGACAACTACGGCAAGGCTGATTCGAGGCGACGTCATGCGCCTGAAGAATTCTGAATACATTCAGTCTTGTATTTTGTCTGGTGGTAACAGCTTCCGCATTATCATGAAGCATTTGCTTCCTAACTGCATTTCTACGCTGATCGTTGTTTCTACCCTGGGTATTCCAAGTGCAATTCTTTCTGAGGCAACGCTTTCGTTCTTGGGATTGGGCGTTCAGCCGCCTGAGGCAAGCTGGGGTCAAATGATTGCAGCTTCTCAGCCATTCCTTGAATCACAGCCTATCTACAGTATTGCTCCAGGTATTGTCATCATCATTACGGTTATGTCTTTTAACTTGCTTGGCGACGCCCTTCGCGACGCCCTTGATCCAAAGATGCGTTCTTAGAAAGGAGGTTACGTTTATGGCAGAAAATACAGATGCAACATTTGAGCATGTCATCGAAGGTCCAAATGGTCAGGCTGTGAAGTTTTGCAGTCTTGAGGAGCGCAAGCTTGCACAAGAAACTGCTCAAAAAGAGCGAGAAGAGCAGTGCAAAAAGAACGTTCTTCTCGACGTTAATCATCTTGATGTTACGCTTTTCACCGAAGATGGCGCACTTCCTGCAGTAAGTGACCTCTCGTTTATTATGCGTAAAGGCGAGACTCTTGCGGTAGTAGGAGAGTCTGGCTGCGGTAAGTCCATGACGGCATTGTCAGTCATGGGATTGCTGCCTACACCTCCTGCGCAGATTACCGGCGGAGAAATTATTTTTGAGGGAACTGATTTAACGCAGCTTCCTCGTGGTGGCATGCGTGACTTCCGCGGTAATCGCATTGGTATGATTTTCCAGGAGCCCATGACCTCCTTGAATCCTGTTATGAAATCTGGTCTTCAGATTCGTGAGGGCATCCTTGTTCATAATCCCAACATGAGCAAACAGGAGGCAGATCAGAAGGCCCTTGATATGATTAAGCTGGTGGGCATTCCTGCACCAGAGAAGGTCTTCTCGTCATATCCACATGAGCTTTCTGGTGGTATGCGTCAGCGTGTCATGATTGCTATGGCACTAGCTTGCCAGCCATCACTGCTTATCTGCGACGAGCCAACAACCGCTCTTGACGTAACGGTTCAGGCACAGATTCTGCAGATTATCGATCGCATGAAGCAAGATTTGGGCACCGCTGTCATGTTGATTACACACGACATGGGCGTTGTTTCCGAGATGGCTGACTGGGTTCTTGTCATGTACGCTGGTCATCGCGTTGAGTATGCGCAGTCTGCAGAGCTCTTTACTAACCCTCTGCACCCTTATGCTCAGGGCTTGATTGCATCCATTCCATCGTTTGACGAGCGCACCAAGGAACTCTATGCAATTCCTGGTAGCGTTCCTATGCTTTCTCATATGCCTTCTGGCTGCCCGTTCCATCCACGTTGTCCGTTTGCTAAGGACATTTGTAAGAAACGTCGTCCTAGCTTGACTGCTGTTGGTGAAGACAATTGCCATACTGTCAGCTGTTGGAAATACACTGATGAGTGGGGTGAGTAGTCATGGCAGAAGGGAAGAACACAGAGGTTAAGGACCTTTCTGGCGAGAAAACCATCTTGTCCGTAAAGAACTTGGTTAAGCGATTCCCCATCAAAAACGGTGTATTTGGTCGTTCTAACGCTTCCGTTCATGCTGTTGAGGATGTTTCGTTTGAGCTCAGGCGCAAAGAGACCCTGGCCATTGTTGGTGAGTCTGGCTGCGGAAAGTCTACAACCGGCAAGTGCGTACTGCGCCTCACCGAGCCAACCTCTGGTACGGTTGAGCTTGATGGGGAAGATTTCACCTCACTTAAGGGAGAAGACCTTAAGCGTGCTCGTCAGAAGATGAAGCTTATCTTCCAGGATCCTTACAGCTCACTGAACCCTCGTATGACGGTCATGGATATCATTGGCGAGCCTATTGATATTGCAGGCACCTATAAGACAAAGGCAGAGCGTGATGCTCGCATTGAAGAGGTTATGGAGGAAGTTGGCCTTAACCTTGAGTTCAAGTACCGTTACCCTCATGAGTTCTCGGGCGGTCAGCGCCAGCGTATTGGTATTGCTCGCGCTATTGTGCTTGAGCCAGAAATTGTTGTCTGTGACGAGCCTGTTTCTGCTTTGGACGTTTCTGTTCAGGCCAAGGTAATCAACTTGCTTGAAGAGCTTCAGAAGGACCACGGTCTGGCATACATCTTTATTAGCCACGACCTCTCTGTTGTTCGCCACATTGCTGATACTGTTATGGTCATGTATCTGGGCCACCAGATGGAGTTTGCTACCAAAGACGCCCTCTTTGAGCGTCCTTTGCACCCATACACTCAGGCACTTTTGGACGTTATTCCTCGTATTCGCCACGAGCGTATCCAGGAAAAGCGCATTCTTCAAGGCGATGTTCCAAGCCCTGCAAATCCACCTTCAGGTTGCGTATTCCACACGCGTTGCCCTAAGGCAATGAAGGTTTGCTCCGAGCGCATTCCTAATCGCATCGAGGCTGAGCCAGGTCACTTCTGCGCCTGCCACCTGTACGATGCGTCGCTTTCTGATTCCGACCGCACACCTCAAGTTGCGCATGCTATTGAGGCGGCTCAGAAGGCCGTAGAAGAAGCGCGTCTTGAGGAGAAGATTTCCGAGTAGTGCATTTTGTTGTCGTGTCTTAAAACGGCTTACAAACACAAAAGGGCGAGAAGACCAATCGATCTTCTCGCCCTTGTTTTGTATGAAGGAAACGCTTACTTCTTCTTAACCTTGTCAAAGTGAGGGTTAACCAAAACGGTGAGGCCGGTAAACTCTGGCTTCAAGACGTAAGGCATCTGAGGCCAGTCAATAGGCAGGCAAGCGTAGTCTGTGTGAGTCATAAGGCTATCTGCCTGACGGGTAAGCTCCAGGACCTTGTCGTTGTCGTTAACGGTTGAACGAGCCTGATCAACAAGGCTGTCAAACTCGGTGCTGTTGTAGAAAGAAGACTTCTTTGCAGCGCGGTCAGAGCGGAAGTAAGAGCCCATGTGCTCAACACCCTGGAAGGAGAGGGTAGACCAGGTAACAAGAGTGACTTCAAGATCACCGTTAGTACGTGCGTCGCTCCAAACACCAGAGTCAATAACGCTTACGTTACAGGTAACGCCAATCTTGGACCAAGCATCCTGAAGGGCAACCATGAGGTTCTGGTCCTGGCTTCTGACCTGTGCATTAAGAGTGAGGTTAGAAACACCTGCCTGTGCAAGCAGCTGCTTTGCCTTGTCTACGTTGTACTCAAACTCTGGAGCGGACTCATTGTAGCCAGTCTCAGAAGATGGGATAAACGACTTAGCAGGTTTGGCAACACCAGAAAGAATGGTGCTGCAAATGGTATCTCTGTCAATTGCCATAGAGAGCGCCTGACGAACGCGAACATCTTTGAGATTCTCGCTCTTAAGGTTCAAGTTTACAAACTGCGTGGATGCAGGCGTGTAGTTGACAATCTCTTTGGAGATAGACTCATCATTTTGGTACTGCTGGATAAGAGACTGAGAAATAAAGACCAGGTCAACATCGTTGTTCTTGTAGTTAAGAATACGGGTGTTAGCATCGTCAATGTAGACAAATCTGAGCTCATCCAGGCCAGGCTTGCCCTCATGGTAGTCAGCAAATCCCTCAAGAACAACTTCTGTGGTGCTGTCATTAGAGACAAGCTTGAAAGCACCAGTACCAATAAAGTTGGTCTCAGTGCCCCATGCCTCACCAGCCTCTTTACAGGCCTTCTCTGGGTAGATAACTGCATAGAACTGAGCCATGATTGCGTTGAAGGTTGAATAAGGCTGTGTCAGTTTGATGTCAAAGTGACGGTCGTCCTTAATAACAATGCCAGAAAGCTCTTCAGTTTTACCAGCAATAATGTCTTTAGCGCCCTCAATGTACGCATACGAGTCAATTGAGGTTGCCTTGGTAGCAGGCAAGAACATACGTGTGAGGGTGTATTTAACGTCAGAGGACTTAAGGGTTTCTCCATTGTGGAATTTGATGCCATCCTTAAGCTCATATGAGTAGGTAAGGCCATCATCAGAGACAGTTGGAAGTCCAGTTACCAGATTTGGCTCAATTTCTTTTGTGTCTGGATTAAGTACCAGCAAAGACTCTGCAACTGCTTCAGATACACCAACAGAACCAGAAGTCTTCTGAGTGTCAAAGGTTACCTTTGGGTTGTTTACACCAAAGCGCAATACCTTTTTCTCTGCGTCTCCGCCAGCTGAACCGCCACAAGCAGAAAGTAGTGAAGCAGAACCGGCGGCAACGGCAGCCGCCAAAGATCCACGTAAGAATGTTTTACGGGAAAGATTAGTAAATACGTGCTCTTTCATAGGGCGCCTTCCGTTTGCATCTTCAAAACATGAAGCTTAAATGTAAAGAACTGGCTTTTTAATACCCAAATTAATTGTACGCAATACAGAAAAATGTTTCATTAATGAAAAAACATTGTGGAGGATGGCTTGCTAGAGT
Organism: uncultured Atopobium sp.; assembly: GCA_937935155.1. Lineage (GTDB taxonomy): Bacteria > Actinomycetota > Coriobacteriia > Coriobacteriales > Atopobiaceae > Lancefieldella. The sequence goes on along the minus strand of CALGXY010000127.1, from coordinate 9,841 downwards.
GGCACGAAAAGCGCAAAAGCGATAAAGTCAAAGACTCAATAAGGGTCAACCTTTACTGTTATGTTGTTTGAAGAGCTGAGTGTTAAGAGGATTTTGTGGTTATTCCAGATATTGTCAAAGATGCATTTAGTGATGTTCCCAAGCTTTCTGCTTCTGAGCGCCCTCTTATCTGTGTGACTCCTCGCTGGATGCCTGAAGAAAATTTTTCTGATTCTGCTTCTGTAGCACAAATTCAGCTTGACGCCATTCTTGCAGCTGGCGGCATTCCAATCATGATGCCTCTCACAGAAGACCCAGAGGTTATTGCTCAGTTTGTTGAGATGTGTGATGGCTTCTGCCTTACGGGAGGTCACGATGTTGACCCTCGTAATTGGGGAGAAGAACCACGCGACCTTAATCGTTTGTGCCCTATACGAGATGCGCTTGAGTTTGAGCTGGTAAAGCAGGTACTTGCTGCAGATAAACCTTTACTTGCTATTTGCCGTGGCCTTCAGCTTTTAAATGTTGTGCTGGGCGGTACGCTTGTACAAGATCTGCATACCATGGAGCCAGCAGAAAATCATACTTTCTGGACTCATTCAGCAAATCTGTATCATCCAGCTCATGCTGTTCATGTTCAAAAAGACTCTTTGCTATACAACGCCTTGGGCCAGGTAGAGGACATTCAGGCAAATTCATATCACGATGAGGCACTCCGAAAGGTGTCTTCTGAACTTACGGTAGTTGCCTATGCGTCAGACGGCATTATTGAAGGTGCTGAGGTCAAGGGGAAGACGTTTGCCTTAGGCGTACAGTGGCATCCGGAATATGGATGGAATTACAGTAAGGCTGATTGCGAACTTTGGAAATCCTTTGTTACAGCTTCGCAAGCCTCGCGGTCTTCTCGTTAATATATTGATACTCTAAACTGCGTTGACTATATGGTTAGCGCAGTTTTTTGTAAGGGAGTTTTATGAGTGACGTGCTAGATAGATTTATTGCGTATTGCAAGGTTTCTTCTCAGTCTAATCCTCTGACGGCAGATGCTGTTCCTTCAACTGAGTCTCAGCACCAGATGGCTGAGGTTGTTGCAGCTGATCTTCGTGAGCTTGGCGCAGAAAATGTAACCGTTGATGAGCACGCCTATGTGGTTGCTCACTGGCCTGCAAGCAAGGGTTTGGAGGACCTTCCAACTCTTGGTTTCTGCTGCCACATTGATACGGCTTGGCAGTCTTGGGGCAATCCCGTTCACCCTCAGGTTGTTACGTATGAGGGTGGCAAGCTGGTAGTTGGTTCTGATCGCGAGGGTAGAGAGGTCTACATCAGCCCAGAGACTAATCCTCAGCTTGAGCACATGGTTGGCTGGCAGCTTGTTACTACTGATGGTACTTCGCTGCTTGGTGGCGATGACAAAGCTGGCATTGCCATGCTGGTCAGCTTGCTTGCTCGCTACAAAGAGCATCCAGAGCTTAAGCACCCACGTATTGCACTTGCGTTTGTTCCTGATGAGGAGATCGGCCACGGCGCAGCTCTTCTGGATCTTGACGCTTTTGGTGCTGCGTATGGTTACACCATTGATGGTGGTCCCTTTGGCGAGTTCTGCTACGAGACCTTCAATGCTGCTGAGGTGTTTGTGCGTGCTCACGGACTTTCGGTTCACACGGGTACCGCAAAAGGCCAGATGATCAATGCATCTGAGGCAATTATGCGCTTCCACGAGTTGCTTCCACCTGCGGAGCGTCCTGAGTTCACTGAGGGCTATGATGGCTTCTTCTATCTGGAGCGCGTCAACGGTGATTGCGAGTCTGCTCGCGCTGATTACATCATTCGTGATCATGATCAGGCAAAGGTTGAGCGCCGTAAGCAGTTGATGGTTGATGCTGCAGCGTATGTAAACAAGCAGATTGGCTCTGAGGTACTTTCCGTTGAGATTCACGACCAGTATCACAACTTGGCTGACATCGTATTAAAGCCTGAGTATGCGCACTTAATCGAGAATGCACGCACTGCATACAAGAAGGTCGGCGTAGAGATGACCTGCATTCCAATGCGTGGCGGCACCGACGGATCCCAGCTTTCCTTCAGAGGATTCCCTTGCGCTAATCTTTCTGCCTGCTACTACAATGCTCACGGTGTCAGAGAGTTTGTTCCTGTCCCCGAGCTTGAGGGCATGGTTGACATGCTTGAGCACCTGGTAGAGCTCTACACTCATCCACAAAATTAGGAGATAGTCATGACTCATTTTGAAACTGATACACAGTATTTGATTGATACTACAAAGAAGCTTGTTGAGTGCGATAGCCCTGTTGGCTACTACGAGCGCATTCACGAGCTGCTTCGTGAGCTTGTTGCTGAGGCAGGCTATGAGCTTCAGATTGACAACAAAGCTACGGCATATGTCCTGGTAGAGGGCAAAGATACCAGTAAGACTGTGGGCGTTAATGCTCACCTTGACACCATTGGCCTGATTGTTCGCGGCTTCAATTCAGACGGCACACTGCGCGTTCGCCAGCTGGGCGGCATCAACTACCACAGCATTGAGGGCGAGACCTGCCATGTTGTCTGCAGAGATGGCTCCGTTGTTGATGGTCAGGTAATCTGCAATCACCACTCCGTTCACGTCTTTGAAGACGCTAGAACTATGGAGCGCAACGAGGACAACATGTCCATCTCGCTTATCGCTGACGTATCTTCTGCAGAGGAAGCTCGTGCGCTGGGCGTCTCTGAGGGTGCAGTTGTTGCCATTGATCCTCACTTTGAGATGTATGACAACGGCTATATGGTTTCTCGCTTTATCGACGATAAGGCTTGTGTTGCCGCACAGCTTCATACACTCCGTTGGCTGGCGCAATCTGGCGAGAAACCCCTCTATAACACCTTGTTCGCATTCCCAATGTACGAGGAGATTGGTCACGGCGGCGCATTCTTGCCTGTTGAGGTGGATGAGTACGTATCGCTGGACATTACCCTCATTGGCCCTGACTACAATTCAAACGAGCACCACGTAGGCATCATTGTTTCTGATATTCGCTCGCCTTACGATTGGGAAGTTTCCAACAAACTTATTGCGTGTGCGCAGGAGGTTGTTGAGCCAGAAAAGTGGAACCAGCAGGTTGCCTTCCACTTCTCAACTGATGCTAACGCTGCATATTTCTCCGGCAACGATCTTAAGAGCGGCGCATTTGGTCCAGCATGTCTCAACACACACGGCCGTGAGCGTTGCCACATTGATGCAATCATCGGTACCGAGAATCTGTGCCGCGCATACGTCCTTGGATATGGCGAGAAGAACTAGCTCTTCTCGCCATGGGCACGTCTTGCTCTTATGGATGTATCAAATAGTTTGTAAGATATGCTGTATATCGTGTGAATTTTGCTGTAGACGTGATAAGGTAGCCGTAGTTAACTTTTCGAGTCAGGAGTGATTCATGGATAGACGTTCGTTCCTTAAGCTTGCAGGTCTTATTCCAGCTACAGCACTGTTTGGCTGCAAGGGAACAGACCAAGAGAAGTCTCAGGACGCCACAAAAGATGAGGCTAAGAAATCTGATCCTGTTGCGGTAAAAGTTGCAACGCTCAAAGGACCTACTGCTATGGGCATGGTTAAGTTCATGAGCGAGGTTGAGGCACAAAACATCACCGATAACAACTACTCGTTTGAGATTTTGGATGCCCCTGATCAGGTAGTTGCTAAGGTTGCTCAGGGTGACGTTGACGTTGCATCTATTCCTGCAAACCTTGCAGCTACGCTCTTTAACAAGACTAAGGGCGCTTACAAGGTAGCTTGTCTTAACGTACTGAACGTCCTTTACATTGTTGAGACGGGTAGCGCTATTTCTAAGCTTACTGACCTCAAGGGAAAGACGCTCTACGCTTCTGGTAAGGGCGCTGTTCCAGAGTACACATTGTCCTACCTGTTGAGCAAAAATGGTATGACACTTGGTGAGGACGTCCAAGTAGAGTGGAAGAGCGAACATACCGAGTGTGTTGCTGCTCTAGCTCAAGATCCAGAGGGAATTGCGCTGCTCCCACAGCCTTTTGTTACGGTGGCACAAAGCAAGAACAGCCAGATTCGCATTGCAATCGACCTTGGCGCTGAATGGGAGGCTGTCAATCCTCAGAGCAAGCTGATTGCCGGCGTAACTATTATTTCTTCAAAGCTGATCTCTGATTCTCCAGATGCTGTGACCGCTTTGCTTTCTCACTACAAAGACTCTGTTGCGTTTGCGGTTGATCATCCAGATGATGCCGCCACACTTGTGGGCAAATACGGTATTGTTCCAGAGCCTATTGCCAAGGTTGCGCTGCCTAAGTGTAATATTACGTATATTGATGGCGCAGATATGAAGAGCGCACTTTCAAGTTACTTAGGCATTCTGGCTGAGGCTAATTCTCAGGCAGTAGGCGGACAGGTTCCTGGAGACGATTTCTACTTTGGCGCATAACCCGCACATAAAAGATAGTATTTCTGCCCGAGGTGGCGCCGAGAAAGGCGCTGCCTCGGCAGATTTTTCTGTCGAGAAAAACGATCAGGCCCAAAGCGCAGGTCAGACCCAAGGTGCGGGCCGCGTGCAAGGCAAACCGACTGTGCGCAAAGTTGCTTCTAGCTGGGGAGCACGTTTAGGCGCACTGGTATTTTGGCTTGTCGTGTGGCAGATAGCTGCGGTTGTCATCAATCAGGATATTGTTTTAACTTCACCTATTCAGACCATTCAGACGCTTTTCTCGCTAGCTCAACTACGCGAGTTTTGGGTTTCTATTGGTCTTTCTCTTTTGCGTATTTTTGCTGGTGGAGCACTTGCTTTTACCGTTGGCTCCTTGCTGGCGTTTTTGAGTTTTAAGTACAAGCTGATCAAGATTCTTTTTGAGCCGCTTATTTCTACAATCAAATCAATTCCCGTGGCATCGTTTGTCATCTTGCTACTTATCTGGGTTCGCACGCCCTACCTCTCAATTTCAATTTCATTTTTGATGGCACTTCCCATCATCTACATTGCGGTACTTGAGGGGCTTCTCAGCACTGACCAGCAGCTTATTGAGATGGCTGATGTATACCAAATTCACGGTTGGCAGCGCATTAAAGCAATTTATTTGTCGCAGCTTATGCCTTCGCTTAAGACAGCTACCTCACTTGCCATGGGATTTTGCTGGAAGTCGGGAATTGCTGCTGAGGTCATTGGACTTCCCACATTCTCCATTGGCGAGCACCTCTATAACGCTAAAGTGTATTTGGATACGCCAGCCCTTTTTGCGTGGACGCTTGTGGTTATTGTGATGAGCGCGCTTGGCGAGAAGATCGTGATGCGGTTAGTTTCATGGGCTGCTGCAAGGCTAGAAAAGAGCTGCTCATGAGTATGAATACAACTAATTGTGCCTATGCAACCGAGCAGTTGCTTGAGGTAAAAAACATCACTAAATCGTTTGGTAATACGGTTGTGCTTGATGATTTTTCCTACAAGTTTGAGAGGGGAGTGTACGTACTCTCTGAGCCCTCTGGAGCAGGTAAAACAACACTTCTTCGTATTCTTTGTGGTCTTGAAGTGGCTGATTCAGGCACAGTGCTTAAATCGCCTGACGCTAAAACGGTCATGATGTTTCAGGAAGATAGACTGCTAGAAAACTTGAGCGTTATGGCAAATATCATGCTTGCTATACAGTTGCACTCAAAGGAGCAAAAACAAAGCGCTCGAGAGCGTATTAAAGAGGCGCTTTGTGAGGTAGGACTTGAAGGAACAGAAAACAAGCCTATTTCTGAGCTTTCCGGTGGTCAAAAGAGACGCGTTGCTCTTTTACGTACCCTCTTTGCAGATGCAGACATCTTGCTCTTTGATGAGCCGCTCAAGGGATTAGACGAAGCGCTTAAGCAGCAGGTTATTGCCTCTGTCAAACCGTTCATTGAATCAAAAGTTGTAATTTGGGTAACTCATACTCCTGAAGAAGTAAAACTGCTAGGCTCTTATACAGCACTGCAGTTATAGGAGTGAACTACATGTACAAGGTAATTCTCGCCGGCGGAATGGCGTCTGGTAAATCAACTGTTTCTAAAATGTTTGAAGCAGCAGGTGGTCTGCGCTTTGACCTTGATGAGGTTTCTCGTAGACTTCTGAGACCTGGATGCGAGTGTACGTATCGTGTGGCAGAGGCTTTTGGTAACGATTTGTTGGACCCCGTTACGCATGAGATTAATAGGCGAGAGCTTGGTCGTAGGGCTTTTGACACTAGAGAATCTGCTGAGCTCTTAGAAGAGCTTGAGATGCCTTTTATCAGGGAATATATGCGTCAATTCCTTACAAAAGAGGCTCCTGCTGCAGATGCTCAGTTCTGCTTTGTAGAGGTTCCGCTGCTTGACCGCGTTGAAGACTTGCTTGAGCTGGTTGATGAAGTTGTCGTTGTTGTAGCGCCTTTGGAACTGAGAGCAGAACGCGCTGAACAGCGAGGATCTTCTCGCCAAGAGTTTGAGCAGCGTATAGCGCATCAGCCTTCCGATACGTATTTGCGTAATCAGGCGGATACAGTGTTTGTAAACTCTGAAGGCCTCGATGATCTTAAGGCGCAGGTAGAACTTTGGTTAAACGCTCGGTTTAACCAGCATTCAGAGCAATAAGTTATAGCTTACGTGCGCGGCCTCTAGAAGGGCGTCCTCAGTGAACTCTCTACTTTGGCAGCTGCATCGTCAAAGGTAATTTCAAGGCAGTTCTTGAGCATGTTTTGGCCAACACAATAAATGCCATCGTTAACACATGCGCTGCCAATAGCAACTGCCTTGTTAAACACAGCTTTCTGGTCAAAGACAGGAACACCATTTTGCTTAAGGAACGAGAAGACTTCTTGAGGGGTATCCAGTTTCTTAACAGAAGCATCTGCCTTGAGAAGGTCTTCAAGCTCTTCTTTTGCAGGTTGGGCAACACTGCCGCCGATAATTATTGCCATTTGATAGCAAGCTGCACAAAGGTCAGAGCGTCCTAGCTTCCACTCCATATAGGCCAGGCGATAGTACACCAGAGCAACATCTGAGCTAGAGAAAATGTGTGCGATAAGGTCTTTGAGCAGCTTTGCAGCCTCAAAAACTTTTGACTGATCTTCTAATGTTCTTACCAATAGCAGTGTTGCATCAATTCCCAAAGGAGAAATTCTATGGGCTTCTTGTGCATAACGTTCTGCTTTTTCTGGCTGTTCAAGCAGGTTGTAGGCGCGAGCCATTCTTGCTAAAGACATAAAATAGGTGTCTGGAATAAGCACCAGTTTTCTTGGCTCATTGGGGAATGCAAGGTTATAAGCTACGCGCTCTGAGAGGGAATCAAAATATCTGTAGATAGAATCAGAGTCATCCAGATACAGACCCATATCAAGGGTTGGTGAAACCTGAGACTCAAGCTCTGTAAGCACCTTTTCTAGAGCGTCTGCATCTGGCTCTCCATCCATGATGTTATTTATGGATTGAAGCGTTTTTTGCAGAGGCGAACCAAAGAGGAATTTCTCGGCCATAGACCTTCTGTCCGAGAAATCAATAGTACCCTCAACCAGGGCATGGATGACTCTATCAAAGCCTTCAATAGCATAGATATCAGAAGTTGAAGCTTTTGCTTCTTCAAACTTTCCAACCGCATCCGCGGTAGAAGCATCTTTTGGGATGTTGTTGAGAGTGGTGTTCCAAAGCCTAATGCGATGAGATGCCTCAGAGTAGCCAAGGTCACTCACCTTTTGGGCTCCACAAACAGCAGTAACTGCTGGCGAGCAGGGGCGATCAGAAAGGTCTGGCATTTCAAAGAAGCTACGAGGAGACACCCACTCGTCCGTTTGCTTCATAAAAGGCTCAACCTCGCTAAACCAACCTTCAGAGTCAAAAGAAACCCTGAGCGCTGGATCTTGTGGGAAGCTGTTGCCGTCAATTTGAGTGTTTGCTGCAGTAGGCAAGAGGCGTGCAAGAGCAGCCTCGTTTAAGTCCATAGATAGGACAATGCGGTCTTCTCCGCGCAAGCTGCCATTGATGCAGACGCGAGAGATTTTGCAGCTTTGAAGTGCCATGCGGGACACGCAAAGAGAAGTACGCAGTGCGTAAGCGCGCGCCGCTGCAATTTGCTCTGCCTTTTCTGCGGATAAGAAGCTAAAGCAGCGAGGACGAGCTACAAAGAACTCAAATACCAAAATATCAAGTTGTGGATTGTAGGAGAAGTTATACACCATCCTAAAAGGGAATGGCGTGTTCTCAACATAGTTGGCAAACCAGAGACGCTTCATCCAGTCTGAGCTGCCATCAGCGTTACCGCTAAAAGGAGCAACTTGCTCAGAAAGAGAAGCTGACTTGGGCATGAGACTTGCTACCTGCGAGAGGGTAGTACGAACAAGCTGAAGATCTGTCTCAGAAGCATGTGTATTCTTTAGGGCTTCAACATCTTGTGAAATGTTGAGGATTGCTTCTGTTGCAATAAAAGCATCGTACTCTTCTGGTGCGCACTCCATTGTGTTAGCGTTGAACCACCAGCGACCCGTTCTGTCCAGCTTATGAACATCGCCCTTGGGCAGATTGGTATTCTCGAGATTTTTAGAGCGCATCAGCATCTCTTGAAGACCAGCCTCTGCAATCTGATTGTTTGCAACAAGGTCTTTAAGAGCGGCAATGACATTATTTGAGCGCAGTAAAATCTTCTCTAGGGTAGAACCCTGAGGTTGCTTTGAAGCTTTATTTAGCGAGAAAAGATCTGAGACGCCCAAGGTATCTCCTTTATCTGATGTAACTTGTTTATTTAAATGCTAGTTTAACGCATATAGGTAATGTATTTATTACCCGTCACACTTTGAAACTATACTGCAATTTATAAATAGTATAGAACAAGTGTTTCAGTTTTGAGAAGTGGGGTATACTACTTTCACAAGAAAAGGAGAATCTCATGGATGCATCTCATGCTGAAGATCAACATAAAGAATATATAGGTGCTGAACTGCGCCGATTTGGTCGTGAAGTAGGAGAAGAGAAGCTTCAGGTAGTATCTCCTTTTGAACCCGCAGGTGATCAGCCACAGGCAATAGAAAAGCTTGCCCAAGGAATTGAAGACGGGCTTAGGTACCAGACGCTCTTAGGTGTTACGGGTTCGGGTAAGACCTTCTCTATGGCTAAAACTATCGAGAAGCTCAACCGCCCCACGCTTATTATGGAGCCCAATAAAACGCTGGCTGCACAGGTTGCTTCAGAGATGAAGGAGCTCTTTCCTAACAACGCTGTTGTGTACTTTGTCTCGTACTATGACTACTACCAGCCAGAGGCATATGTTCCACAGTCAGATACATACATAGAAAAAGATGCTTCCATCAACGAAGAGGTTGAGAAGCTCCGTCACCAGGCAACTTCATCGCTTTTGTCTAGGCGTGATGTCATTGTTGTAGCATCTGTATCGTGTATTTACGGTATTGGTAGTCCTCAAGACTATGCAGGTCTTGCTCCAAATGTAGATAAATCCGTTCCTCTTGAGCGCGATGATTTTATTAAAGATCTTATTGATGTTCAGTACGATAGAAATGATTATGACCTGCAGCGCGGTATGTTTAGGGTGCGTGGAGACGTTGTTGATGTGTTCCCGCCGTATGCAGAAAACCCGCTGCGTATTGAGTTCTTTGGTGATGAAGTAGAAAGTATTTCAGAGGTTAGCAATGTAACGGGAGAAGTGCTTAGAGAGTTTGATGCTATTCCCATTTGGCCTGCATCTCACTATGTTACTGAGCGTCCAAAGATTACCCACGCCCTTACAACCATTTCTGAAGAGTTGGAAGCTCGTGTTAAAGAACTTAAAGAAAACGATAAATTACTAGAAGCTCAGCGTCTTGCTCAGAGGACAAACTATGATCTAGAGATGCTTGAGACTATGGG
>CALGXY010000126.1:0-14931 GCA_937935155.1 uncultured Atopobium sp. | reverse complement strand
ACTTGAACTTAGGAGCTCCTTCGGGAGCTCTTTTTTATTATCTACCTGGTCTTAAGGCTACTTCACCAGCAGAGTTAGCATATAAATAACGGTAAGAAATGCCAGCTTCATCAAGCTCATCCATTACCTCAGCCATACATGTTTCTGCCATGATGACCTCAAGATATTCTTGTGGACTTAAGTCTTTTAAACCCACCCTGCCTTGGTCTGAAATCCATTTTCTTAAAGCTGCAAGTTGCTCTGGTGCTATATGGATTTCTGAATAAAACTCCTTGTGACCAAATCCAATTTCTGCTGCACTACCCTGCACAAACTGCCGTACTACGATATCTTTCTGTACCTCTACCAAACCTTTCATAGCTACCTCTTTCTTCTCTTGCTAGCCACAAGTATAGCTGATTTATAGAACATATGTTCTATAAATCACTAAAAGAAATGGTCTCCACAATTCTGTAGAAGACCATTTCAAGAATTGAATCAGTTTTGATTAAAAAGAGAAACTATTCTGGGCGAATAACCTCGATGCCACCCATGTAAGGACGGAGCGCCTCAGGCACGGTAACGGAGCCATCTGCGTTCTGATAATTCTCCATAATTGCAGCCATGGTACGGCCAACTGCCAGACCGGAGCCGTTAAGCGTGTGAACTAGACGGGTGCCCTTGAACTCTGCTGGATCCTTATAGCGGATATTTGCACGACGAGCCTGGAAATCCCAGCAGTTAGAGCAAGAAGAAATCTCCTTGTATGCGTTATAGCTTGGGAGCCAAACTTCAATGTCATAACACTTGCATGCAGAGAAGCCAATGTCACCAGTGCAGAGAGTAACCACGTGATAAGGAAGACCCAGAAGCTGGAGGATCTTCTCGGCTTCCTGAACCATGGACTCAAGCTGATTCATGGAGTCTTCAGGCTTTGCAAACTTGACCATCTCTACCTTGTCAAACTGGTGGACGCGGATGATGCCACGGGTGTCTCGACCAGCTGAACCTGCCTCCTCGCGGAAGCATGGGGTGAATGCGGTATAGAGCAGAGGGAGCTGAGATGCGTCCAGAATCTCGTCACGATGGATGTTTGTGAGCTGGACCTCAGCAGTTGGAATGAGGTAGAGGTCAGGCTGTACGTGATAGAGATCTTCTTCAAACTTAGGGAGCTGACCAGTGCCAAACAGAGAATCCTGATTTGTGATAACTGGTGGCCACCACTCTTTGAAGCCTGCCTGGTTATGTGTATCAATCATGAAGTTGATAAGCGCACGCTCCATGCGAGCGCCCATGCCGCCAAGAAGATAGAAACGAGTTCCTGCAAGCTTTACGCCACGGTCAAAATCAATCATGCCCAGTTCAGGACCAAGATCCCAGTGCGCCTTTGGCTCAAAATCAAACTGAGTTGGCTCTCCCCACTTGCGAACCTCAGGGTTATCGGAGTCATCCTTGCCATAAGGAACGGATGCGTCAGGAATGTTTGGAATAGCTGCAACAAGGGCGGTGAGCTCTTCCTCAACCTCTCCGCGGCGCTGATCAAGCTCTGCGATGCGATCTTTGTTAGCTGCTACCTGCTCTTTAGCTGCCTCAGCCTCTTCCTTCTTGCCCTCACGCATAAGAAGGCCAATCTGCTTAGAAACAGCGTTACGCTCTGCCTGAAGAGACTCAACCTCGGCAATTACGCTTCTGCGCTCCTCGTCAAGCTCAAAGAATTTCTCGCGATCCCAGTGGGCGTTTTGCCTGGACTCGCAAGACTTATCTACGAGGTCAGGATTCTCGCGCACAAATTTGATATCAAGCATGCAGCTTCTCCTTGAATCAACACTTTTTTGGCAGTGCATTTTTTCTTATAGCTTACCAAGTATATACTTGTATTCAGATTCTTAACCCTTCACATGTTCTGGAGCTGGATTATGGACGCAATTAACTCATTTGTCGGCTGGCTTTTTGGCGATAAAACCGGTGTGTTGTTCCTCGTACTTGGTGGAATTTTGCTCTTTTTAGTCATTTCCTTTGTGCTGGAGCGTAAAACTAAAAAGATGTATTTCAACCATAAAAAGACCGAGGACGACTGGGACCTCTTTGGCGACGACCAAGAGGGTTGGTCTGACTTTGAGGAAGACAACAAATAGGTAACAAAAAAGCCCCGTGAAGGGGCTTTTTTAAATGCAAATGGTGCGGGCGAAGGGACTTGAACCCCCATGAACTTGCGTTCATACGGACCTGAACCGTACGCGTCTGCCAATTCCGCCACACCCGCGTGCTAGGGAATAATACTACAACATTTTGTTTTCTTCTAATGGAAAAACAATAGATATATAAGAAAATTCTTTTCAGCGGTAGAATATAGACAGTCACGGCCGACAAACACACTTTAAACACAGGAGGTTGCCGTGAGTGACTCGCGGTCACAGACCACGCAAACTACATATCTACATTCACCTTCTGTTCAGCAGGCATCGCCTGCGGCTGAGCCAGAAATTTTGCTTGACCGATATCGCGTTCTTGCTCGCAGAGGTAACGGAGGTTTTGGCACCGTTTGTACCTGCTGGGATACTCGTTTGCAGAGGCGCGTTGCCATTAAACGCATGCCATTGTTAGGGGCTTCCGAGACTCCCGGCGTGCTTGCTTCAACTGTTGACGAGGCTCTTTCTGAGGCAAGAACTGCTTGTCTGCTAGCGCATCCCAACATTGTGACTGTTCATGACTTTGAGATTGAAGGCGATTACGCCTATCTGGTCATGGAGTTTGTTGATGGCCTTAATTTATCGGAGCTCTTGGCTCGCGTTGAGGGTGGCTACCTCACCTATGCCGAATCAGCTCACATGGTGTCTTCACTTGCTAAGGCGCTTCAATATGCCCATGAAAACGGCGTACTCCATCTGGACATCAAGCCAACAAATATCATGATTGACCGCCAGGGTACGGTAAAACTTGCCGACTTTGGTATGGCAACACTTGCCTCAGCTGCTGGTTATGGTGGTGCTCGCGGAGGTACGGTAGGCTACATGCCTCCTGAACAGGTTGAAGGCATGCTTGTTGACGAGCGCGCTGATATTTTCTCGCTTGCTGTTGTTCTGAGGCAGGCGCTAACGGGCGTCAATGTATTTGCGGGCAGAACGGCTAAAGAATCCCTTGATCACATCTACAAGGGCCCAAAGATTCCTCTGCTCAAACAAGATCCCGAGGTCCCCTTTGCTGTAGATGCCGCCTTGACACAGGCACTTTCCCCTGAACCGTCCATGCGACAAGGCAGTGTGTCTGAATTTGCGCAAGAAATTGTGACTCCTCTTGGCGGCGAAAAGCAGGGCGAGAAAAGCCTCAAATCCCTGGTGGAACAGTCAGAAGAAGAGGAAACCGAGACCTGGGACGTCAAGCATCTTCCGCTCTCAATCCGCTTCCCCTGGCTGCCCTCGGCTGCCGTGCGAGGCGTATCAGCCCTGGTCACCGGTGTTCTTCTCGCCCAGTTGTTCCAGCTTATTGCTCCAGAATCGCTCACGTTTATTGTGGTGGGTTCTCTTGTAGGAGCTGCGGCAGCTGCTCTTTGGACTCCATTGGGTTCTGCGCTTGTCATTGCATGCGCGGTATATGCTCTGGCAAGCATTAGCCCTACCAGTACTTCATTCCCGTTTGCAACGCTTGTAACCTTGGTAAGCGTTATCTGGTGGGCCTTTGCAGGAAGGGTCTCGAAATTTAGCAGCATCAACTGCTTATTAGGAGCTTTATTACCTGCTCCTGTTTCAGCACCAGCGCTTGTCTCCGCTACTATGCGTCCGCTACCTGCAGTTTTAACAGGAGCTTTTAGCTATCTTTTTGGAATACTGTTTGCAAGAGGTATATCTTTGGGCTTTGCGGCAACTCCTCTTGCCTATGACTACACCTCACTGGCCTCAGGACTTCCTTTCTGGATTCGCTTTGGGGCATGTTCCCTATCTGCTCTTTTAGGCGCGCTTATGAGCCAGAAAAAACGTCGCGGATGGATGGTTTTTGGACAAATTGTCTGCGCCATATTGCTTTCAAGTGGCTTTATATGGGCAGCTTGGATGGAGAATCCCAATTTTTGGGTAGTTGAAAGTATAGTTTCTGTACTAATTACGGTATTCTTATGTGTACTTGTATGTATTGCAATTGTCCTGATAGGTCCACTTGACGCGGATCAGGAAGGCGAGGAATTAGATGAGCTTTCTTAGTGACTTTGAAAACCGTATTGGTTCGGTCTTTGGTGCCGCACCTCAGGGATACGCAGAGCCTTTCTCTTTTAAGAAGCTTGCCAAACGCGCAGCTAAAGAGATGGAACGTGAGACGTATGAGATTGATGGTGTAGACACTGCCCCTGCCCTATATACCGTTTTAGTTGCTCCTCAAGACGATTCACTGATGCGTCCTCTTTATGCTGATCTAACTGCAGAGGTTTCTGACTTTGTGGCTGCTCAGGCTCAGCAAAAAGATTATGTATTTGTTGGTCAGCCGCTTGTTCGTTTTATGGTTGACCCATCTCTGAAGCCTGGAAAATTTGCTGTCTTTGCAGAAAACGTTGACGGCAATACGCTTGACCAGCTACGCAATGAAGAGCGTGCTTTCTTGGGTGGAAACTCCAGTGTTGGAGGAGCTGCAGCTCAAATGCCTCAGCAACACAATTCCCGCGCTGCTGTTCAGCCAGAACCACAGCCAGAGCCAGATCCTCTGTCTGTAGTTAGACCCGTTTCTGCAGATAATGCAACGCCAGAGGTTTTGGGAGATCTTGCTGGTACAGACGCCGGTCTTGCGGTAATGCCACCAGACTTTGTTGAGGCTCAAGGCGCAATTCCTGTTGTTTCCGCAGCTGAGTCCACTCCTATGCCTGTTCTTCCTAGCTCAAACGGGCTTCCAGACCTGCCCGTAAACGGAGCTATCCCAACAGCAGCTCCTGTTCCTATGACTCAGCGTCGTATCACGCCTTCCCTTGATGCCCAATTAAACGGCGCGGGCGGTCGTTCTTCTCGCAATCTGCAGGGCACGCCACGCGCAAACATGGACGCTACCTGCATTTTGATTGATCGCCAGAGCGGTCGTTCGTATCGCGTTGAGGCTCCTCGTGCCATTATTGGCCGCGAGCGCTCTCAGGCAGACGTTGTTCTGCGCGATCCTAACGTTTCAAGACGTCACGCCGAGATGACCTATGACGGTCACGATTGGCACATTGCTGATTTGCACTCCACTAACGGAACGCTTGTCAACGATATCGACGTAGATGAGGTAATTCTGCGCGACGGAGACCTCATTACCATTGGTCTTATGGACCTTCAGTTCCGGGAGAACTAATGATTGATTTGATTCTCTTTGCAGGACGTGTTCTGCTTGTTGTCCTGCTGTACATCTTCCTGTTCTCGGTCATGCGCACAGGCATTGGCCTGGTTCGCGGTCAGCGCAAAGACGGAGCTATTTGGTCCGTTGATGTCGAGAAGGGCGTCAAGTCCTTACGTGGTCTTCACGTAGACATCTTGGGACCTGTTGTTATTGGACGTTCTCCTTCGTCTGACATCGTGATTGACGAACCTTACGTTTCTGCTTCACACGCCCGCTTTACTATCCAGGGCCCTGCTTTGGTACTTGAAGATCTTGGATCCACAAACGGAACCATGGTTAATGGTCACATCATCGAGCAGCCTGTTACCCTTCGCGACACAGACGAAGTACAGGTCGGCGATGTGATTATGCGTGTTGGACGTCGATAAGAGGCTCATGGTTTCTTCTGATACAACACATATTTCTGATACACCTGCACAAGAGCCCGTCAGCGCTCCTGGTCGTTGCGAGCTGCCACTTGACGGTCGAGGCGACGCAGAAGCAGTTTCAGGTTCTAACACCTTTATTTCTTGGGGCGCCCGCTCTGACGTGGGATTAGTTCGCGAGCATAACGAGGACTCGTTCCTTTTGCGCACTCCCCTTTTTGCCATCTGCGATGGTATGGGTGGACACGCTGCTGGCGAAGTAGCAAGTTCCATTGCTGTTAAGGTTATTGCCGAACAGGCACCAAGTACCGCAGACGATGTCCGTCTTGGCGCTGCGATTGAGGCTGCTAACCAGGAAGTTATTGATGCTCCTGCAAAGGGTATTGGCAAACCCGGCATGGGCTCCACCGCCTCTGCCGTCCTCATCGAGGGCAATCAGATGGCCGTTGCCCATGTTGGAGACTCTCGCATTTACCTGCTTCATCACGGCACACTGGTCCGCATTACTCACGACCACAGCTACGTTGAGGAGCTCATTGATTCTGGCCAGATTACCGCTGATGAGGCGCGTACTCACCCTTCTCGCTCGGTAGTTACGCGAGCTCTTGGCTCTGATCCAGACATGTATGCAGATCACTTCTCGCTTGAAGTATCTGATGGTGACCGCATCATCTTATGCTCCGATGGTCTCTCTGGCATGGTGCCCGACGATGAGATTGAGTCCATTGCTGTCTCTAACGTCACGCCGCAAAAGGCTGCCGATAACCTTGTTTCCGCAGCTCTTACCTATGGCGGCTCAGACAACATTACCGTTATTGTCATCGATGTCTTGGACGACGGCATAGCCGATCAAACCAGAAAACACCTTACTCGTGGCGTCATTGCCACGTTTGTCTCGTTCCTTGCGCTCTTTGCAGCCACTGTTGCGGTGTTCTTCCTGTTTGTAAGTAGCGAGTGGTACTTAGGAATTAACGGAACTACCGTTGGCGTTTATCGAGGTATTCCTACAACAATTGCCGGCATAAACATGTCTACGCTTGTTGAAACTACGTCGATTGAAATAAAAGATTTGCCTGACGCAGTTCAAGACTCTCTTGCAGACGGAATTCGCGTTAAAAACGAGGATGAAGCACACAGCACCGTCGAGAATTACCGCAAACAAATTGACGACGCCAACAACAAAGCGGTCAAAAAGAAAGAAGACGTTCAGTCTGGCGGAACACCCACAACAGAAACAACAACGTCAACAACAAGTTCGGGAGGTGAGTAGGAATGGAAAAAGCAGGTGGATTAAGGCGTAATACAGAGCTCTTCTTACTATTTGTAGGAGCAATCCCTGTATTTCTGCTGTACGCCATGTACATGATTACTGCTCGCTCAACGCTCAGCCTTGAGACAATGGCCGTTCCTATTGGTCTCTTTGCAGCATTTACCGTGGCTCACATTGCTATTAGGTTCCTTGCTCCCGCAGCAGACCCCGCCATTCTCCCTATTGTGTTTGTGCTCTCGGGAATTGGCATCACCATGGTCACCAGACTTGCGCCAAATCTTGCAGTCAACCAAACGATTTGGCTCTTTATCTCTGTTGTTGTCATGATTGTGGTGCTTGCGGTCATTAGAAATCTTGACGCGTTAGCACGCTACAAATACTCCATTGGTATTCTCGGCGTCATACTGCTTCTTCTACCAATTGTTATTGGCCAGGACCGCTACGGCGCAAAACTCTGGATTTCTTTTGGCGCATTCACCTTCCAGCCTGGCGAGCTTGCAAAGATTGCCATTACGCTCTTCCTGGCATTTTATCTTGCACTGAATCGAGAAGCCCTATCGGTCTCCATGCGTTCTGTTGGACCTTTCCGCATTCCTCGCTTTAAAATGCTGCTTCCTCTGTTTGTCATGTGGGGCATCAGCCTGATTGTTGTTATTTTTGAACGCGACCTTGGTAGCGCTCTGCTCTTCTTTGTGTTCTTTGTCATCATGCTCTATGTAGCAACAGGTCGCGCAAGCTACGTTTTTGTCAGTATTGCGCTCTTGGCCATTGGCGGCGTGGTGCTTTATCACTTCTTTGGTCACGTTCAGACTCGTGTCAACATTTGGCTTGACCCCTTCAAAGACCCCGCTGGAGACGGCTACCAAATTGTCCAGTCCCTCTATTCCATCGCAGATGGAGGCCTTGCTGGTACCGGAATTGATAAGGGAATGCCTACGCTTATTCCTATTGTTGAGTCTGACTTTATTTTCTCGGCCATTGCTGAGGAGCTGGGACTCTTTGGCGGAGCAGCAATTATTACCCTGTTCCTGCTGCTTACCGTGCGCGGTCTTGCAACAGCTGCTCGCGCAAAGTCCGATTCATCTGCTTTTGCGGCTGCTGGTCTTACCAGTGTTTTGGCGTTCCAAACCTTCCTCATTGTTGCAGGCGTTACTAAGCTCATGCCTCTTACCGGCGTTACCCTGCCCTTTATGAGTCAGGGCGGTAGCTCTCTTCTTTCCAGCTTTATCATTGTTGCCCTACTGCTCAGAGCGGGTGACGAGGGAACTGGTCGCGAGACAGAGCTTGAGCCAAGCAAGAAAACGCTTGATTCGCAGCGATTTGCAATTTCTTCCGGTGGCGCTCATGCCTCCTCTGTCCTTCATGGCAACCACATCCGTGGAGGCTTTGGCCTACAGTCTGAGGAATCCGGTGTTCTGGGACGTGTTGCTCTCGGAAAACGTCTGACCAATTTGGTTACCGTATTTACCCTCTTCTTCACCGTTCTTCTCGGCAACTTGACCTTCTTGATGGTCATTGACGCACCTAGACTTCAGGCGCTCCCTACCAACAACCACACTATTGCTAAGAGCGCATATGTTCAGCGCGGCGCCATCATGACTTCTGACGGCGTCACTCTGGCAGAGAGCGTCAAGCAAGACGACGGCACCTACGTGCGCAACTATCCACACGACGGCATGGCTTCTCACACCGTTGGCTATATCTCTACCCAGTACGGAACTGCAGGTATCGAGTCCTCCATGAACGAGACGCTCACCGGACACGCAGATCATTCTGACTGGAGAAGCGCTCTGTACTCGATGGCTGGCGTCAATACCGCTGGTTCAAGCGTTGTTTTGACCATCAACTCTCAGATGCAGGCCGTGGCAGAGGCTGCACTCCAGGGATATTCGGGTTCTATTGTTGTCATGGATCCAGCTACCGGAGCTGTACTTGCAAAGGCTTCTAGTCCTTCATACACCCACGCTGAGCTCGGCACTATTATCGAATCCGGCACTGGCAGTCAGCTGGTCGACAGAACTACCCAGGCGCTCTACTCCCCTGGCTCATCGTTCAAGACCATTACACTTTCTGCTGGTATTGATACACATACCACTACGCTGGACACCACATATTCCGCTCCAGGAACCATGGAGCTTGGCGGTGGTACTATCCACAACTACGCCAACGAGGACATGGGCACTATTCCTCTGCGTGAGGCATTTGCTCGCTCTTCTAACACGGCGTTGGCGCAGCTTGGCGTAGCACTTGGCGCAGACAACCTGGTCAGCTATGCACGTGCCTTTGGTTATGGCACAGCGCTTGGCCAGGACTTCTCCACTACACCATCGTTGATGCCAAATCCTGCCGAGATGACCACCTGGGAGCTTGGCTGGGCATCCTGCGGTCTTCCTGTTGGAGAGCATGCAAGCCCTGCAGGTCCTCAGACCACCGTCATGCAAAACGCTGTTGTCGCGGCTGCAATTGCTAACGGCGGCGTGGTCATGAACCCTTACATCGTTGACCGCGTTCTCTCGCCAGAGGGAGCTGTTGTTTCTACAACGTCACCAAAATCGCTTGGACAGGCAGTGTCTGCGGATACCGCTGCGCAGGTCCGAGAGGCAATGTTGGGCGTTGTTGAATCCGGCACTGGTATGGGAGCTCGCGTTCCGGGTGTCAAGATTGCAGGTAAAACAGGTACGGCAGACGTCGAGAACGGTAACTTTAACTCGTTCTTCATCGGTTTTGCGCCTTACGACCACCCAACCCTTGTTGTTTCTGTTGTCATCGAAGGCAACGGCGAGAACGTTTTAGGTTACGGTGCTCAAGTTGGCGGACGTGTTCTTGCGCAGTGCCTGAACATCCAGGCTTTGGGAGCTGCTTCGTAGCGCCTAAAACACCGCACGGTCTTCTCCCCAAGTAGTTGGGTGTGTTCTAAGATAGTAAGTGACGTGGCGAGAAAATCGCACGCTTGATAGGAGTTGAGTTATGCCAGGTAGAATGCTCGGTGGGCGTTACCAGGTTCAAGACAAAATTGGTACCGGTGGAATGGCCACCGTTTACCGCGGACAGGACCAGGTTCTTGGTCGTACTGTTGCCATCAAGATGATGCTGCCGCAGTACGCAAACGATCCTTCCTTTGCTGCCCGTTTTAAGCAGGAGGCTCAGGCTGCAGCGGCGCTCTCCAGTCCTTATATTGTCTCGATATACGACTGGGGTAAGGATGGCGAGTCCTACTACATTGTCATGGAGTATCTGCGTGGTACAGACCTTAAGAGTGGCATCCGCAAACATGGAGCCCTTGATTCCCGTAAGGTCGCTCAGATTGGCTCTCAGATTGCTCAGGCGCTCTCTGTAGCACATCGTCACGACATCATTCACCGTGACATCAAACCACAGAACATCATGGTCCAGCCAGATGGCAACATCAAGGTCATGGACTTTGGCATTGCTCGTGCAAAGAACAGCAGTCTAACCACCGATAACTCTGTTCTTGGCACCGCCCATTACGTTTCTCCAGAGCAAAGTACCGGCAAGCCTTTGGGGCCAACCACCGATATCTATTCCCTGGGCATTGTCATGTACGAGGCTGCAACTGGCCGCGTTCCCTTTGTTGGTGACGACGCTATCAGCGTTGCTATGAAGCAGGTCAACGAGGCTCCTCAGCCACCATCGCTGATCAACCCCAACGTTGACCCTGCACTCGAGGCAATCATTCTTCGTTGCATGGAGAAAAACCCAGCCGACCGCTATCAGAGCGCTGACGAGCTTGCTCGTGCGCTGCGCGATTTCATTGCTGGCCGCGCCACTATTCCAAGCAACACCACCGTGAGCCCCCGCATTGTGACACCACCTCAGCCAACTTCCAGGCTGGATCGTCGCGGCATCGACGGCTCCAACACCTACATTACGCGCGGCGGCGACACTGGTCGCTTGAACCGCGTCCATTCTCGCGAAGAGGCTGATGAGCTTGACAGGCGCGAGAATAAACGTCACAAGCGCAACGTTATTCTCGGCGTTCTGGGCGCTTTGGTTGTCCTGGCTCTTGCCGGCTTTGCTATTGCACAGATGCTCGGCAACTCCGCCCAGCAGTATCTGGTTCCACAGTTTGTTGGTCAGACAAAAGACCAGGCTACTCAGGCACTAAATGCTTCTGATAGCCACTTTAAGCTGGGAACTGTTACAGAAAGCTACAGTGATTCTGCTCCTGAAGGCCAGGTCATTGATCAGACACCAAGCGCTAACAAACAGGCTCCTGAAGGAACCGCGGTTAACCTTGTCATTTCTAAGGGCGCTAAACCTGCTGCTGCAGTTAAGGTGCCTGATCTTACCAACAAGAGTCCATCAGAGGCTGAGTCTGCTCTTGCTGCTGTTGGCCTCAAAGCAAGAAATGGTGACTCGGTTGAGTCGGACGACGTAACCGTTGGTTATGTTGCAACACAGGAACCAGCCGCAGGTAGCGATGCTAAAGCTGGCGACACCATCACCTATCACCTGTCTTCTGGCAAGGGTAAGGCAGATGTTCCAGACGTCACCGAGATGACTGCCGAGCGTGCGTCCGATGTCCTGAAAGATGCAGGCTTCAAGGTAAATATTCAGAAACAGCCATCTTCTAGCGTTCCTGAAGGTCGTGTCATCTCCCAGTCTCCAGCTAACGGCAAGGCAGATAAGGGTTCCACGGTAACCATCGTTGTTTCTTCCGGTGCTCAGAGCGGATCTGTTCCAAACGTTGTTGGCAAGGACTTTGAAACCGCTCAGTCCACGCTGGAAAACGCGGGCTTCCAGGTCAACACGGTTTGGGTCTACGATGACAACGTTGCAACCGGAAACGTAGTTGGCCAAACACCTTCAAGTGCTGCAGCTGGCGCTACTATCACCATCCGCGTCTCTAGCGGACCTCGTCCATCAGCGTAATCACTGCGGCGTGCAATCAATTGGCTCATCGAGTACGTTCAAGTCCCGCAACCGGATTCGATTGCGGGGCTTTTTGCTGTAGGAAAAATGGCCGAACACACCTATAACAGATAATCTGTCAAAAAGACGTATACATTACGCTGAAAATACCTCAAACGTGCAGATTATCTTCATTTGATGTGTAATATGCTCGCAATTGGACAGATTATCTGACATAGGTGTGTTCCCTAGAAGCGGAATTTACCTATAGTTAGATTTTTTATATTTCGCTATTCATTTTCAAGCATATTAGATGAAGTTTATGCATAGAAATGTATACCGGTTAGTGAGACCACCTAGCCGTCAGGCAAGATGCTCTAGTTTCCTGGTTATTTTGACTAAAAGCTATACGATTCCCCAGTAAGACCTACTAAAACCGCACTATTTTGCGCTATTTCGTATGCCCAGACTGAAAAGCCGCCACCAACACGCTGCAGAAACGCAAAAGAACCCTCGCACCTGAAAGATGCGAGGGTTCATGCTTGTAACTCGTTATCTACCTGTACTTTCGTGCTTGCGGCAGAGGACGCGCCTAATCTGCAGCTTAGCGCTCGCCGGCAGCGCGACGCTCGGCGTACTCGGCAGCAAGACGAGCCTGAATGTCGTGTGGCACCTGCTCGTATCCTGCCAGCTCAACGGTGTACTCGCCCGTTCCGCGCGAGAGGGACCTCAGCCTTGTAGCGTAATCGGTAACCTCAGCGTATGGAATCGTCGCCTTAATGGTGGTTTCACCAGCGGAAACACCGGTGCCGGAAGACATTCCCTCAACGCGACCGCGGGAAGCGGAGACGTCGCCCATGACGGAACCTGCATAGCTGTCTGGAACGGTAATCTCCAGGTGGGCCATAGGCTCCAAGAGAACAGGTTCTGCCTGGTCAACAGCCTTCTGGAAACCAATGCGAGCAGCAGTCTTGAAAGCCATCTCGTTGGAGTCAACGGGGTGGTAAGAGCCCTCGTAAACGGCAACTTTAACGTCAATCATAGGATAACCAGCCAAAACGCCTTCGCGCATGGTCTCCTGGACGCCCTTATCAATAGCGGGGATGAAGCCGCGTGGAATGTGGCCGCCCACAATCTCGTCCACAAACTCGTAGCCTGCGTCTGGGTTTGGCTCAATGCGCAGCCAGCAGTCGCCGTACTGGCCGGAGCCGCCGGTCTGCTTCTTGTGCCTACCCTGAGCGCTTGCAACTCGACGGATCGTCTCGCGATATGGGATGCGAAGCGCAACCTTATGTGCGGAAACGCCGGCTCGCTGCTCAAGACGCTCGAGAAGAACGGCTACTTGTGCCTCGCCGATTGCAGAAACAATGGTCTGGCCGGTGTCCTCGTCACGCTCAACCTTAAGGGTTGGATCGGCGTCGGCGGCCTTCTCCAGGAACGCGAAGAGCTTGCCCTCGGTACCGCGCTCATCAGGCTCAATAGCCGTGCGGTACAGGGAGTTGGGGAACCTAAACGCGGCAGCCTCAACCTTACCGGTAACGGAGAGCGTGTCGCCCGTCATGGCCTCGAGCTTTGGAACTACTACGATGTCGCCGGCTGCGGCGGTGTTGACATCAGTTGTTTCTTTGCCGCACATACGATACAGGTGAGAAAGGCGCTCGGGCTTGCGTGTGCGAGCGTTGATAAGCTCGGAACCTGCAGAAACGGTACCCGCAAGCACCTTTACAAAGGTAAGCTTGCCGTTCTGTGGATCCTGCAGCGACTTGAAGGCAAACGCAACAGGGCGCTCGTCATCAGGTGAAATATCAAGCTGCTCGCCGTTGACCAGCGGAATGCGGCCAAAATCAGACATTGTTGGGAACCAGCCGTCAACAGCATCAAGCAGGGAGATAACGCCCTCTTCACGGACGCAAGAGCCCGAGAAGACAGGAACAAAAATGCGCTCCATTAGAGCCTTGCCCAGCAGGCCCTCAAGCTCTTCCTGCGTAATCTCTCCGCCCTCAAGGTAGCGCATCATCAGCTCATCGTCTGCCTCAACAACCAGCTCGGTCAGGGCAGCGCGAGCAGCCTCTGCCTCTGCTTGGAACTCGGCAGGAATATCGGTGACCTCAGGCTTGCCGTTTACCAGCTTGCGCGCCTTCTGATGGACAACGTCAATGATGCCGGAGAACGCCTCGCCAGAACCCATTGGAATGGTCACTGCGCCAAGCGAGGAGCCAAAACGATCCTGGAGCATAGCCATCGCGGTCTCGTAGTCTGCATCAGGGCGATCCAAGCGGTTGATGAACAGCGCGCGGCAGAGAGAAAGATCCTCGGCGGCAAACCAAAGCCTGGTGGTAATAGTGCCAGGTCCACTAGCTGCATCGACGACAAACAGCGCCGTCTCAACAGCGCTCATTGCCGCATAGGCGTCGCCTACAAAGTCAGGATAGCACGGTGCGTCAAGCACGTTAATGCGTGTATTTTCCCAGGTAATTGGTGCGATAGTGGTAGAGATAGAGAATCCGCGCTCTGACTCTTGTGAATCGTAATCAAGCGTGGGCTTTGTGCCTGCGTGGCCGCCTAAACGAGTGGTTGCACCCGTCAGATGCAGCATTGCCTCGGCAAGCATGGTTTTGCCCACGCCACCTTGGCCCACCAGGACCACATTCTTTACCTTAGAAACATTTTTTTCGGCCATGATGCCTCCTCTGACTGCGGCAAGCAGCCGAGAAGGTCAGCCGATAGTTCACGCCCGAGTCTAGCGCGATATGCTTCGGCCCTTCCTGCTACTTACCGAACAAGAAAACCTCTAGCCACCCTACCGTACCGCAAAGCACAAAAAGAGACACCCACCATTCGATAAACGACATGTGGTGGGTGCCTCGATGTTTCTTCTCGACAGAAGAATTTTGTGTTGTTACCGCAGGTAGACGTCATGAAATTCCGCGAAGCCGCCCCTGCGCATCACAAAAGTTAGATTCTAACTCCTCGGTGAACGGTGTTGTTAAAGATCAGGTAGCCGATAATTGCGTTCACCAGTGACAGCGTGACAAAGATGATGTTTGGCAGCGTCTCGTTAACCACGCCCGTTGACGAGCTAAATGAGTCGATAAC
>CALGXY010000125.1:0-4519 GCA_937935155.1 uncultured Atopobium sp. | reverse complement strand
TGCAGGATTGGTGGTAACTCCATCAATAGTCAAAAGCTCATCAAGCTGCTTAACTGCCTCAAGATCAGCTGTGTCTAGAATAAACTCCATGCTTGGCTCCCCTTCATCACTAGAGCATCTATGTGCTAATAACTATTTTAGCCATTGTACTTCTCGCCATTAGCTGCCATTCATCTTATCTATGCGCGGCAGTGTATGTGAAGTGCTAATCGGAATCTACAGCGTCTACCAGTGGAATTCTGATTGTAAATACAGAACCCTGAGGGTTGTTTTCAGAGACTGTGATAGAAGCTCCATGCCGCTTCAAGATGGTCTTGACCAGTGAAAGACCAATGCCTGCGCCGCCAAACTCTCTGGAGCGTGACTTATTCACCCTGTAAAACGGCTCAAATACAAGTTCTCT
Organism: uncultured Atopobium sp.; assembly: GCA_937935155.1. Taxonomy (GTDB): domain Bacteria; phylum Actinomycetota; class Coriobacteriia; order Coriobacteriales; family Atopobiaceae; genus Lancefieldella. Next base: position 4,116 of record CALGXY010000125.1, on the reverse strand, counting down.
TTGCTCAGGAGCTATGCCTACTCCTGTATCGGCAATTATAATCACGCCTTCTTGATCCCTGGTTTCTAGAGTAATGTTGACTGAACCTTCTTCATTGTTATAACGAATGGCATTTTCAACCAGGTTGTAAAGAGCTCGATATAGCAGGTTGGTATTTCCTTTAACGATGAGGTTTTGTGCCTCGGATTGTGTATCATAATGTGCATCAATCTGCGTGTTAACCTGCACGTTGACCATATTATTTTGAGCGACCGATTCAAGATCATCCACGACCGTTTTAACTACTGAATCAAGAGAAACGTCCTCAGTCTCTCCTAGCTCAGATGTCTCCGCAAATTCCAAAAGATCAGTGATGATGGAAGATAGGCGGTCAATGTATGTCTCCATCGTGTCTACAAGCTCGTCATATTCACGCTGTTCTCGCTTCTTTTTCTTAAAAACATCCAGCTTAGTTCGCAGTACCGCAATTGGCGTTCTGAGCTCGTGAGCTGCACTAGCCGAGAAACGCCTCTGCATTGCAAATGCTTCATCTAGTTGCTCAGTCATCTGATTAAATGACTTAACCAGCTCTTGAATCTCTTCTCCACCGCCCTCAATCTCAATGGAATCAGACAGCGTATCAGGGCCAATTTCTTTCATGCGAGCAGAGAGCTGTTGAACTGGTTTAGTATAGTGACCTGCTAAAAGATAAGCTGCACAGCTGCCAGCAACAATCACAACAAGCAAGATACCCAGCGCGTCAAACAAAATAGAACGTTCGATAGTATCTACATCCAAAACGATAGAAAGAGTTCCCTGGTTGATAGCATTTGCCGCAGCTAGTTCCAGCAATTCAGACGTCGAGCGATACACAAGCCAGGTCAAAACAACGCAACAGCACACCAATAAGCCCACCATAAGAAGAGTGAGTTGGGCGCGTATCGATCGCATTGGCTTTGGGATTATTCCACTTATCTTAGTCATCGCTGTCCCTCTTAAAGCAATAACCCTCTCCTACTTTGTTAGAAATTGGGTCATATCCAAGAGCTTCTCGTAACTTTTTTCGTACCGAAAAAATGTGAACACGCACAGAATTGCTGAATAAGTCCACGTTGCTATCCCACGCATGAGTCATGAGCTCTTCACTGCTCACAACCGCTCCAGCATGTCGCATCAGATACTCTAGAATTGCAAGTTCTTTCTTGGTGAAATTAACCTGAGCGTCTCCAACAAAAACTTGTCGAGCCGTAGTGTCAAACCGAAGTTCTCCCAACGTCAAAGACGCTTCTCCATGCGTATATTCGCGGCGCAGGAGCGTCCTAATACGGGCCTCGAGCTCACCAAACGCAAAGGGTTTTATAAGGTAGTCATCAGCGCCCGCGTCTAATCCAACAATACGATCAGACACCGATGAACGCGCAGAAAGAATCAGCACCTTAGTCTCTGAGTGCTCCGCTCGTAGTGTACGCAGCAAATCAAGTCCATCGATACCAGGAAGGTTAAGGTCAAGTAGAATCAGGTCATATTGCTCAAGCTGAGCCATTTCAAGAGCCTGAGTGCCGTTGTCGACAAGATCAACGTAATAGCCATCAAGCTCAAGACCCTCTCCAATGGAGGCAAGAAGCTCTTTTTCATCTTCCACTACAAGGATTTTCAATTCTTCCCTTTCAAATGCAGCTTGATGCTATTTGCAAGTATTAGAGTGCGCCTGGACCAAGCTCAAATGACTCAGTCCAGGCGTACTTCATACAACACTTCAAATGCTAACCGATTGAACCCTACGGCGAGAAGTTCTTCTCGCCGTGTGCCGTGAGCGGTATGTAAGTTTCTATAACCTACTTTGACTGAGCAAGGGCCTGGTCAACGCGCTTTTGAAGTTCACTGCCTTGAAGCTTGCTGGAGCCACCGGTAATTGGGTCGCCCACAAGTCTACCGTTCTGGTCAATAACCATAGTGGTTGGGAACGCTGTGAGGCCTTCGATAACGTGACCGCCATCGCTGTGAGGATCAAGAGCGACGTTTCCGTAGGTAACGCCCTGCTTCTGGAGAATATTCACGGCTTCCTTCTTAGCGTCGTCCGTGTATGCGGCTTCGGCGTTAACACCCAAGACATTGACACCTTTGTCCTTATAGGTATCAGCAAGTTCTTGAAGCATTGGCATCTCCTGAATGCAGCCAGTACAGCCATTGAACCAGAAGGTCAGAACAGTGACCTTATTCTGTCCAAATACGGTGTTGTCATAGGTAGCGCCAGTAGTGATATCTGTTGCCTTAAAATCTGGGAAGGTATCGCCGTCTTTGAGATGCAGTTTTGATGCTGCCTCAGGTGGAACTGCAGCAGAATTCTGCTGCTCGGCAGTTGGAGCGGTTGTTGTGCCTGTGTTGCCAGTACCACCAACGCTGCATCCAACAAGCGCAACTGCCATAAGTAGGCCAGCGACATACGTCAGGGATTTTGTTACAAATTTTTTCATTTCATAGTCCTTTCTGTCTTTTCTACGTACGAAACGTAGCTATACACGTTTTATGACACTTACTTTATTGAGCTTGTCGCCTGTAAATCAGCCAGGTGCTTTGCTGTAGCAACCTTTTCCGACTGCTCAATTTTCTTGTTGATTAACAGGAGCTTTGCATCAATTGCATGAACAGGACAGACCTTTATGCACTCTCCGCAGCGAATGCACTCAAGAGCTGCGTTATTCTTCGTAATATCTACGTCCATCTTGCATGTACGCGCACACTTTCCGCAGCTTACACAGGTCTTCTCGTCAACTCGATACTGCAAAATTGAGATGCGATTGAACAGCGAATAAAAAGCCCCGAGCGGGCAAATCCATTTGCAAAAAGGACGATAAAACATGATGCTCAACAGTACGACAGTTGCCAGAATGCTGAACTTCATCGTAAAAAGTGTGCCCAGAGCTGCCCTAATGCTGACATCTGCTAAAGAAAGCGGAATTGCTCCCTCGAGAATTCCCTGTGGACAAACATACTTACAGAAATAAGGCTCTCCCATTCCTACGGCATTTTGAATCAAAGCTGGTAGAGCCCAGACAAGTACAATTAATATGACGTACTTCAAATAGCGCAAGGCTTTGAGCTTTTTAGTGCTAAATTTTTTTGGGAATGGAATCTTGTGGAGAAGATCTTGTACCCAGCCAAATGGACAAAGAAATCCGCAGACAAACCTGCCTAGCAAAGTTCCAATGAGAATCAAAATACCCGTAATGTAATACGAGAAGCTGAATTTAGAAGATCCAACTACCGCCTGAAATGCTCCAATAGGGCAAGCACCCGTAGCTGCTGGGCAGGAATAACAGTTAAGTCCAGGGACACAGACTGACTTTGCAGGACCAGTATAGATAGTTCCCTTAGCAAAATTTGTTAGGTGAGGGTTGGTTAGAAAGGTTGCGCATGCCTGCACGAAACCTCTTTTAGTGATAAATTCTCGCACTTTCTTTCCAAGAAATTTTATCCCTGAGAGCACTTTCACCGCAGGTCACCTAACCAATACCTACACACTCAAGGCAGATTCGTACCGCTTTTCCCAATACGGTCTGAACCTCTCCGCGAGAAGCGCCATAGACTACAAATGCACATCCTAATAGCAAAAATAGAATAGGCAGGACACGTAGGCGGCAACTCCAACCACAAGCTTGCTTTGATTTCATAGATACTCCCTTCTCCTGGCTCTAGTACAACAGAAGGGGTGTTAAATCGCTGTTAAGCTGATTCAAATTTTCCAGGAAGGGTTACAACTAGCTGCTCAAATATCTTTTGAATTTCTACGAATGTCATGGCAATGCCAATGACTTTTAAATACATCTTGAATGTAGCTCAAATGTGCCTCAAATGCGCCCCAAAAGATGCCATGAAACTTTTTATATAAATATCCGAACTTATAAAATATGCAATCACATAAAACAGCAGGTATACGGCATGCAAGAAAATTGGATCTTCTCACCATCGACTCGCGAGGCAAATTTCGGGTCCGCAAAACACACTTAAGTCGAATAATCTGTCAAAAAGACGTATACATTACGCCGAAAATAGCTAAAACATGCAGAATATCTGACTTAGAAGTGTAATATGCCCGCAATTGAGCAGAATATCTGACTTAGGTGTGTTCCTTAGGTA
>CALGXY010000124.1:0-9365 GCA_937935155.1 uncultured Atopobium sp. | reverse complement strand
CTCTTATAGCCTGCGGTTGCCTTAATTGAGACAATTACCTGGTCTTTATAGCAGATATCGTAAGGCCAGCAAATGCCAAAGCTCTCATCTGCTGCGCGCAAGAACTGGCAAACTCCCAGTGCTACAACGTATGGAACCGCAGGTACATAGGGCATCGAGACACCAAGGCGCACAATAGTTGCAACCTCAAAGGGTTTCTCGCCAGCCGGTGTGGAAGCTGGCTCAAGGCACTCGTCTTGGTCCTGGGTAGCGTATTCCTGCACGTCAAAGACACGGAACACAAACTCTCCCGTTTGTGCGCCGCCGCGCGCCAGTTCCAGAGCTTCTTGTGCTACTCCCACGTAATGACTCCCAGATCCTCGGTTACGTGACCAACGCGCTGGTCAGGAGGGGCAATCTCCACACCGCCGTGCGAGAAGAAGCGCACAGGATCGTGCATCAGGTCCTCCATAGGAACAAGCACGTAATCGCGCTCGCCCATACGTGGATGAGGCAAAGTGAGGTGTTTACCTGCGTGTTGTTCACCCTCAACCCACAGAAGGTCACAGTCAATAGTGCGAGGTCCATGACCCTCCTCGCCCTTCTTGCGTGTGCGGTTGAGAGCGTTCTCTACCTCAAGCAGCTTGTCCATCAGCACCAGCGGATGGAGCTCTGTTCTAATCTCGGCAACGGCGTTTACCACGGGTGTAGCAATACCGTATGCAGGCTCAGTCTCGTAAGCGTGGCTGAGAGAAACAACGCAGGTCAGTGGAATCTCATCAATGAGCTGCGTTGCGCGAGCCAGGTAACCCACGCGATCGCCCACGTTGGAGCCAAGCGCTACAAATCCCTGGCGAGGGTCGCGCTCAGTCATGGCCCAGTAGGCATTGATGGCCTGAGCGGTTCCTGCGACGTCGTGAACGCGCAGGATACGGGCACCGTTGGTGATTGCAGCGATGCAAATTGCGTGCGTAGCTGCGTCGCGCTGAGTAGCCTCAGTTACGCCAGAAACAGCGCCGACAAAGCGCTTTCTGGATACGGCGCAAAGCAGCGGATATCCCATAGAAACCATCGAACGAGTAGCACGCTGAATAACAACGTCCTCGTCAGCAAACTTGTCAAAGCCTGGACCTGGGTCAATGCAGATGCGGTCCTTAGAAACGCCGGCGCGCATAAGACCGCGAGCTTGGTCGCCCAAGAATCCCATAATCTGGCGCATGATAGGCGCCTCTTCTGGCAGGGTAAAACGACGCTGTGAACTCAGTGTACGCGTCTCGGCTCCTGTAGCTGCAGCTCGAGCAGCTGCGCTACCAGTAAGGCGAGAAGGGCGCATGTCGTCCAGCTGCACCTGCTTGCGCTCAACACGAGCACCAAGGCCGTCCTTATTCCAGTGCATCACAATGCAGCCACAGTCAGATTCCGCAGCTACAGCAACCATTTCTGGATCGGTGAAGCCAGTGACGTCGTTGATGATGGATGCTCCAAGGCGGACGCACATCTTTGCTACCTCGGCGTGACGTGTGTCGATGGAGACAATTGCTCCAGCAGCTACCAACGCGCGCACCACTGGTACTACGCGCTCAGCCTCTTCTGTAGGCAGAACAGGCGTGTGACCTGGACGAGTAGACTCTCCCCCAACGTCAATGATGTCGGCACCTTCATCCAACATCTGCAATCCACGAGCAATTGCAGCATCTGGATCAAAGTTCTTTCCGCCATCAGAGAACGAATCTGGAGTGACGTTGAGAACGCCCATGATCCTCGGGCGCGCCAACGAGATAGTGTGAGTTCCACATTGCCAGGTGTTGTAGCTTTGACGAAGCATGAATCCTCCTTGCCAGCTATGAATGTTTCTATTGTAGCGGTATTGACGGCTGCTGGTCGTATACCATGGATTTATTGAAAGTTTATTGCCGCAAACGCACCGCTCGGCGCCGTAACCGGAGCGTGGAATGTGCGTCACTTGCGGCTGCTGTGATATGTATCCGCTGCAACCTAAACCACCAGGTCGAAGCATGAAAGAGGAGCTATGAGCGAAACTCGAGAGTACAAACTGATTTCCTGGAACGTCAACGGCCTGCGCGCCGTGCTCAAGAAAGAGCCTTCGTTCACGGAAATTTTTGAAACCATAAACGCTGATGTATTTGCGCTTCAAGAGACTAAGCTGCAAGAAGGCCAGGTTGAGCTGGACCTCCCTGGCTACGTTCAGACCTGGAACTACGCAGATAGAAAGGGGTATTCAGGCACAGCGGTTTTCTCGCGAGAAACCCCTCTGCAGGTAATTCGTCAGATTGGATGCCCCGTTGCTGACGACGAAGGTCGCGTTTGTGCGCTGGAGTTTGAGAAGTTCTGGTTTGTGTGCGTATACACGCCAAACTCAAAAGACCAGCTTGCGCGCTTGGACGAGCGTCTTGAGTGGGATCAGCACTATCGCGAGTTCTTGGCTAAGCTATCTGAGCAAAAACCAGTAATTACCTGCGGCGATTTTAACGTTGCACACAACGAGATTGACCTCAAGAACCCTTCGTCTAACAGGCAAAACGCAGGTTTCTCTGATGAGGAGCGCGAGAGCTTTACCAAGCTGTTGGACGCAGGTTTTACCGATACATTTAGGTATCGCCATCCCGACATGACCGGCGCTTACAGCTGGTGGAGCTACCGCTTCAACGCTCGCAAGAACAACGCCGGCTGGCGCATCGACTACTTCCTGGTCTCCGATCGCATTGCTGAGCAGGTCAAAAGCGCATCCATCTTGAGCGAGGTCTACGGCAGCGACCACTGCCCCGTCGAGCTGAGTATTGAGCTGTAGTCCGTGCAGGTGGCGAGAAGACCGGTCTTCTCGCCAGGGTTGCCTCAAGGTGGCGGCCGTGATTAACTAGAGTTGTCGTTTGAGATTCAAAGGAGCACGTCATGCGCATTACTTGCGACGTTCATACTCACAGTCTGTACTCAAGGCACGCCTATTCAACCATTGAGGAGAACGTTCGCGCAGCTTCTGAGCGTGGCTATGAGCTGCTTGGAATCACCGACCACTTCTCGTCCATGCTGTATGACCAGCAGACCATTAAGAACTTCCAGTTCTATATGAACACCGCTATTTGGCCAGAAACCTGGTACGGCGTCAGGCTGCTGCATGGCGCTGAAGTGGACATTGTTGACCTTGAGGGCAATCTGTTTGCCTACGATATTACGTTTGACCAGGGCATTAATGGCGATAAACTCCGCCAGCCCCATATTCTTGGTGAGCATATTCTGGGTACCTGCGATTATGCGGTTGCTAGTATCCACAGTAAGCAGTGGGCGGCTGGCGCCTCACAGAAGCAAATTACCCAGATGTATGTAAATGCGCTGGATAATCCTCATGTTTTGATTCTTGGTCACCTTGGCCGCAGTGGTTTAGATTTTGATGTTCCAGCGCTTGTTAGAGAGTGTCGCGATCGCGGTAAGCTCATCGAGATGAACGAGGCTACGCACGACGAAGGCCAGCGTGAGGTTGCTATTGAGCGTTGTCGTGTGATTGCAGAAACCTGCGCTGAACTGGGATGTAAGATTTCTTTTGGCTCAGATGCTCACATTGCAACCCGCATTGCTGATGCACACTCCGTTATTAAGCTGCTTGAAGAGGTTGATTTTCCTGAGGAGCTTATGGCTTGTCGCGATGCCCAGACGTTTTTGGACACCATTGCTGACGCAAAGATTCCAGCCTCTAAGCAAGGATATTAAGCCAGACACGAGCACTGCAACTAAGGCGTCGCGCTGTTCGAACGGCTGCAACTCACAACAACATCGCACAAAGAAACAAAGCCGCGTTTTCACGCGGCTTTGAACTGTCCCCATTTCTTGGACACGAGAAATAGGAGGCAGTGCAAAACACACCTAAGTCAGATAATCTGTCAAAAAGACGTATACATTACGCTGAAAATACCCCAAACGTGCAGATTATCTTTATTAGGTGTGTAATATGCCCGCAATTGAGCAGAATATCTGACTTAGGTGTGTTCCTTAGGTACGAAATTTACCTATAGTTAAATCTTTTATATGACGCTATTCATTTTCTAGCATATTAGGTTAAGTTTATGCATAGAGATGCATATCAAGCAGTATGACCTCTAGCTGCCTGGCTATCTTGATTAAGAACATGTCGATTCTTCGGCAGAACCTCACAAAGCTGCGCTATTTTGTGCGCCAGGTCTAAAAGCCGACGCTAACACGTTGCAGAACCATAATCGCGCGCATATGAACTACCTCCCATTTCTTATGTCCAAGAAATGGGAGGTAGTTCAGGATGCGAGGGTTTTGCTTTTAGATTTGAAAGAACGTTTAGTTGAACTTAACAACCTTCTGAGCTACACGGTAACCACCGATAGTGACTGTCTTACCAATCTTGCCAGGAAGGTTTGTGGCGGTGCCTACAAGGCCATAGCGAGCCTTGCGGTACATCTTCTTGTCGTAAGCGCGAAGCTCATCCCAAAGCTCCTCAAGCTGGTCCATAGCATCTTCACGGTCACTCATCTTAGAGAAGACTGAGCAAATTGCCATGATGATAGTGAAGTAGCTCATCATGTACGTCTGAAGACGTGGAGAAGAGATATCGTCGTAGATGTGATATGCGTGCATCATATTACGAGCAACACGCCAGTAGTGATCAACGCGACTTGTTAAGACCTTCTCGTTAACTGATTGATCATCTCGACCAATGAAATAACGATACAGGTCAACATCAACGTAATAGATAGTCTTTACCTTAGGGAATGGAACGTAGGCGTAGACGTTATCTACATAGAAAGTGTGTGCAGGCATCTGAATGTTTGCAGAACGCAGAACCTCAACGCGGTACGTAATTGCATGCATCAGAAGGTACTGAGACAGCTTGAAGCGGCCAATCTCTTCCCAGCCAATAATCTTGTTGGTTGGAACCGCGTCGCGATAGTCCACAAAGTTTTGGGTATTATCCTCAACGTGCTCGTAGACGTAGTTGGAGAGTACCAGGTCAACAGGATTATCAGAGGCAATAAAGGTACGGAGCTGCTGAAGGAAAGTCTTCAGAGCGTCCCCGTCTACCCAGTCATCTGAATCAATGTTTTTGAAGTACACACCGTCAGCATGAGAAACAGCCTTCATAACAGCAATGCCGTGGCCGCCGTTCTCTTGGTGGACTGCCTTGATGATGTTGGGGTAACGCTCCTGCCAAGCGTCAGCTTTAGCGGCAGTATCATCCTTTACAGAGCCGTCATCAACAATAACAATCTGCACGTCATCTGCGTAATCAGAACCCTCAAGAATAGATTCAATACAGTGATCCATGTACTCAGAAGAGTTATAGCATGGAATACCAAAGGTAATTGTCTTATTCATGCAAGCTCCCTATGCCTGATGAGCAATAAGCTCGTCAGAAAGTTCCAAAGCAGAAGCAACAACGCCATCCATATCGTAGTAACGATACTCAGCAAGACGACCAACTGCGTGGAAGTTCAGAATGCCAGAAGTGCGCTCCTTGTAAGAGCGATACAGCTCCTGATTTTCTGGCTCGAGAATAGCGTAATAAGGAGTCTGACCACTCTCTGGAACATAGGCGTGCGAGTACTCACGCATGATGGTTGTTTTACCAGGAAGAACCTGACCAGTCATGTTCTTGAACTCAGTGATACGAGTAAAGTCCTCGCTGGTGGTGTAATTGACGGTACCAACAGGCTGGAACTGATCTTGATCAAGCGTCTCAAACTGCATATCAAGCGTACGATATGGCAGGGCACCCTGATCAAGGTTGAAGAGCTCATCCAGAGGGCCGGTATAAATTACCTCGCCTGCAAATGGCTTCTCACAAACACTTATGTTAGAAGCAGTGAGCTTCATAATGTCACGAACATCAACATCTAAAAAGACGTCAATCAAGTCATGGTCAAGCATGTTTTCAAAGAGCTTGGTGTAGCCCTCTTTTGGCATGCCCTGATAGGTTGCACCTGGGAAGTAACGATCGTCATCGCCAACAAAGATTGGAACGCGACCTGTGATTGACTTGTCAATCTGGTCTGGAGTCTTTCCCCACTGCTTCATGGTGTAGTGCAGGAAGACATTCTCATAAACGTAGTCAGCAATCTCTTCCAGATCTGGATCGTTCTTCTCGCGAAGCTCCATGATAGGAACTTTGACGTTCTCACCAAACGTAAGAACCAGCTTCTGATAGAGTTTCTCGCCACGCTCTTCTCCAAAGGCAAGCTTCAAAGACTGGTGGTTAAAAGGAACAGGCATCAGCTGGCCGTTAATGTTAGCCAGAACTTTATGCTGGTAGTTAGTCCACTCAGTAAAGCGCGAGAGGAACTGGTGAACGCGGTCACTCATGGTGTGATAGATGTGAGGACCGTACTCGTGAACAAGAACGCCTGCGTCATCAAGGCGATCGTAAGCGTTGCCGGCAATGTGGTTTCTGCGCTCAAAGATTGCTACCTTTGAATTGCAGTTTTCTGCCATACGACGAGCAACAACTGCGCCTGCATAGCCAGCTCCAACAACAATAACATCGTAGTTGTCGGGGTTAAAACCGGCAGGAAGACCATGATTGATAGACATGTAAACCTCCGTGTGCGCCTAAGTGCGCAGGATTTGTATGTGAAACTTCACTCATTTTAACACGTGGCCATAAAGTGAGCCACGCGGGGCGCAAAGCTCTGCCGTTAGGCGTAAAATATGCAACTGGTGTGAAAATGCATTTCTTAGCTTTTTGTGTCTAGCTTTTATACAAACTACAAGCTGAGAAGTGCAAAATTCAACGAGGCACAGATGTCAAAGTATGATTGGAGCACGACACATGAGCAAGTTTCTTGACCGTATGAAAGAAACCGCTAAGTCCGACGTAAAGACTATTGTTCTTCCAGAGGGAGAGGACCAGCGTACCATCGATGCAGCTAAGAAGATTGTTGCAGAAGGTATTGCAAAGGTCATTATTCTTGGCGATCCTGAGCAGATTAATGTTCCAGGCGCAACTGTAGTAGACCCTGCTACTGACGAGCGCCATGAGGCATATGCTCAGAAGTTTGCTGAACTTCGTGCTCGCAAGGGCGTCACCATTGAGGAAGCTCGCAAGCAGATGAACGACGCCACCTACTTTGCAACCATGATGGTCAAAATGGGCGATGCTGACGGCCTGGTTTCTGGCGCTTGCCACTCTACTGCAAACACCTTGAGGCCTGCACTGCAGATCATCAAGACCGCTCCTGGTACCAAGCTTGTTTCTGCATTCTTTATCATGAGTACTTCAACTGACTTTGGCGAGGACGGCACCTTGCTCTTTGCTGACTGTGGTCTTAACATTGATCCATCTGCAGAGGAGCTCTCCGAGATTGCTCTTGCTTCCGCTGATTCTTGGCGCGCATTCATGAGCGACGAGCCTCGCGTTGCTATGCTTTCCTACTCCACTATGGGTTCTGCTGGCGGTGCAACTGCCGAGAAGGTCCAGGAGGCTACAAAGCTTGCTCACGAGAAGAACGCTGAGCTTGCACTCGACGGCGATCTTCAGCTTGATGCAGCTCTTGTTCCTGAGGTTGGTAAGCTCAAGGCTCCATTCTCTAAGGTAGCAGGAAACGCAAACATCCTGGTCTTCCCTAACCTTGAGGCTGGAAACATTGGCTACAAGCTTGTTCAGCGCTTCAGTGGTGCTGAGGCATACGGCCCAATTCTTCAGGGCATTGCTCGTCCTGTCAACGACCTCTCCCGTGGTTGCTCCGCTGACGACATTGTTGGCGTTGTTGCAATTACTGCTGTTCAGGCTCAGATGGCAGATAACAACTAGTCTTTCTGCACTTCTAACTTGGTATACTAAGCCAGTCTCAAAAGAGACTGGCTTATTCTTTAGCTGGAGGTATCTATGTCTGAAATTATTTCTATTTCTAACGGCTCCCTTACCGCTTCAATTGACGCCATGGGCGCACAGCTCATGAGCTTACGCAAAGGTGAGTCAGAATACCTCTGGCAGGGAGATTCCAACTGGTGGCCAAGACGTGCTCCTATCCTCTTCCCCATTGTTGGCGTCTTAAAAGACAGTAAGGCAGAGTCTGCGGAAGGCACCATCTCTCTAGCGCGTCATGGACTTGCTCGCCTCAACCAGTTTGAGGTTGTCGAGCAGAGTCCCTCTTCTGTAACGCTCCAGCTAAAAAGTACCGAAGAGACTCGCAAGTCTTATCCCTATGACTTTGAACTTAAGCTGATCTTCTCGGTAGATGGTGATACGCTGACGCAAACGTATGAAGTCACCAATCCTGCAAACGTTGTACTGCCGTTTACCCTTGGCGCTCACCCAGCGTTCAACATTCCGATCCCCGATGTTGAGGCAAGCTCTTTAAACCATTATCACCTCTTATTTACGCACTCCTGGACCAGCTATGGCCCCTCTATTACTGATGAGGGTCTTTGCGATTACACAACTCCACAGAGGCTTATCGTGGACTCTGATACGCTTCCCCTGTCTTGGGAACTTATTGATCGCGAGAAGACCATCACACTTGAAAACGTCCCTGATAGACGCATTACACTTGCGGCTAGCACAGAAGCTCCTTCTGAGGCTCATGGCATTCAAATGGATTTTGAGGGCTTTGATTATCTGGGCATTTGGAGTGCTACTCCTGGTTGTCCATTTGTTGCTCTTGAGCCATGGTGTGGCATTGCAGATACCGTTGATTGTGACGGCATCTTTGAACACAAACCGGGCATTATAAGCCTTGAACCTGGCCAAAGTATAGCTAAAACATTGAATATCAGGCTCTTCTAATGTTTATTAGAAGAGCCTCTGCTAAAGACCTCAGCGCTGTTGCAGATTTGTACGACATAGGTCGTCAGACTATGTATCAGCAAAATAACACGTTTCAATGGAATGAGAACTATCCTCTTTTAGAAGATGCTGTTGCTGATTATGAAAACCGCGGCCTTTTTGTAGTCTGTAAAGAAAATAAACCAGAAGAAATTCTTGGTTGTTTCTCGCTCTTACCTGGCCCTGACGAAGCATATACAAATATTACCGAAGGCGCTTGGATAAACGACCTCGATTACGTTGTCATTCATCGAGTGGCTGTTAAACATACAGGTCGCAGAATTGCCTCTTTTATATTCAATTGGATTTGCGAAAACTATTCAAACATTCGCGCAGATACTCATGAAGCAAATGTCGCTATGACTACAACGCTTACACATGCTGGTTTTGTGTATTGCGGCAAAGTGGTTGGACACGATAAAACACCTCGTGACGCATTTCATTTTGTAGCCTTATAGACAGCAAGAAACGCTTTGAACAAAAAGAGAGCCTGTGAATGAACTGCCTCCCATTTCTTGGATACGAGAAATGGGAGGCAGTTCAAAACACACCTAAGTCGGATAATCTGTCAAAAAGACGTATACAT
>CALGXY010000123.1:0-17343 GCA_937935155.1 uncultured Atopobium sp. | reverse complement strand
AACACGCTGCAGAATCATAATCACCCGCATATGAACTGCCTCCCATTTCTTATGTTCAAGAAATAGGAGGCAGTTCAAAACGACGTAGGGGCCAAAAGAAATGCGATGCTTACGCGGCGTTCGCACGTGTACTTACGTGGTGCTTACGCAGCGCGTACGCGTACTTACTTGCGGTTGCAGACCTCAGCAGCAACCTTTGCGCCAAGAGCAACGTTGTTGAAGACCAGCTGAATGTTGGACTCAAGGGAGTTGTTGCCGGTAATCTCAGCAACCTTTGCAAGCAGGAATGGTGTGGACTCCTTGCCGTGGATACCGTTTGCCTCTGCCTCTGCAAGGGCCTTCTCGATAGCTGCGTCGATGGTGTCCTTATCCATTGCATACTGCTCAGGAATTGGGTTGGTGACCAGAAGGCCGCTGTTCATGCCAATCTGCTGCTGGGTAGTAAAGATCTCTGCCAGCTCAGCAGGGGAGTCAACACGGTAGTCAACGCTAAAGCCGCTCTTGCGGGTGTAGAACGCAGGAAGCTCCTCGGTCTGGTAACCAAGTACTGGAACGCCCTTGGTCTCCAGGTACTCAAGGGTAAGGCCAAGGTCAAGAATGGACTTTGCGCCAGCGCAAATGACCATAACAGGAGTCTGTGCAAGCTCCTCAAGGTCAGCGGAGATGTCCATGGTGGTCTCAGCACCACGGTGAACGCCACCGATGCCGCCGGTTGCAAAGACGTCGATGCCTGCCATGTGAGCAATCATCATGGTAGTAGTGACGGTAGTTGCACCGTCCTTCTTCTCAGCGATGATAACAGGGAGGTCACGGCGGCTTACCTTAGCAACCTCGCGGCCCTTCTTGCCCAGGTAGTCAATCTCGTCAGCGGAAAGACCAGCACGCATCTGGCCGTTAATAATTGCGATAGTTGCAGGAATTGCACCGTTGTCGCGGATAATCTGCTCAACCTTCAGAGCGGTCTCGACGTTCTGTGGGTAAGGCATACCGTGAGAAATGATGGTGGACTCCAGAGCTACAACAGGCTTGTTCTGCTCAAGAGCCTCTTTGACCTCGTCAGATACAACGAGAAAATCCTTCAGGTTAGACATATATACTCCAATCGTAAACGACTAATGGAACCGAAAGTAGTGCCGCGCAGACGCGCTGTGCCGTGCAGACGCGCTGTGCCGTGCAGACACGCTAAATACCTGCGCGCTTGATAACATCTTCAACGTTGAGCTGGTCGTTGATAGTGTCCTCACCCTCAATGGCCATGCTGGAAGCAGCCATACCCACCAGGCCAGTTTGCTCAAGCGTCATGCCCTGAGTATACGCCCAGGTAACTCCCGCCATCATGGCATCTCCTGCACCAGTCATGTTGACCAGCTTTGCAGGAAGCAGTGGCAAGTGGACGGTCTTCTCGTGATCAGCGCAAAGAAGGCCCTTCTCGCCAAGGGAGATAAACACGCGCTTAAGTCCCGTTGCAAGTAGCTCCTGAGCTGCTGCTTTAAGGGAAGCGTCGTCGGTAATCTTGATGCCCGAGAGCATCTCGGCCTCAAGGCGATTTGGCTTAAGCGTGTGAATTTTGCCCAAAACCCTCTTGAGCTTCTGCGCTTTGATGGAAGAAACAGGATCGCAGAAGATGGGGCAGGTCACGTTCTTGGCAATGAACTCGATGGTCTGCTGAGGCAGGTTGGTGTCAATCACGCAAGCTGCGGCGTGCTGGATAACATCCAGGCGCTCCTCGATGCGCTCAGGGGTGACATACTCGTAAATCTGCATGTCATTGATGGCTTCCTGCATCTCACCGTGCTCGTCCATGATGAAGAGGTAGGTGGAAGTGGAAGCGCCCGGCACGGTAATGGAAGCATCGATGTCAATACCGCAGTCCAGGCAGCCTTCTTTGAGCTCGCGAGCACGATAGTCCTCGCCAAAAGCAGTGAGCAGACGAACGTCGCTGTCGAGAAGGGCCAGGTTGTGGGCAACATTTCTGCCAACGCCACCAAAGGACATGGTGACCTTGCCAGGGTTTGAGTCTCCTGCCACAAGGGAAGTGTCTGGGCGGCCAGCAATATCCATGTTGGCAGCGCCAATCACAATAAAGTAGGGACGCTCGCTCAAAATGTAGCGGCGGCCCAAAATTGCGCCCTTTGCGGTAAGGTTGGAGATGTGAACCGAAACAGAAGAACGCGAGATACCTGCACGCTCTGCAATTTCCTTCTGAGTAATGGAAGGCTGCTCTTTAATCCAGTTGAAAATCATCTGTTCTCGATTGGTGAGCATCAGGCCTCCTAGCAGCAAAAATAGAATCCGACTAAACAGGTGCTTATATAAAACTTCTAAACAGGTGCTTATCTTATTTAAGCTAGTGCTTAAATCTTGCTTTGGACAACGATAAGACAGCAGCTAGAGTCTGTAAAGAATGAATTCATTAAATTTTTCCCTGGTGAGCTCAAAGATTTTCTCGCCATGTTGGTTTTACCTGCTTGATTTTTCTAAGCATTTGCTGCGTACCGTTTACAGAATTTTAGTATCTGCAAACGGTTGTATCGTGAAAATCTCTCTAAATTGGGCGTCGGCGTTATGCAACTGTAATAATATATTTAATGAATAGTAATGACTCGTCCACATAAGTTAGTTCGCGCATGTATCGTGCGCAAATGCTTGTTTCGGGCGTTTTAGGAGGTAGCATGCCTAAACGTGTTTTTGTAGTTGTTCTTGATAGTTTTGGCATCGGCGAAGAGCCTGATGCAGCGGCATACGGAGACGAGGGTAGCAATACCCTTTGTGCATGCGCAACAAGTGGCGTTCTTAACATCCCAAATATGACAAAGCTGGGCCTTCTTAATATTGATGGCGCACTTGATACCGTGTATGACATTGATTTGAAGCCAATTGAGTCTCCTGAAGGCGCATATGCTCGCATGCAGGAGAAATCCGCTGGTAAAGACACTACGGTTGGTCACTGGGAGATGGCAGGCGTCATTTCTCCAAAGAAGTTCCCAACCTATCCTGATGGTTTTCCACAGGAGGTCATTGAGGAGTTTGAGCAGAAGACGGGCCGTAAGGTTCTCTGCAACAAACCTTACTCCGGAACCGATGTTATTAGAGACTTTGGTAAAGAGCACGTAGAGACTGGTGCTCTGATTGTCTATACCTCAGCAGATTCTGTTTTCCAGATTGCTGCTCATGAGGACGTGGTAAGTCCCGAGAAACTCTATGAGTATTGCCGCATTGCGCGCGAGATTCTGCAGGGTGAGCACGGTGTTGCTCGCGTTATTGCTCGTCCTTTTGAGGGGGAGTGGCCATACCAGCGTACTTCTCGCCGTCATGACTTCTCGCTTGAGCCAACGGGCCCAACTATGCTTGATCGCCTTAAAGAGAACGGCTTTGATGTTCTTTCTATTGGCAAGATTTATGACATTTTTGCTCACCGCGGCATGACTGAGTTTGAGTTTACTACCTGCAACGCAGACGGAATTCAGAAAACTATTGAGGCTACCAGCAAAGACTTCAACGGTCTGTGCTTCACCAACCTTGTTGATACCGATATGATTTACGGTCACCGCAACGATCCTGTGGGATACTCCAACGCTCTTTCTTATTTTGACGAGCGCATTCCTCAGATTATTGAGGGCCTTCGTGAGGATGACCTGTTCATTATCACCGCAGATCATGGCTGTGACCCGGTAACACCATCTACTGATCACTCTCGTGAGTACGTGCCACTGCTTATCACGGGTCCAAAGGTCAAGCCAAACACCAACCTTGGTACAACCGCCACATTTGCCGATATGGCTGAGACAATCCTTGATTATTTTGGCGTTGAGCAACTTGGTGTTGGAACTTCTCACCTGTCAGAGATTCTTAAGGAGAACTAATGGCTACTACCCCAACTCCCCATAACGCTGCTGTTGAGGGCCAGATTGCTAAGACCGTCCTCATGCCAGGCGATCCTCTGCGCGCTAAGCTTCTTGCAGACACGTATCTGGAGAACGTTGAGCAGTTCAACACCGTTCGCAACATGTTTGGCTACACCGGCACCTACAAGGGACAGCCAGTCTCCGTTATGGGTTCTGGTATGGGTATGCCTTCCATTGGTATTTATTCTTACGAGCTCTTTAATTTCTACGGAGTGGATAACATCCTCCGCATCGGCAGCGCTGGCGGCCTTGCTCCTGAGGTAAAGCTTAGAGACATTGTTATTGGCATGTCTTCCAGCACTGATTCTAATTATCCATCACAGTACGGAATGCCTGGAACCATTGCACCTACCGCAGACTTTGGCCTGTTGAGCAAGGCTGTTGCTGGTGCAGAAAAGCTGGGTTATCCCGTTCGCGTTGGTAATATCCTGGCAAGCGACGTGTTCTATACCGTAAACAACTCGCTTCCAAAATGGGCAAGCATGGATGTTCTTGCCGTTGAGATGGAGTCGGCAGCCCTGTATCTCAACGCCATGCACGCTCATAAGCATGCGCTTACGCTGCTAACTATCTCTGATTTGCCTCTTACCGGAGAAGCTCTCTCCGCTGAGGAGCGTCAGACTAGTTTCACGCAGATGATGGAGGTTGCTCTTTCTGTTGTTGCTTAAGGCATTTGTTGCGTAAAGCATTGCAGATCAGCAGTTTGCCATTGCTGTTTGTTTTGGAACCATGCGGATTTTCCGCTTAAGTTAGGGGAGTTTGGTCAACTTCTCATAAAGATCCAGCACTAAAGCTGGACGTTCCCGCCACATGAGGTAAGGAGAGCACGGAATGAACAAGAACGTTTCTCGTCGTAGTTTTGTGACCGGCGCAACCGGCGTTGGCGCATTTGCAGCACTTGCAGGTCTTGCAGGCTGCAACCAGAAGAAGGACGATGGTGGCCAGAAGGCATCAGGTGAGAAGAAAAAGAAGCTCACCATGGTTACCGATACTGGTGGTGTTAACGACCAGTCCTTTAACCAGTCCGCTTGGGAGGGCATGACCGAGCTCAAGGACAAGAACGGCTGGGATGTCAGCTACCTTGAGTCCAAGCAGGATTCCGATTACGCAACCAACCTTGATAAGGCTGTTGACGCTGAGTCCGACCTTGTTTGGGGTGTTGGCTTTGCTATGGCAGACGCAACCCTTAAGGCTGCTAAGGACAATCCAAACACCCAGTTTGCCATCATCGACAACGGCAACGATTCTCAGGTTTCTAACTTCACGGGCGTTATGTTCCGCGCTCAGGAGCCTTCCTTTGTTGTTGGCTACATTGCTGCTCGCACTACAAAGACCGGCAAGGTTGGCTTTGTTGGCGGCATTTCTTCCGCACTTATCGACCAGTTTGAGTACGGTTACCGCGGTGGCGTTGCTTATGCAAACAAGGAGAAGGGCACCAACGTTGAGATTTCTGCACAGTATGCAGAGTCCTTCTCTGACGCAGCAAAGGGCAAGGCTATTGCTAACTCCATGTACTCCGATGGTTGCGACATTGTCTTCCACGCTGCTGGTGGTGTAGGAACTGGCGTTATTGAGGCAGCTAAGGATGCAAACAAGCTTGCTATCGGCGTTGACCGTGACCAGGCATATCTTGCTCCAGAGAACGTTCTGACCTCCGCTCTTAAGCGCGTTAACGTTGCTATTGTTGAGATTTCCGAGAAGATCCTGAAGGACGGCCAGAAGGGTGGCACCACCATTTCTCTGGGCGCTTCCGAGGATGCTGTCGGAATTGCTGAGGATCACCACCTCATGGCTGAGGACACCTACAAGGCAGCTATTGGTCTTCTCGACAAGATCAAGGCTGGCTCCGTTGTTCCTCCTGCAAGCAAGGATGACCTGGACAAGTACGTTAAGTCTTTGAGCTAAGCTCTGACTTAGTTTTTTGAGCCCTGGGGTTTCTCGCCAGATGGTTTTGCCGTCTGACAGGCCCAAAGGCTGATGAGTTTGGATTTGCTGGTGAGGGGTGTTCTTTGGCACTCCTCACCTCTAGCAAGTGTGTAAAGGAGGTGGCTCGTGGAAGTCAGTTCGGATTACGCTGTTCAGATGCATGGCATTACCAAAGTTTTTGGATCGTTTAAAGCTCTTGACGCCGTAGACCTTAACGTGCGCAAGCAAACTGTCCACGCCATTTTAGGAGAGAACGGCGCAGGTAAAAGTACGCTTATGAACGTACTGTATGGCCTGTATTCTGCTGATGAGGGCGAGGTTTACCTCAACGGAGAGCGTGTATCCATATCTGGCCCAACCGATGCTATCGCTCACGGTATTGGTATGGTTCACCAGCACTTTATGCTGGTCGAGAACTTTACTGTTACAGAAAATATTGTTTTGGGCAACGAGGTCACCAAGGCTGGTGGCGTCCTTGATCCAAAGCGAGCTCGCGAGAAGGTCCTGGAAATTGTTGAGGAATACGGCTTTGACGTAGACCCTGACGCCAAGATTGAAGACATTTCTGTTGGTATGCAGCAGCGTGTTGAGATTTTGAAGGCCCTGTATCGCGGCGCAGATACGCTGATTCTTGATGAGCCTACGGCAGTTCTTACGCCGCAGGAAATTGAGAAGCTTATTCAGATCATGCATGACCTGGTAAGCAAAGGTAAAACCATCATTGTTATTACTCACAAGCTTAAAGAGATTATGTCTTCTGCTGACGAGTGCACTATTATTCGTCGCGGCAAGTACATGAGCACCGTTGATGTCTCCAAGACATCCGAGACTGAGCTTGCAACACTTATGGTGGGTAGAAACGTTAACCTGCACGTAGAAAAGAAGTCAGCAACTCCTGGTGAGGTTGTTCTTTCTATTAAAGACCTCCATGTCAAGGATGAGCGCGGTATTGAGCAGGTAAACGGCTTTAATTTGGATATTCGTGCCGGCGAGATTGTTGGTCTTGCAGGCATTGACGGCAACGGCCAGAAAGAGCTTGCCGATGCCATAAACGCACTGGTCAAACCTGAATCGGGCACCATTACCGTTAAAGGTGAAGAGATTCAAGGCACCACTCCTAAGACAGTCATTGACCACGCAGTTGCCACTATTCCTTCAGACCGTCACCGTTGGGGTCTGGTTCTGCCCTTTACGGTTGCCGAGAACATGGTGCTTGAGCGCCACAACGAGGAGACCTTTGGTAAAGGCATTGCACTTGACCTGGCAAAGATAAAGGAATTCTCTCAGAAGCTGATTGACGAGTTTGATATTCGTCCTGCAGAGTGCGCAGATCATCAGGCAGTGGGACTTTCCGGCGGCAATCAGCAGAAGGTTATTATCGCCCGAGAGGTTTCTTCCAACCCAGACGTCCTCATTGCCATTCAGCCAACTCGCGGTCTTGACGTTGGTGCTATTGAGTTTGTCCACAAAGCGCTTATTCGCGAGAGGGACCGTGGAGCAGCAATTTTGCTGATTTCCTTTGAGCTGGACGAGATTATGGACGTTGCCGATAAGATGGCAATTATTTACGCCGGCAAGAATGTTGGCGAGTTTGACCAAGGTACTATCACTGAAGAGCAGGCTGGCCTGCTGATGGCAGGAGGTGACGCCGAGTGAGTACGCTTACAAAGATAATGAGAAAGCCAATTACGTCAGCAATTGTTGCAATTTTTGTTGGTCTGTTGGTTGCTTCTATTATTTTGGTTGTTGCAGGATATGACCCTATCAGCTCGTTTGAGGCTCTTATTGGCGGTATGGTAGGTAAGCCAAAATATATTTCTAACGTCATTATTAAGGCAACACCTTTGCTCTTTACTGGTATTGCTGTTGCCTTTGCATTCCGCGTTGGCCTCTTTAACATTGGCGCTGAGGGTCAGTACATTGTAGGTACTATCCTCGCCGTTATTGTTGGCTACAGTCTTGATCTTCCTCCTGTGCTGCAGATTCCTGTAGTTGTTTTGGTTGGTACCGCAGGCGGCGCAGGTATTGGTGCCATTATTGGATGGCTTAAGGCTCAGTTTGGCATCAACGAGGTTATTACCAGCATTATGTTTAACTGGATCAGCCTCTACCTCTGCAACTTTGTGGTTTCTCTTCCACAGTTCCACCAGCCAAATTCAACTTCTTCGTACCCCATTAACGAGTCTGGCTACACCACACTGTTCTATGGCATGAAGAATTCCGAGGACGGTGCTGAGGCAATTCGCAATATTCCTGTTATTGGCGACGCTATTATGCGTACCGATGTAAACATTGGTATTTTTGTTGCTATTATCGCAGCTATCTTTATTGGCTGGCTGCTTATGCGCACCAAGGTTGGTTATGAGATGCGCGCTGTTGGTTTTAACCGCGACGCTGCACAGTTTACCGGCATCAACGTTAAGAAAAACCTTACGCTTTGCATGGCTATTTCTGGTGCACTCTGCGGACTTGCGGGTGCTCTGACCATCACCGGTATTGCTCCTCACAGCATTGCAACGCTGGCGGCATTTGAGAACAACGGCTTTAACGGTCTGTCCGTTGCGTTTATCGCCAACTGCAACCCTGTGGCATGTATTCCTGCGTCCTTCCTGTTTGCTGGCCTTCTTTATGGTGGCCAGACTGTTCAGCAGACGGTTGGTGCACCTTCCGAGATTATCAACATTGTTATTGGTACCATCGTGTTCTTCATGGCTCTGGGCGGCGTTATTCCAATGCTTGCCGACCGTCTTGATCACAAGCGTGCCCAGAAGGCTAAGGAAGAAGAGGCAAAGCTTGCTGCTCAAGTGAGTGATGCGTCCGACCCTTCTCAGGAGGAGGCAAACAATGCTCACTAACCTGATTCTTCTTGTTTCCGTTACCCTCATGTACTCGACACCTCTTATTTTTGGTGCTCTGGGCGGCGTTGTCTCCGAGCGCTCCGGTGTTGTCAACATTGGTATCGAGGGCATGATGGGCGTTGGCGCCTTTGCAGGCGTTGCGGGCAGCTACCTCACCGGAAACCCTTGGATTGGCTTTTTGTGTGCAGGTATTGCAGGCGGTCTTATTGCACTTTTGCACGCCATGGCATCTATTACGTTTAACGCTGACCAGACAGTTTCTGGTGTTGCAATTAACCTGCTGGCACCTGGCATTGCTCTGTTTGCCTGCCGTCTTTTGTTTGATGGCGCTGCAATGTCTCCAGCAGTCAATAAGCTGCCAAAGCTCTTTGGTGAGGGTGCCTTTAACGACACACCTTATTCCAGCTTGAACGTAGACATTACCGTGGTCCTTGCGCTTTTGACCGCTCTTCTCGTCTGGTTTGTGCTCTACCGCACCAAGTGGGGCCTGCGTATTCGCTCCGTTGGCGAGCATCCACACGCATCCGAGACGCTGGGCATTAGCGTTCGTAAGACTCGCTACCTCTGCGTTATTGTTTCTGGTGTGCTTGCAGGATTTGGTGGCGCTTCTGTAACGCTGGCAATTATTTCTCAGTTCACTCAGACCGCTATTTCTGGTCAGGGCTTTATTGCACTGGCTGCGGTTATCTTTGGTAAGTGGAAGCCTCTGAACACCTATGCAGCTTGCCTACTCTTTGGCTTTACTCAGGCGCTGGCAATTCTTCTTGGCGGTGGCGCAACTCCAATCCCAAGCCAGATTATTGCAATGCTTCCTTACTTCATCACCATCATTACGCTGGTCCTCTTTGTTGGTAAGTCTGTTGCTCCTAAGGCAGACGGCGTGCCATACATCAAGGGAAGTCGTGCATAATGGCCGAGGTAGAGGGTTCTTGCCACGTTTCTAACGAGGCTCTTGTTCAGCTTGCTATTGAGGCGCGCAACCACGCCTATGTACCGTACTCTCACTATGCTGTTGGAGCTGCGCTTTTGTGCTCCGACGGCACGGTATACGGCGGCGCCAACCTAGAAAACGCTGCGTATACGCCTTCCAACTGCGCTGAGCGCACGGCATTTTTCCGCGCAGTGTTTGAGGGTCGCAGGGATTTTGTGGCCATTGCGGTTGTTGGTGGTCCTGAGGGAGAAGCCCCAACAGCTTGGTGCACTCCTTGCGGTGTATGCAGGCAGGTTATTCGTGAGTGGTGCGATCCTGCAACGTTTCGTATTGTGCTGGGCAAGGCAGACGCAGCTCCTCGCGAGTATCTGCTCCAGGATATCTTGCCTATGGGATTTGGTCCCGAGGATCTGGGTGGGTTCAGTCCTGCTGGCGCATCGGGTGACGACGCCGTGAAGGGTGCCGACGGTGGCCACGAGCACGGCGCGGGCGACCACGGTTGCGCTTGCGGGTGCGGCGAGCACAGCAAGAGTAACCAGTAAGCTGCGGTATCAAGCAGCCTGCGCTTTCGGGTGCAGATAACCTGGTAGGTTACATGAAATTGCGAGCCGGTAGAGTTTCTCGCTACCGGCTCTTTTACTAGAGAGTTAGCGCGCCGGCAACGGACGCGAAAGCGGAAAGAGGTTCAACTATGCGCATGTACGACGTGATTGAAAAGAAGCGCGACGGCGGCGAGCTTACCGACGCCGAGATTGATTACTTTGTCTCGGGCTATGTAGCTGGGGATATTCCCGATTATCAGGCTTCTGCGCTTGCGATGGCCATCTTCTACAAGGGTATGACCGCGCACGAGACGGCTCACCTGACCATGGCAATGGCAGAGTCTGGCGACATGATGGACCTCTCGGCAATCCCTGGTATTAAGGTTGATAAGCACTCTACCGGCGGCGTTGGCGATAAGACCACGCTGGTTGTTGGCCCGCTTGTTGCATCTCTGGGCGTAAAGGTTGCCAAGATGAGTGGTCGCGGCTTGGGTCATACGGGCGGTACGCTAGATAAACTTGAGGCAATCCCAGGCCTTTCTATTGAGATTTCCGAGCCTGACTTCTTCAAGCAGGTCTCCGAGATTGGTGTTGCCGTCGCAGGTCAGACGGGCAACCTTGTCCCCGCAGACAAGAAGCTCTACGCACTGCGCGACGTCACCGCAACGGTTGACTCGGTGCCTCTGATTGCATCGAGCATCATGAGCAAGAAGATTGCTTCTGGTTCCGACTGCATTTTGCTGGACGTTAAGTGCGGCTCCGGCGCCTTTATGAAGGACGTTGACTCCGCAATTGAGCTGGCAGATGCCATGGTTTCCATTGGCGAGCACGTTGGCCGCACCACCGCAGCGCTGATTACCGGCATGGATCGTCCTCTTGGCAAAAACGTGGGCAACTCCCTCGAGGTCATCGAGGCAGTGGCCACGCTTAAGGGTGAGGGTCCTGAGGATCTGACCGATGTCTGCGTTGAACTTGCTGCAAACATGCTTAACCTCGCAGGCAAGGGAAGTGTTGAGGACTGCCGCAAGCTGGCTCGTCAGCAGATTGCAAACGGCGCGGGTCTGGCTAAGCTGGCTCAGATGGTCAAGGCTCAGGGCGGCACCGACGAGGTCATCTTTGACACCACCAAGTTTGAAACCGCGCCATTCCGTCGCGACATTGTGGCCGAGACCAGCGGATATATCACGTCCATGAACGCTGAGCTGGTGGGCATTTCCTCCGTTGCTCTGGGCGCTGGCCGCGAGAAGAAGGGTGATCCAATCGACCCAGCAGCTGGTATTATCCTTGAGCGCAAGACCGGCGATTATGTCGAGAAGGGCGATGTGATTGCAACGCTTCTGACCGGCGACGAAAGCCGTCTTGATGAGGGCGAGCGCATCTTCCGCGAGGCTCTGGTCTTTGGCGAGAATGCTCCTGAGCTGGAGCCGCTGTTCTTTGCGCGCGTCTCCAAGGACGGCGTCGAGCGCTTCGCGTAAGTACAGGTCGCAGCTGCGGCGCGCGGGTCGCGGATACGAGCCGCGAGCGCGCGGGGTTCCGAGCTCCACATAACATGCAAGTAAGAGCGTGTAAGCTGGGAGCTCCACATAACATGCAGGTCAGACCGGTGTTCACGCAGGTGGACACCGGTTTTTTGTACGGCAACAGCGTCGTGTGCGGATAAACTTACAGGTCAAGCGCGCGAAGCGCCGCTGCGAGTGCACAGGGTTTCTCGCCAGACGGGGATGTGAAGGTTTGCGCTCATCGAGCCTGAAAAGCGCATCATGTCTGAGTAAATTTACTCAGACATGGTGAGAAAAACCGGCAAATAGCTCAGACTTGATGCACTTTTCCGGCAAATCATTCAGACATGGCGATGAAATCAGGCTCCATGGAAACGCTTATGACAATCAATCTTGGATTCAAAAATTATGTCATGAAAAGCCCGCCTAAAAAGTGCAAAGAATCTGTATTTGGGCCACAGATTTTTTGACAAAATCAGGCAAATCCACAGATTCTTTGATGGTTTTAGGCAAAATCCACCGATTCTTTGCAGAAATCAGGCGTGCTAGCAGGCCAAAATAGAACCCTAACGGTCAAAGCAAGTCTGGCGAGAAAATCGTCCCTCTCGCTGTTGCAGTTATTGCACAGAGTGTGTAATAATACTCAGTATGTGCAATAAATCGGGTGCTACGGTGTTGTTGTGTTGTTGTGCTGCCGCGCCACCCGCGTCGCTCACACGCGCCCGCACACCCAGTACGTACCTGCAACCAGGAGAGGCTTCAGAAACGTATGACGCAAACATTGTCTGCACCTGCTGTTTTGTCAGCTTGCAAGCTTGATCGACGCACCGCAAGAACTCGCGCGGCGCTCAGAAAAGCCCTGGCAGAAGAGATAGACGCTACCGGCGACCTTACCTCCGTGACCGTCACGGGCGTAACGGAGCGCGCCGGCCTCACGCGTCGAACCTTTTATTCCCACTACAAAGACATCCCTGACCTGGTGCTTCACATCGAAAAGGAAGCGCTGGCAGAGCTGCGACCTGCTGTTGAGCAGCTTGCTCGCGTCAACCTTGTTGAGCTTAAGGAGGCAATCGACTCCTACAAGCCATGCCCTGGCGCAACAGAGATGCTTCGCAGCATTCGCAAGCACGGCTTCTACCTGCGTCCTTTGCTGGGCAACGGTGGAGACCCTGCGTTCCAGGATAAGCTAAAGCACCTGGTACACGAGGTTATCGCCCAGCGCGCTCTTCACGACCTTGATCCGCGCGCACTTGGTCCCTTCTTTGACTACTATCTGACCTTTGCAATTTCTGCCGAGGTCGGCGTCCTTATCCGCTGGTTAATCGGCGGCATGCGCGAGAGCGACGAGCAGATGGCAGGCCTTATGACCGGCCTCATGTTTGTTGCACCTGGCGATTTGTACGGCAAGCCAATCAAGCTAGACGTTCCACGATTTGCGCTTGCAACTCTTGTTCTCGGAGAGGAAAACAATGATTAGTCCAAAGTTTGAGCTGGTAGAGAATGGTGCTGAGCTTGCACCAAACGTCCCACTTGACCTGTCTCAGGCCCACCTTATGCTGGGCATCGACGTTGGTTCCACAACCGTAAAGCTGTCCGTCATCGACGAGGACGGCACGCTGGTTTACGCAAACTACGAGCGTCACCATACCGACGTTCGTGCAACCGCCCGCTCCTTGTTTGTCAAAGCTCAGAAGCACATTGGCGAGACACCCATGTACGCCGCAATCACCGGTTCCGGCGGAATGCTCTTGGCGCAATGGCTTGACCTGGAGTTTGTCCAGGAGGTCATTGCTTCTAAGCGCGCCGTTGAGACGCTGATCCCTCAGACCGACGTTGCCATTGAGCTGGGCGGCGAGGACGCAAAGATCATCTACTTTGACAACGGCATTGAGCAGCGCATGAATGGTACTTGCGCTGGTGGTACTGGCGCGTTTATCGACCAGATGGCGTCTCTCCTCAAGACCGACGCAACCGGCCTCAACGAGCTGGCAAAAGACGTCAAGCAGATCTACCCAATTGCATCTCGCTGCGGCGTTTTTGCTAAGTCCGACGTTCAGCCGCTGCTCAACGAGGGTGCCGCTCCTGCCGACATCGCTGCTTCCATCTTCCAGGCCGTTGCAAACCAGACCGTCTCGGGCCTGGCCTGTGGTCACCCTATCCGCGGCTACGTCGCGTTTCTCGGCGGCCCGCTGCAGTACCTCTCTGAGCTGCGCCGTCGCTTCTACATCACGCTTAACCTGGACGACGAGCACATTGTCTTGCCAAAGAACGCCCACCTCTTTGTTGCAACGGGCGCTGCTCTGGCGGGCGAGTCCGACCGACCAATCACCTTTACGCAGGTCATGGAGGCACTGGACAACCTCAAGGACATCCAGGGCTCCGAGGTTGCTCGTCTGGACCCACTCTTTGCTACTCAGCAGGACTTTGACGACTTCAAGGCCCGCCACGATCAAGAGGTAGTCCCCAAAGGCCAGCTGGCCAACTACCACGGACGCGTGTTCATCGGCATCGACGCAGGTTCTACCACTATGAAGGCCGCTGTTGTTGGCGAGAAGGGCGAGCTTCTTTACACCTGGTACGACAATAACAACGGCGATATCCTGGGCACTGCTCGCAAGATCATGGACTCCATCTACGACGAGATGCCTTCTGACTGCATTATTGGCCACGTCACAACCACCGGTTATGGCGAGGGTATCCTGATTGAGGCTCTCCGCGCAGACTCGGGCGAGATTGAGACCGTTGCTCACCTGCGTGGCGCTAAGGCATTTGTCCCAGACGTTGATTTCATTCTTGATATTGGCGGCCAGGACATGAAGTGTCTGCAGGTCAAAGACGGCGTCATTGAGCACATCATGCTGAACGAGGCTTGCTCTGCAGGCTGCGGCTCCTTTATTGCGTCCTTTGCTGACTCCATGAAGATGGACGTCCGCGAGTTTGCAACCGCTGCAACCAAGGCAACACTCCCTGTTGACCTGGGGTCCCGCTGTACCGTCTTCATGAACTCTCGCGTTAAGCAGGCGCAGAAGGAGGGTGCAACCATCGGCGACGTTGCTGCTGGTCTTTCGTACTCCGTCATCAAGAACGCCCTGTTCAAGGTCATCAAGCTCCGCGACTTCAGCGAGATTGGCGAGCACTGCATTGTCCAGGGCGGTACCTTCATGTCCGACGCAACGCTCCGTGCTTTTGAGCTGCTCACCGGTAGAGATGTCATCCGTCCTGATATTGCAGGTGTCATGGGTGCCTACGGCGCCGCTCTTCTCGCCCGCGACCGCGCAGGTATTGACGGCGTATCCACCCTGCTAGACCGCGAGTCCATCGACAACCTGCAGGTCAAGCTTACCAATACGCACTGCCGCATCTGCCCTAACAGCTGCATGCTTACCATCAACGACTTTGGCAGCGGCCACAGGTTTATCACCGGTAACCGTTGCGAGAAAGGCGCAGGTAAGAAGCGTGGTGCCAAGAAGAACGAGGCGCCAAACCTCTTTGCGTTCAAGAACAAGCTGCTGTTTGACCGCGAGTCGCTTCCCGCTGACGAGGCTCCACGCGGCACAGTGGGCATTCCTCGCGCGTTGAACATGTACGAGAACTATCCGTTCTGGCACACGTTTTTCACTAAGCTGGGCTTCTCGGTCATTTTGTCCGACCAGACCACCGCAAAGACCTACGACGCAGGTATCGAGTCCATGCCTTCCGAGTCCGCCTGCTATCCTGCAAAGCTTTCCCACGGCCACATCATGAACCTGCTGGCCAAGGACCCAGACTTTATTTGGATGCCGTGTATTCGTTGGGAGCGCAAGGAGGACGACTCCGCAACCAACCACTACAACTGCCCAATTGTCATGAGCTACCCTCAGGCGCTGGGCCTCAACGTGGACGAGCTCTCCGATCCGTCCATCCAGTACATGGCTCCGTTCATTCCGTACGACAAGAAAAACGAGCTCAAGCGTCGTTTGTACGAGCTCATCAGTGAACAGCGCGAGAAGGACGCCCAGGTAGGCAAGGGTCGCTTCCGCGGCGAGCACATCACGCGCGCCGAAATTGATGCCGCTGTTGAGGCTGCTTGGCAGGAAGACATCAACGTCAAGGACCAGATGCACCGTGCAGGTGACGAGGCTCTTGCGTGGATTGAGGAGCACGACGCTCACGGTATTGTTCTTGCAGGTCGCCCATACCATAACGACCCAGAGATTAACCACGCCATCCCTGAGCTGGTCTCTTCCTTTGGCTTTGCCGTTCTCACCGAGGATTCCGTTGCTCACAAGATGATGCCTGAGCGCCCAATCCGCATCGTTGACCAGTGGATGTATCACTCTCGTCTGTATCGTGCAGCTCGCTTTGTTGCATCCCGAAATGACCTTGACCTCATTCAGCTCTTCTCGTTTGGCTGTGGTCTTGACGCACTGACCACTGACCAGGTCCAGGAGATTCTTGAGGCTTCGGGCAAGATTTACACCATGCTTAAGGTTGACCAGGTCTCCAACTTGGGCGCTGCACGTATTCGTATCCGTTCCCTGATGGCTGCCCTGAACGAGCAGCAGGCAGAGCTGGAGCGACTTTCAGCTGCCGGCCTGGTTACCGAGGCTGTTCCACAGGGCGTTCGCATGGCCGATGGCTCTCTGGAAAAGGCCAGGAGCGCTAGTTCTTCTCGCCGTGCGCCGGTGTACCGCGAGGCAGAATCCGCAGCTTACGAGAAGGTCCGCTACACCAAGGAGATGCAGGAAGCGGGCTACACCATCCTGGCTCCGCAGATGGCGCCAATCCACTTTGAGCTGGTAGAGGAGCTGCTGAAGGGTGCGGGCTACAACGTTGTGCTGCTGCCTTCGGTTGACCAGGGTGCCGTTGACATGGGCCTTCGCTACGTCAACAACGACATCTGCTACCCATCCATCCTGGTCACGGGTCAGATTATGGAGGCAGTGCTTTCCGGCAAGTACGATCTGACCAAGACCGCAGTTCTGATTTCGCAGACCGGCGGTGGCTGCCGTGCAACCAACTATATTGCACTGATTCGTAAGGCGCTCAAAGACGCAGGTCATCCAGAGATTCCGGTCATTTCCGTCTCCGCCGCTTCCGGCCTTGACGAGGACAACCCAGGATTCAAGCTGTTCAAGCCTGACTTGCTGATTAAGGCAGTTTACGCGCTGCTATACGGCGACCTGATTATGCAGCTGCTGTATCGTGTTCGTCCCTACGAGGCAGTCAAGGGTTCCGCAAATGAGCTGTATGACCAGCTCATGGCCGATACACGCTCCAAGATCAACGGAATTTCTCGCAAGGAATTCTACAAGCAGTGCCAGCGTACCATTGAGCTGTTTGACAGCCTGCCCGTGGTCAACGACCGCCAGAAGCCACGCGTCGGCGTCGTCGGCGAGATTCTGGTTAAGTTCCACCCAACGGCCAACAATGAGCTGGTCAAGGTCATCGAGTCCGAAGGCTGCGAGGCTAACGTTCCGGGTCTGGTCGACTTCTTCCTGTTTGGCCTCTCCAACGCGATCAACACGCACAAGGAGCTGGGCACTTCGTTTAAGAGCCGCATGACGCACATCGCGGGCATCAAGATGGTCCAGGGCCTGCGCGCGCCAATCAACAAGATGCTGGAGAAGTCCGAGCGCTTTGAGCCGTACCCCAACATCGATGAGCTGGCCGAGAAGGCTGGTCAGATTCTCTCGCTCTGCA
>CALGXY010000122.1:0-17332 GCA_937935155.1 uncultured Atopobium sp. | reverse complement strand
CGAGGGCCGAGACGACTATGTCGGCGGTCATGCACTCGGACATCGCCCACCCGACCACCATGCGGGTGTCGAGGTCAATCACGGTGGCCAGGAACAGCAAGCCCTGCCCCGTGCGCAGGTAGGTGATGTCGCCCACGAGCTTGTAGGTGGGTACGGAGCTGATGAAGTTGCGCGCCACCAGGTCCGACTTCGGGGACGCGCCCTCGTCGGGTATCGTGGTTGCGCTTCTTGGCATTGGGCGTCACGCCGCGTATGCCCAGCTCACGCATGCACTTGCGCACGCGGTAGAGCGTCACGGGCCCGAGCTCGGGCGGCAGAAACGCGTGCACCATGCGCGCCCCAAAGCGTCGGTCGCTCTCAAGCCACACGCGCTCCACGGCGTCGCGAACGTGGCTCCAATCGTCCGTGGACGCGACGTTGGTCAGCAACGAGTAGAAGCCCGACCTGGACACCTCGAGCAGCCTTGCCATCATTGATCTGTATCAATATTTCGGACACGAAAAGCGAGATTCTATACCGCCAGCAACACCGGTTCATCGACTGGCTGGCGACGCACTCCGGGCACTGCTCGAGGATGGTGATTGCGACGCTATGTCAGACGTGCATGCCCTTTGAAAAGGCTTGTTTGCCGCCATCCTAGATGCTTCCATGGTTCGTAAGCCTATTCTGAAGCCTCAGACGTATGGGGGCAAGGCTCTGGTACTGCTGCAGAGTCGACGTATACAGACTGCCTGGATAGCCAGGAGCGTCGACGGTGACTGCAGCATAGTATTTGGTAATCGCGTCGGAATCGTTGTTCGTTCTAAACACCGATTGGAGCGTGAGGGAAGGCTGCAGCAACGAAGTGCTGCGCATATGTCTGTGTTTCGAGATGACCGTATCCCACTTGAAGTCGTTGGCGCGCAGATCAGACTCTTCCCAGTATCGTTTGGCTGGCACACTAATAGGCAGGTAGGATTTCTTATAGCCCTGATTAAGGAGCTTGGCTGCTTCGGCGGCATCTTTTGGAATTGACAGATCGAGGGTCTTAGAGCCAACGCCATCCTTGCGGAACTGATACTTCATCTCGTGTGGCACGAAGGTATCTTGGATGCAGCTCGCCGTATACTCGTCGGTGTCGTTCGGGTCAACCGCGCACACTGCGACTATGGTCCAGCGAACCGTCACATAACCAGACGTGCCGCTTATAGACGGGGCGAATATGGGCAGAGAGACGAGTTCTGCCGGCTTAAGAACGCCTTGGTAGAGAGTCGTTACGCAGTTCTCGTCGCAGTTCAAGCAACTATCTACGCTTGACGGGCTAAGGCCGAACCCATATTCTTCCTGCGATTGAGAGTCATCATGGTCTGCGTAATGTAGCATCAACATACGCGCCATGTGAGGCGTGATGTCTTCGCTCCGTGCAAGTATGGAGCCTATTTTGTGTACCACAAGTGGCGATGCGAAGCTCGTGCCCGCGGTTGCCGTCAGCAAGTTGCCGTGCATATCGGCAACAACGAATGGTTTGCTGATGTCGCCGCCGAACTCCAGTAGGTCGGGCTTGACCTTTGCGCCTTCACGACCCGGGCCGACGCAGCTGTATGTAGCGCGAACTCGATTACCGGAAGAATCAACCGAATATGCGCCTACGCTGAGGCCATTGACGAGGTCGGCGGGAGACTGGATGCGGTTGAAAGGCTCTGGCTCTTGGCCATCATTCCCGACGGCGATGCTGAACAATGGATTCTCGTGATTCTCAGCGATGCTACTCGTGAGAGTATCGAGTGAGTAGGTGAATCGGCTGATGTCATCATCGAGAATCGGTCCTACAGGGCCGAAAGATATGTTATATAGACCAATGTCGGGGTTGTTCGGGACTACTTGTTCGATAACGTCTATGGCCTCGTACAGTTCGAAGTCGTTGGGGTCTGTCGTAGGGAGCACGCGAAAGCAGTCAACACTGACCTCTGGTAGCGGGAGAACATCATTGGCTCCTTTCCCCGACAACTCTCCATGCAAGACCACACCACAAACAGCGCCACCATGATCAACGTAGTCCTGTTCTGACGGCGACGGTACGCAGTTGTGGGCCGTAACGAACCCAGATAACAGTGGAATTGCGGGATTGCAACCGCCGTCGAAGACCCCAACTCTAACTGAAGGCGTCGCAGCTCCGACCTGGATTTGCGGTGCAGGTGCCGTAAAACTCCTTCGCATGGGCTCAATGCTTACTCTTCCAAGTGGGTGAACAGTGCGTAGCGGATTGATGCAGGAGACCCGCTCAGCGGCATCCCTGGCAAGACGAACCGCAATGAACGTAACGCCGTTTTCGTACGGCCTCACCTCAACGTCTTCCAACTTAACTCCGGCAACCGAGCAGAACATTTCAATCGCCTTATCTGCATCGCTAGCAAGCGGATGCAGAACGACCTCCACCGGGCCGAATTCCCAAGCGTCGTCGAAGCCCTGAACTTTCTCGCTCGGCTCCAATAAGTCGAAGGAATGCACGGACATTATTTCGTTACGCCATGCAGCATTGCTGTTGTTGCTTCCGTTTTCCAGCACGCTCTGAAAGTCTCTGATGCCTTGCGTTGTGGTCCTGACAAAATACAGCTTGGCATCCTTAGGAGAGGTGTCAGTCTCTTCCGATTCTGTTTCCTCAGCTGACTCAAATCCTTGGGCGGAGCCTGCCTGCCCCTCGGAGGCCAGTTTATAACGCCTGCCTCCGATAATCTCCATCTCATCCGTGACGCGAAGCATTGCTGATGGAGTGTAGGACTTCGCCTCGAACTTGGGCTCCATACGGACGCATATTACTTTCTCATCCAGATAGAGAGTGGGTTCCTCATCAATGGTAGCGAACATCCTATCTATGTCTTTGAGTATGCTCGTTCGCGCTTCATCGTACGTATGCGGTCGCTCTTTTGGGCCTCCGCTGTTTGGACGCGCGATGGGCTCGACATAAGCCTCTCCATGAGCGATGAGTGGAAGTCTATCGGTCATGTGAATCGCTCTCCTTGAGGTCGCGGGACACAGTAGCCGCTGATGTTCCAACGATTTCTGCAATGTCCCTTGTGGTCAGCTTCGGGCAGTTACGTTTAAGCGTCTTGCACGCCTGGATCCTTTCCGCTTTGTCTTTGGGTCGGACTCGCGCAAATAGCTTTTTGAGTGCCAGCATGTCGATGTCATCACTCGGGTTTATGACTGTCTGCCGCTTGATGTGCTCGCATATCTTGCAGATGTCGGCGGCGCTCACACCTACGCAATGTCTACTCATATACGCGCGAACATCTACCGAAAGGAGATACTTGTCAGCTGGTAAATGTCGCTCAATCAGCTGGATGCACTCTTCTTGACCAGGCAGATTGAGCTCAATCTGTCTATCAAAGCGTCTCCACACTGCTCGATCAAGCAATTCTGGATGATTTGTGGCTGCTAATATTACGCTGCTCTTTGGGCACGATTCGATTTCCTTGAGCAATACGTTCACGAGTCGTTTTAGCTCCCCCAGGTCTCCTTCGTCATCCCGTCGCTTGGCTATGGCATCGAACTCATCTAGGAACAGAATAGTGGGCTGGGCTTTTGCATAGTCGAAAACGCTCTTTATGTTCTGGCCCGACCTGCCTAAGTAGCTTGATATTGAAGTTGCTAGATTGAGCGAGATGAGAGGAAGATCGAGCTTGTATGAAATCCAGTGGGCAGTATAGGTCTTGCCGACACCAGGACGGCCTGTGAACAAGATGCTGCTAGAAGGTTCGATACCATTCTCGTAAAAGCGCTGTATAAACCCGCGCTCTCGAATAAAATCCAAGAGACTGTTCATTACTTCTGCAGCGAGTATCGGATACTCAATCTCGGTAGGTTCCTCGATGTCAACAAGGGAAAATCGTGTCTCCCGATCGACCGGCAATACCTGACTCCCGATTGAACGGGAAGCCAATCTGGTACCTGAGCTAGCCAAAACTTTGGCAATCTCTTCGGATATGTCCGGTCGATCCTTCTTGAGCTTTCTCGAAACGGTTAGGGCTACGGACTCGAGAAGTTTTCGATCGTTGCTCAAACCTGCGCTTAGTAGTCGCGGCATGTAGTCGATGGTATCCAATGTATCACGCCCATATCTTATAGTCATTATGAAACACATATAATATAACATATATAGTGTGATTATGACATATATTGTTTCAATATTTTCTTGATATCATAAGTTGAAACAACTGAAGAATAGTATGAATAACTTTATGACATCCGCTTTGATTGGTTGAAAAGTCAACCGAGGCGGGTGTTTTCTATGCCTGCCTCACGAGCGAAAAACGTTTCTCGCGAATGAGAACGGCGGTAGCAGCAAGGAGATGCAAGTCGAACAGCCGGAAAGACAAGAAGACGTGCAAGCACAGTGATAGGCAGAAATAGCCGCTGGCGGCGATGGCGCCGAGGACTTCAAACCGCTTCTTATCAGGCAGGATGCCCGCATCAAGGAGCTTGAGGGACAGATCGCAGAGTCGCCAAGACCGATGCGAACACCGAAAAGTTGACGGACGAGACTGTGCAGGTCAAAATACAGATTGCAGCTGAGCGCATGGGGTCCCATCTCAAGTTAGCTGACGTCCACAACATGAAGGCCGCCGAAGCGCTGCTCGACGGCCACGACAGTGACTTGTGTGCCCTCAGAGTCGCAGAGCCCGGTACTCAAACGAGATAAACCGCAAACGACTCTAGTGTCATTGGCTTGAAGTCCACAGGTGTTGCAAAGTGACCTGCGTCAATATTTCGAACACGGAAAAGCGAGATTTTATGACGCCAGCAACATCGGCCCCATAACTGACTCGATGTACTTGGTGAACGTGTCCATAGTGTCTGCATGCACTTGATAGCCGATTGTCGAATGAAAGCGACGGCGGTTGTAGTAGGTTTCAGTGAAATCAATCATGGTATACTTGACGTCGACCCCGGTCGCAAAGCTCTTGCGAAAGTACATCTCTTCGCGCTTGCAAGCGCTCTCACCATGATGTCAGCGGTCATACGCTCGGCTAGCGATCAGTCAATCACTATGCGCGTGTTGAGGTCGATTGTGGTCGAGAGGCAGAGCCAGGTCTGACTGTGCGCAGGCAGGCGATGTTGCCGACGAGCTCGTACGTCAAAACAGAGCTCGTAAAGTCGCAGCAAATGAGGTCCGGCCTCTGTTCGGCGTTTCCGCCGGGAATAGTCGAGCACTCCGGCTTACAAGGTGTGCAGCGAAAGTGTAGAAGGCGGTTGTCGAGACTGAATAGCGGCTTTTTCAAGTCGCACCATTGCAACGCACTGAAACGCTATGCAGTGCAATGCATCTCAAAATATTATTCCCACTCAATGGTCGCAGGTGGCTTTGGAGTGATGTCGTAGGCTACGCGGTTAACGCCAGCAACCTCGCTGACGATGCGAGAAGAAATGCGAGTCAGCAGCTCGTAAGGAAGCTTTGCCCAGTCAGCGGTCATAGCGTCGCTGGACTCAACGGCGCGCAGGATAACTGGACGAGCATACGTGCGCTCATCACCCATTACACCAACGGACTTAATGTCGGGTAGCACGGCAAAGTACTGCCAAACACTGTGCTCGGAGTTACGATTGCCTGTCTCGTCAAAGAGCTGAGCATTGTAGGCATCAATCTCTTCGCGGACAATAGCGTCGGCGTTGCGGAGAATCTCAAGCTTTTCTGGGGTAACATCGCCAATGATGCGGATAGCAAGGCCAGGACCTGGGAATGGCTGCCTGTAGACAAGATTCTCGGGCAGGCCAAGAGAGACACCCAGCGCACGGACCTCGTCCTTGAAGAAGTGGTCCAGAGGCTCAATCAGGTCAAAGTGAACGCCTTCTGGGAATGGAATCAGGTTGTGGTGGCTCTTGATGGTTGCAGCTTTGCCGCCCGTCTTGCGAGCACCTGACTCAATAATGTCAGGGTAGATGGTGCCCTGTGCCAGGAACTGAACGCCGTCCAGCTTCTGAGCCTCGTCAAAGAAGACCTTCCAGAACTCGGTACCAATCAGGCGACGCTTCATCTCTGGCTCGGTAACGCCAGCCAGAAGCTCTGCGTAGCGCTCCTCTGCGTGAACGTGAATCAGAGGCACGTTGAACTGCTTGCGGAAGACCTGCTCAACCATCTCTGGCTCGCCCTTACGGAGCATGCCGTGGTTCACAAACACGCAGGTAAGCTGATCGCCAATAGCACGGTGGACAAGTGCCGCGACAACAGAAGAGTCAACGCCGCCGGAAAGTGCCAAAATAACGCGGCCGTTTCCGACCTTCTGGCGAATCTCCTCTACCTTCTGCTCAATGATGTTGTCCATGGTCCATGTCTTCTCAAAACCACAGATATTGAACAGGAAGTTAGAAAGCATCTGGGAACCGCACTCGGTATGATTGACCTCTGGGTGGAACTGAGTGGAATACAGGTTCTTAGCAGCGTTTTCCATAGCTGCAATAGGGCAAACATCAGTAGAAGCGGTAACGGTAAAGCCCTCTGGGACCTCAGACACAGCGTCACGGTGGCTCATCCAAACGGTCTGCTGCTCAGCGGTGCCGTCAAAGATGCGGCTCTCCCCCGCGCGGGTCAGATGAGCTGGGCCATACTCGCCCTTCTCGGTATGTCCAACAGTGCCGCCCAGGGTAACCGCCATAATCTGCTGTCCATAGCAGAAACCAAAGACAGGAAGACCAAGCTCCAGAATCTCTGGGTCAATCTTTGGCGCATCCTCCGCATAAACAGAAGCAGGGCCGCCGGACAAAATGAGCGCAGATGGATTGAGCTCACGAAGCTCATCTGCGGAAATATCACAAGGAACAATCTCGGAGTAGACGTTAAGATCGCGCACGCGACGTGCAATTAACTGGCCGTACTGGGCACCAAAGTCTAGAACTGCAACAAACTGCTTGGGCCTGGACTCGCTCATGCATGACTCCGCTTCTCCGGTTTTCCGGTCACTCTTAGATTCTGCGCCGACGCGTGCAAGCGCACGTATGGACACATATCTCTACCACGAATTTATTGCTATTAATAATACCTTCAACCAGCCGATAACACCACGAGAGATTGCGCGCGCCAAAAAGTCTTCTTATTCTGCGCAAACAAAAGACGGCAAAGTTCTATAATCTGACGAGAAATGCTACTAATTTTTAACAATTTACAAACCCAGAATATGGCGAGAAGAGCAGGTCAAAAGTACGGTGTTTTGAAATGTAATTGTTTTGTGACGGCCAAAACTGGTAACAGTTTTTAAGTACCTATCTGCAATAATTTTCTCACGTTTGAAAGACGAATTGGAGTTTGGTTTATGAAAAAAGTACTGGTCAGACTAGGTGCATTTCTTGTTCCTTTTATGATTGTTGTTACTTTTGTGGCAACATTCGCTTCGGCTGCAACTGTTTCACCGGTTCAAATTACCAGCATGTCTGTGGCTGATGATACCTATACACCAGTAAATGAGATTACCACTGATAATCTGTACCATATTACAATTAACTGGGAATCTACCGCATCTACCGTGGCAGAAGGTGACTATTTTGATATTACTCTGCCCGATAAAGTCCAGTTCACTGCCACACAAAACACAACTCCAATTGAAGTTAAAGATCCTAACGGTGCAACCGTAGCGTGGGCTTATCCAACTCCAGCAGCAGGCAGCATCTTCGGTGGAACTCTGCATGTTGTTTATACAGACTATGCAAACACCCATACCCAGATTAGAGGTACTTTCTCTCTGTCTGCGCTCTACGACCGCGACGCCATCAACGCTGGCGATAACACCCACATTGATTTTGGCGTTAACGGCACCGCTGTTCCTCTCAACATGATTGTTCGTCCAAAGAACACCATTGGCCAAGAGTGGCTCAACAAGTGGGGCGGACCTGTTACCGGTACTGAGTCCGAGGTACTTTGGTACGTTCGTCTTAACTACTCCGCTTCTAACATGACTGGCGTTGAGTTCTCTGACTCCCTCTCTGATAGAAACGGTGGCGACCTGCCAGCATCGGTAACCTACATTGCCAACTCTTTCCACCTCTATCGTGCAGACTTTGATGGAACGGGTAACTTTAGCAACCTTCAGGAGGTCACCATTCCTAATGGTGCACTTTCTATTGCAGCTGATGGCCACTCCTACCACCTTAACCTAAGCGGCGTTGACTTCTCCCAGGGTCAGCGTTACCTCCTGCAGTACCGCACCACCTTTATCCCAGGTATGGCTCTGCATAACTATGGCGTGCTTACCAATGCTGGCGGTGCTCCAAGAAGCGAAATTGGCTTTACCTACTACTCTCCAAACAACTCCGGCTCTGCAATTGGAGACCTGGTTGGCCGTATTCGCATCATCAAGGTTGACGCTGACAACGCAACTACCCAGCTTCCAGGCGCAACTTTTAAGGTAACAAGCGTTGCTAACCCAGCTAATACTTGGACTCTTACTACAGGCGCCGACGGAACTGCAACCTCCGAGAGGCTCACTACCGGCTCCTACACCATCGAAGAGCTTACTGCTCCAGATGGCTATGTGCGTGACGCTACGGTCTACACCGTAAACGTTGACAATCAGTCCGGCACTATCAAGATTATTGAGAACAAGAAGAACGCTCATGCAGACATTCCTGTACAGAAGGTATGGAATGGCGCAGAAGGCGGAGCAGTAACTGTCCATCTGCTTGCAAATGGTGTTGACACCGGTAAGACCCTTACCTTGAGCTCTGACAACAACTGGCAGGATTCCTTCACAGGTCTTGAGGCTTATGCTGCTGACGGCTCCGAGATTACCTACACCATCTCTGAGGACGAGGTAGCCGGCTACACCAGCCAGATTACTGGCGACGCAACTCAGGGCTTTGTAGTCACTAACACCCAGGTTCCTCCAACTCCAGAGAAACCTGCTAAGACTCGCAAGAAGTCCAACCTCCCCTACACCGGAGATACATCTTCTGTTGCAGGCGTCCTCTTTGGATCTTTGGCAGCACTGGGCAGCGCAGTTGCACTTAAGCGTCGCAAGTAAGTCTGGCGCAAAGTCGTAGCAGCACAGACGTGCAGCTACGCGCAACGTTACAAGAACGTCTTGTCCTCGTGGCAAGGCGTTCTTTTTTGGCGAGAAACCCGTCTATTTTGCAAGGCTCCACAGAACTTCTCGTCTCCTTAATTGCATACAGAAAAATGACCTATTCGGAATCACGTATAAAAAGAGACTAATGTCCAGCATTTAGATTTATTAGGAGTAATATTTATCCATTTTTATTACGTTAAGCTGCACATAGTGTGGAATGTTCGTTGTGAACAATTGTGAAGAACCTGTGAATTTAGCTGTACTTTATTTAAAAGGTATCAGAAAAAGAACCGATAAATTCCTTGTACCTGCATAAATATTTGAACTTTAAAAAAGCTATATAAATATATACAGAATCTCAAATAAATTCTCTTTGTAATAGGTGAAAATAGACGCATCTATTGCAAAGGAGTCCTGATGAACAAACGACTGTTTAAGCTGTTAAGTTTTGCCTTCATGCTGGTCCTGGCGCTTCCGCTTGCAGCAAAGTCAGCTTTTGCTGAGACTGCAAGCACTGAAGCTGCTACAGGCACCCCTAAAGCGGTTGTCGCAACCATTACAGACTTTAGAGTTGAAGATCGTTTTGGCAATCCAACTACCGTTGTTAACAAGGCAAATGTGTATGCCATTGCTATGACGTGGGACGCCTCTGCAAACGCTAACGTAGAGCCGGGCGATTACTTTGACGTCACCCTCCCTAACGAGATGAGGTTTACCGCAGCTCATCCTGCATCTACCTTTAACATCACCGATGCAGCAACCGGCGAGGTCATGGCAGTAGCTCACGTCACCCCTGGTACCGATGGTTTTGGTGGAAACATGCGTGTTGTCTTTACCAACTACGTTAACAACCACACTGACCTGCGCGGTACCGCTCGACTTGGCTTTACCATTGATTCACAGCGTGTTCAGACAGGTACCGGTAAATCTTTTATCTTTACTGTCTCTGGCAGTCCTGTTCCTGTAACGTTTGACGTCACCGCTCCTGGTACCATTGGTACTGAGTTCCTCTCCAAGTGGGGCAAGATTATCGATGGTAACGCTAACGAAATCCAGTGGACCGGCCGCATCAACTACTCTGGTGGTAACTTCCGCAACGTCCGTCTACACGACCAACTCCTTGACCAGGGCGGCGGAGATCTTCCTGCAGAGATTAGGTATGTTCCAAACACCTTTGAGCTCTGGAGCGCTCGCTTTGACGAGTACGGCTCAACCATCCCAGGAACCGCTACGCGCATCCCTATTACCCCAGGTATGCTCACCATTTCTCCTGATGGACAGTCGTTTGATCTTGACCTTTCTGGCATAGACCTTAGCAACGGTCAGAGCTTTAGGTTCACGTATCGCACCACGTACGTTCCAGGTGTTGCTCTGCGTAACCTCATCAAGATGTACTCCGATAACCCTGAGTACAGCTCCGATTGGGTATATCGCAACGCAACTTCCGGCGGAGAAGGTACTTCTACCCTCATCGCTCGTATCCGCATCGTCAAGGTGGATAAGAACGACCACAACACCAAGCTTGCGGGTGCAGTCTTTAAAGTGACCAGCACTACTGATCCAACCAAGACCTGGACCATTACCACAGGTGAGGACGGTACTGCTACTACCGAGAAGCTCCCTGCTGGCACCTACAACGTTCAGGAGATTACCGCTCCTGCTGGCTACCAGCTCAATACCGATACGTATAATCTCACCGTTTCTGCAACCACCGGCGTTATTAAGACCGTTGAAGACGAGAAGACC
This sequence comes from uncultured Atopobium sp., assembly GCA_937935155.1. GTDB lineage: Bacteria > Actinomycetota > Coriobacteriia > Coriobacteriales > Atopobiaceae > Lancefieldella. The sequence goes on along the minus strand of CALGXY010000122.1, from coordinate 6,554 downwards.
CCAACAGTTGACGTACAGGTTAACAAGACCTGGGTGGGAACTGTCGGCGGTCCTGTTACCGTCAGGCTCTACAAAGACGGCGTTGCTAGCACCGAGACAGTCACTCTTGACCAGACCAATAACTGGGCTGCAACATTTAGCGGTCTTCTCCGCAACGATGCAACAGACGGTCACGTTATTGCTTACACCGTAGTAGAAGAGAACGTTCCTGCTGGATATACCAGTGCAGTCTCGGGCAACCAGACTGATGGCTTCACGGTCACCAACACCGAGATTCCACCAAACACTCCTCCTACTACCCCACCAAATACACCACCAAACACCCCACCTGCAACTCCTCCATCAGAGACTCCAAAGAAGCCAAAGAAGAAGCAGCCAAAGCTTCCTGAGACTGGCGACTTCTCCGAGATTGCTCTTGTTGCAGTAGCTACCGTGGGCAGCGTTATTACCACGCTTGGCTATGCTCTGAAGGATCGTCGTAAGTAAGACAGCGTTGCGCAGCAAGTAACGCCATGAGCAAAAGTTGCTCGTACTTCTCGCGCCAAGCTCCACGAACTTCTCGCACACGTCCCCGCTTCACACGTTGAAGCGGGGATTTTTTGTGGCAGGTTTGTTTCCATGCAGCACAAAGACGCAAAATTGCGTATAGTAGATGTTTGACAAAACGCATTGGGCAAAACGCAGATTAAACACAAAGGAGCCCCAATGGCCAGAAGGTCACATTCATCTCAGAATCACGGTCACAACAGCCGTGATAGGTACGAAGATACCCCTGAGTACGATACAGAGGACTTCGCACAGGATAGCTATGACGCATATGATCAGGGTGGCTATCAGCCTCGTACGCTCGGAAGTGTGAGAAGTGCTGGTGCTAGCTCTGCGCGCAACAATCACGAATCCCACGGCTCCAGGTTTACGCGCGAGCCTTTGATTGGACAGACCAACGTCGGCGACGAGTGGCCTGAAGAAGCTCCAGTTCAGCAGCAAAAACACACCCACTTTGCTGCGCATAGAGCAGGTGCCGTGAGCCATGCGCCTTCGCGCGCAGAGGGCGTTGGGGCATATTCCAAGAAGCGCCAAGGTTCTTCTCGCGGTCGTGGTCTTAAGATCTTTGCCGGCATTCTGGGCACGTTGCTGCTGGTAGCAGGCGTAGCGTTTGCGTGGTGGATGCTGGATACCAACTCAAAACTTCGCCAGGGCTTGGACGCAAACCTGCAGGCCACGCTGGTACAGGTTGCTCCGTCTGATCCGTTCTACATGCTGCTTCTGGGCGTGGATAAGGACGAGGGGCGTGCAGAGAACTGGGGTGATTCCGACGCAAACTTCCGCGCCGACACTATCATTCTGGCTCGCGTAGATCCTAAGAACAAGAAGATTACCCTGATTTCCATCCCCCGAGATACTATGGTTGACCTGGGAGAACACGGAAAGCAAAAGATTAACTCCGCATACAGCTATGGCGGCGCATCCGGAATGGTCGAGGCCGTTTCCAAGCTGGCAAACGTCAACATCTCGCACTATGCCGAGGTAGACTTTGAGTCGTTCACCAAGATTGTGGACTCTATTGGCGGCATTACGGTCAACCTGCCCGTTGCTGTTTCTGACATGCAATACTCGGGCATCGATCTTCCTGCCGGCGAGCAGCAGCTCAACGGCCAGCAAGCGCTTGGCCTTTCTCGCAGTCGCCACGCATACGACAACTACGGCGCAGGCGACTTCTACCGCGCGGCTAACCAGCGCATGATTTTGACGGCCATTGCCAAAAAAGTCCTGCAGCTGGACCCCGTTTCTATGTCGGGTGCCGTGTCTACCATGGCCGAAAGCGTGACTACTGACTTCAACGTTACTGATATTGTGGGCCTGGCCATGTCGTTTAGGGGCATGGATACATCCAAGGATATGTATTCCGCACGTACGCCGACGACGTCCGAGCTCATTGATGACGTGTGGTATGAGATTGTCGATAAGAGCGCGTGGAAGACCATGATGGACCGCGTAAACCAGGCGCTGCCTCCTCTGGAGGATGCAAGTGCTGACGAAACCACAGGCGTTGTGGGTACCGTTGGAGGAGACCCTTCAGCTATCGACAGCATCAAGCCTGATTACACCGGAGAAGTTGCCGTGCTCAATGGCACCGACGTTCAAGGGCTTGCAGCTCAAAAGGCTGGCATCCTGAAGACTAAGGGTTACACCGCTTACGCCGACAGCTCTCTGGAGCATCCAACCGACTCGATTATCATCTACGATGGCACGCGTACCGGTCTAGCAAAGGCCGTTGGCGTTGCAAAAGCACTGGATATCCCTACTGCTAACATCAAGGCAAACGACGGTTCCTACCCCACCGACACAGACATCACCGTAGTCCTGGGCACCGATCAGGCTCCTAAGCGCTAACGGCTTGCGGCACACAGCACGACACGCGGCGATACGCAGCCTGCGACCCGCTACAGCGTGCGCCACACAGCGCGCTACCCCACCCCACACAAAAACGGGCGAGAAGATCGGTCTTCTCGCCCGTTTTACGTTTACTATCAGCAGTTTTGTGGCTTAGACGTTAAAGCGGAAGTGCATGACGTCGCCGTCCTCGACCACGTATTCCTTGCCCTCAATGCGTAGCTTGCCCGCAGTCTTGCAGCCGGCCTCGCCGCCCAGCTCAACGTAATCGTTGTAGCTGGCAACCTCAGCCTTGATGAAGCCGCGCTCAAAATCGGAGTGAATGACGCCGGCGGCCTCGGGAGCCTTAGCGCCAATGCGGACGGTCCACGCCCTGACCTCCATAGGGCCAGCGGTGAAGTAGCTCTGCAGACCAAGCAGCTTGTATGCTGCCTGAGCAAGCGTCTCCAGGCCGGAATGCTCAAGTCCCAGGGACTCCAGGTACTCTGCAGCCTCCTCTGGGTCAAGATCAGCAAGCTCAGCCTCAACACCTGCGCAAACAGGAATGGACTCAACGCCGTTGATGACAGGAGCTGGCTCGGTAAGCATGTCCTCGTCGACGTTTGCGACGTACAGGATTGGCTTCATGGTAAGCAGGAAGAGGTCACGAGCAGCCAGGCGCTCCTCGTCGGTCATCTCCATGTCAGCGGCGCGATTGCCCTCGTTCAGCCACTCCTGAAGGCGCTTTGCCACGTTGAGCTTGGGCTGGAGGTCCTTATCGCGCTTGGCCTCTTTCTCCAGCTTAGGCAGGGCGCGCTCAATGGTGCCCAGGTCAGCGAGGATAAGCTCCGTCTGGATGATGTCCACGTCCTCGTCAGGATTGACGCGGCCCTCAACGTGAATGACGTCGGGATCTTTGAAGTAACGAACAACCTCGCAGATAGCGTCGGTGTTGCGGATGTTTGCCAGGAACTGATTGCCCAGGCCCTCACCCTCGTTTGCGCCCTTGACCAGGCCCGCGATGTCCACAAACTCAACGGTTGCAGGCATGATGCGACCAGGATTGACAATCTCGGCCAGCTTCTGGAGCCTTGCGTCGGGTACGTCAACGATGCCCACGTTAGGGTCGATGGTAGCAAACGGATAATTTGCGGCCAGGCCACCCTTGCGGGTCAGCGCGGTGAACAGCGTGGATTTACCAACGTTTGGCAGGCCAACGATACCAATTGAAAGCGACATGTGAGTCCTCTTGTTGTCGGTGGACGGTTACGGTTAATTATCCTCTTTTGGAGACTCCTGTGCAGCGGCGTCCGCGGCAGAACCCGCAGGGGCATCCGCGGCGGCTTCCTCATCCGAGTCCTCGGTAATCGAATCCGCCAGGTGTTTGAGCTGCTCCTTGCCGGTGTCAAAAATGAAGCGAGCCTTGCGACGAGCCAAAGCCTCAAGACGCTCGGCCTCCTCGGCCTTGCGATCACGAACAACCAGCTCAGAGGTATCCATCGGCACCATCGTAAGCGCGCCTGGTTCTGGGCAGACAATTTCGCAGGCGCCACAGTTGACACAGAACGGCATCTTGATGGTCAGCTTACCGCGCTCGTCGATATCGATTGCATGCGTTGTGCAGGTGTTTTTGCAGTCGCCGCAAACCGTGCACTTACTGGAATCCCAAATAGGAGCCTCGAGCTTCACGTAAGGAGCCAGGTCTGGATCGTGCTGGAGGGCGCCCATGACCAGACGGCGATCCTGCGTGAGCATGGACTGCCTCATGTCGGTGGTGCGTAGGCCCATCACGTCATCAAGCTGCGTCTGCAGCTTATCCAGAGAGCGAGCGTGCGAGTTGATGCGGTCAGCGATTGCTTTTGCACCCGCAAGAACAGGTGTCGACGCAGATACCAGGCGTTCTGCACCATTCATTGCGTTAGAGATAAACTGCGAGCGGATATATGCGCGGGTGAAATTGTGGTTAAGGTTGTTGCCGTCGACCTCAAGGCCAACCGTAGCACCCGTCCACTCCTCAGCGGTAGCGATTGCCTGGGTATATGCCTCCTCGCCAGTGGTGGTGCGACAACGGTCGCAAACGCCCAACGGCAGGTAAACGCTTACGTTGTCAAAGTCCGTAAGGATTGAGAACCAAATGTCGGCTGAGAGCATACCCACGCAAGGCAGGCAAATCTCGTTGCCCTCAGGTTTTCTCGCCAGAGCACGCGTGCAGGTAATGTAGCACTGCTCATACGCGGAAGCCGCGCGAGCTACCTGGTCATACAGCATGCGGGACGTGTGGCGGCGCGTATTGAACGTCTCGGTTGGGCACGCAGCAACACAGAGGCCGCACTGCAGGCAAGCCTCGTCGTCGATGCGCACGGACTGGTTGTGGATATCAATGCAATTAGCTGGGCAAACGTCAAGACAGCGAGAACATGCCTCGGCTTTTCCGGAGGCGCACCTCAGGCAGCGATTAGCGTTTGACCAGGGGATTTCCTTGTAGTCCATTGGCTCGAACGGCTTGTCCGTATTTGGGTCAATAGACAGGCTTCCCATCAGCGCGTCAAGCGGGTTGGAAAGCACCTGGAGGGAGTCCTGGATATCAATGAGGTCGTCGAGAAAATCTCGCTCCTCGTTATGATTCTGATTCTGAGCCATGGTGCCTCCTCTCCTTTAGCGCGTGGCGAATAGTTCAAATTTGCGTGTTGGTCGGGTAGACCGACTACAGGCGCAAATAAACATTTTAACCTGTGACGACCAATAATTCTGCTCAAATGGCATCACATTCATACGATTTCGATTAATGGACGATGAGCGGATAAACATTGCAGCTGTGACAAGACGGCTTTCTTGCCCACGACAAGATGAGATTCTCGTCCGCGACAAGATGGGTTTCTCGCCAAGTGGGCGCAGCTGCAAAAAAATCGGGCCCAGCGAGAGGCTGGACCCGATTGAAGTGACGCGAAGGCGCGAATTAGTACATGCCGCCCTGGCCGCCCTGAGCAGCTGCGCGAGAAATGGACTCCTCGATGGTGGTGTCCTTTGGCATCTCGGAAACAGTTGCCTCGGTAATGAGGATGAGGGATGCAACGGAAGCTGCATTCTGGAGCGTGGTGCGAGTGACCTTAACTGGGTCAAGAACGCCCATCTCAATCATGTCGCCATACTGGCCGGAAGCGGAGTCAAGACCCTGGCCGGTTGGGAGTGCCTTGATCTTCTCGACAACTACGCTGCCCTCGAAGCCAGCGTTGTTAGCGATGGTGCGGACTGGAGCCTCAAGTGCCTTGCGGATGATCTCAACGCCGATCTTCTCGTCTGCGTCAGAGGTCTGAACGCTGTCAAGCACGGAAGCTGCAGCCAGGAAGGAAACGCCGCCACCTGCGACAATGCCCTCCTCGACAGCTGCACGAGTTGCCTGAAGTGCGTCCTCGATGCGGTGCTTAATCTCTTTGAGCTCAACCTCGGTAGCTGCACCAACCTTGATGACTGCGACGCCACCAGAGAGCTTAGCAAGACGCTCCTGGAGCTTCTCGATGTCGAAGTCAGAAGTGGTGTTCTCAATCTCAGCCCTAATCTGGGTGATGCGGTCGTCGATTGCCTCCTTGGAGCCAGCGCCACCAACGATGGTTGTGGTCTCCTTGGTAACCTTGACGGACTTAGCGCGGCCGAGCATCTCTGCGCTGATCTCGTTGAGGTTGACGCCGAGCTCCTTGATGACTGCCTGGCCACCGGTGAGAACAGCGATGTCCTCGAGCATGCGCTTACGACGGTCGCCGTATGCAGGAGCCTTGATTGCGCAGACGTTCAGAACGCCGCGGAGCTTGTTGAGGATGAGGGTGGTCAGAGCCTCGCCGTCGACGTCCTCAGCCATGATGAGCAGAGGTGCGCCCTGCTTCTGGACTGCCTCAAGAATTGGCAGGATGTCCTGGATGGTAGAGATCTTGTGATCGGTCATAAGGATGTAAGGATTATCCAGCTCAGCGGTGAGAGTCTCGTTGTTGGTTGCGAAGTAAGGGGAAACGTAACCCTTGTCAAACTGCATACCCTCAACGGTGTCGATGTCGATGCCGAAGGTCTGGGACTCCTCAACGGTGATGACGCCGTCCTTGCCGACAACGTCCATAGCGTCGGAAATCTTGCCACCGATGACTGGATCACCTGCGGAAATGGTACCAACGGAAGCAATCTGCTGCTTAGTT
>CALGXY010000121.1:0-11480 GCA_937935155.1 uncultured Atopobium sp. | reverse complement strand
ATCAACCTTGATGACATGCTGCAGAACGGCACTGTTATCTCCGGTACTCTGATTGAGCGTCCACACAGCTTCTCCACTGCATGTAACATTGCAACTCAGATTATTGCTCAGGTAGCATCCTGCCAGTACGGTGGTCAGTCCATCTCCCTGGCTCACCTTGCTCCTTTTGTTGATGTTTCTCGTAAGAAGATCCGCAAGACCGTTATGGAGGAGATGAACTCCGTCGGTGTTGAGCTCTCTGCTGAGCAGCTCAACGAGATGGTTGAGAAGCGCCTTCGTGATGAGGTTTCTCGTGGCGTTCAGACCATTCAGTACCAGGTTGTCACTTTGATGACCACCAACGGCCAGGCTCCTTTCATTACCGTCTTTATGTACCTTAATGAGGCAAAGAATGAGCAGGAGAAGCAGGACCTTGCACTCATCATTGAGGAGATGCTCCGTCAGCGTTACCAGGGCGTAAAGAACGAGGAGGGTGTCTGGATTACTCCTGCATTCCCTAAGCTCATCTACGTTCTTGAAGAGGACAACGTTTACGAGGATTCCAAGTACTACTACCTCACTCAGATGGCTGCAAAGTGCACCGCTCGCCGTCTTGTTCCTGACTACATCTCTGAGAAGAAGATGAAGGAGTACAAGCTTTCTAAGGGCGAGAAGGAAGGCGAGGGCGATACCTTCACTTGCATGGGCTGCCGTTCCTTCCTGACTCCAGACCGTTCTGGTAATGGCTTCAACAACGTTGCTCGCGCAAAGAACTATGAGCCAAACAAGCCTAAGTATTACGGCCGCTTCAACCAGGGTGTTGTAACTATCAACCTTCCTGACGTTGCTCTTTCTGCTGGTCGCGATATGGACAAGTTCTGGAAGATCTTTGATGAGCGTCTTGAGCTTTGCCACCGCGCACTTCGTGCTCGTCACGATCGCCTGAAGGGCACCCTGTCCGATGCTGCTCCTATCCTTTGGCAGTACGGCGCACTTGCTCGCCTGGACAAGGGTGAGGTTATCGATCCTTTGCTTTACGGCGGATATTCCACTATCTCCCTTGGTTATGCAGGCCTGTACGAGTGCGTTAAGGCTATGACTGGTCACAGCCACACTGACAAGGAAGCAACTCCTTTTGCACTCCAGGTTATGCAGCACATGAACGATAAGTGCACCGAGTGGAAAGAAGCAGAGGATATCGACTACTCCCTCTACGGAACTCCTCTTGAGTCCACTACCTACAAGTTTGCTAAGGCACTTCAGCGTCGCTTTGGTGTTATCCCTGGCATCACCGATAAGGGTTACATCACCAACAGCTACCACGTCCACGTTGCAGAAGAGATTGACGCATTCCAGAAGCTTCAGTTTGAGTCTGAGTTCCAGCGTCTTTCCCCAGGTGGAGCAATCTCTTACGTTGAGGTTCCTAACATGCAGGACAACATCGAGGCTGTCCTCAGCGTCATGCAGTTCATCTATGACCACATCATGTATGCAGAGCTCAACACCAAGTCTGACTTCTGCCAAGAGTGCGGTTATGACGGTGAGATTCAGATTGTTGAGGAGGACGGCAAGCTGGTTTGGGAGTGCCCACACTGCGGCAACCGTGACCAGACTAAGATGAACGTTGCTCGTCGTACCTGCGGCTACATTGGTACCCAGTTCTGGAACCAGGGCCGTACCCAGGAGATCAAGGACCGCGTCCTTCACCTCTAAGTTTTACGTACTAGACAAACGAGCAGAAGAGCGCCTTGGCCCTTCTGCTCGTTTTTATTATCTCTATCAGGTAACATCCACAATATGTGGAAGTTACCCATCAAAGGTTATGTATGAACTATTCAAATATTAAGTTTTCAGATATTGCAAATGGTGTTGGCGTAAGAACAACTCTGTTTGTTTCAGGTTGCCGTCTGCACTGTGAAGGCTGCTTTAATTACGAGGCGTGGGACTTCAAGAGCGGCGGAGAGTTTACTCCAGAAGTTGAGCAAGAGATTATTGACTCTCTTGCACCTGTCTATATCAATGGTCTTTCCATCCTTGGTGGAGAGCCTTTTGAGCCAGAAAACCAAGAAGGTCTTGTTGAGTTTGTCGAGAAGGTCAGAGCTACCTACCCACAAAAGAGCATTTGGATGTATTCGGGTCACACCTGGGATCAGCTGACCGAGGGAAAGTGGCACACAGAGTACACTGACCGCATTCTGTCTTGTATTGATGTTCTGGTAGATGGTCCATGGGTTCAGAGTCTCCACGATATTACCTTGCGTTTTAGAGGCTCTTCCAACCAGCGTCTTATAGATGTTCCTAAAACGCTTGCTTCAGGAGAGATTACACTTTGGTCCGATGGACCTATGCTGAGCTCTCGTGAGATGTAAGAGCTCCAAATCGCAATAAAAAAGCCCGCGTATGCGGGTTTTTTGTTTAGGGTCGTGTTGTATAGAGAGCTTTAGTTTTCTGAAGAAGTTTGGGGCTCTGCGGGTTTCTCGCCAAGCTCACTGATAAAGATTGCAACAAAGATAACAATAAAGCCCAGGAAAATCGTAGGGGTAATAACTTCAGCAAGGAAGATAACGCCAAAAACTGCTGCAAAAATACTGTCCAGAGAAATAATTAGCGAGGCCTGAACAGGAGCAACTGACTTCTGTGCGCGGTTCTGTAAAACACCAGTTAGCGCGGTTGCAATAAGAGTGATGTAGGCGAGAGCAACCCAGGCATTTGTGGGCAGTGCCGCAAAATTGGGAACCGTTTCAAAGCAAAGCGCGTAGGCAAGGCAGGGAAGGGCGCTCACACCAAGCTGCACCACCGTAAGCGTGATGATGTCGTATTTGTGAGCAAGCTCGGCAATAAGGACAAAGTCAAAGGCAAAAATGACTGCAGAGAGCAAGGTCATCTGCTCGCCCAAGCCAAACGAGAACGAAAAATCAGTGCCCAGTGAGATAAGACCAATGCCAGCTACGCATAAAAAAGCTGCAAAAATACTGGTTCCATGAGGTTTTTTCTTTGCGATAAGCCAGTTTACAAACGGAATCATCGCGCAATAAATTGATGCAATAAAAGCAGCTTTACCTGCAGTGGTATAAGCAAGAGCTCCATTTTGGAACAGATATCCAAGACCGTTTAAGATGCCTAAAAGCACGCCGTATTTGATATGTGTGGCATCCAAGTGTTCTTTAAGGTTTTTTCTAAAGATGATAGCAACAATACCTACAGCAAAGACAAAACGTAAGGCCATAAGCCAAGCTGCCGAGATGTAACTAATTGCATCTTTGATAACGACAAATGACCCGCCCCAGATAAGTGCGCAGACAAGAAGGGCAAACTTCCATACAAGCGCAGAAGAAGTATCTAGTGTGAGTCTGGAAGAGTTTCTAGTAGAAAGATCTGATAATGCCACGCGCTATCCATTCCCGTCGAAGATAAAAGTTAAGGTATAGGTAGTGTTCTGAGAAAATCAAACGCGTGCAAGTATACGTGATTTTGCACTTGAAGGGCCCCACAAGCAGCATAAAAATGAGATTAGAAGTATACTCACATCTGCAAGAAAAATAAGTGTGTGCGATTGTTTTATGCAAGAAGATATTTCAAGGAGACTTGTATGTCCAACTACGTTCTGACCTGTTGTTCTACGGCCGATGTAAGTGAGAAGTACCTTCAGTCACGTGATGTGAAATACGTATATTTCAACTACGAACTTGATGGTGTTCAGTGCAAGGATGACTTTGGTCGCACTAATGCACCAGCTGATCTCTATAAAAAGATGCTTGCAGGTGCTGAGTGCCGTACCTCGCAGGTATCAATTGGTGAGTACATGGCCTTCTGGCGTCCTTTCCTGGAGGAAGGTAAAGACGTTCTTCATGTTTCGCTGAGCTCAGGCGTTTCTGGAACATACGAGTCTGCTTGCCAGGCAAAAGTAGAAATTGAGCAGGAGTTCCCAGGCAGAAAGATTGAGGTTATTGACTCTCTGCAGGCATCTTCTGGCTATGGTCTCTTGGTAGATGGTCTTGCCGATAAGCGCGATGAAGGCTTGTCTTTTGACGAGGCAGTTGCATGGGCTAAAGAAGCACGTCATCGTGTGTATGGATGGTTCTTCTCAACAGATTTGACCTTCTTTGTTCGTGGTGGTCGCATTTCTAAGACAGCTGGCCTGCTTGGCGGCATGCTTAACATTTGTCCTGTTATGGATATTGAGGCTGACGGTTCTTTGGCCGTTAAAGAGAAGGCTCGTGGTAAGAAGAAAGCAATTGCTCGCGTTGTTGAGATTATGACTCAAACCGCTGAGCAGGGAAATGCTTACGCGCGTAAGGTGTTTATCTCTAACTCCGAGTGCGCTTCTGATGCTCAGGCTGTTAAAGAGCTTATTAAAGAAAAACTTCCTCAGATAGACGATATCAACATCTTTACTATTGGTGCAACAATTGGCGTTCATACTGGTCCTGGAACTGTTGCAACGTTCTGGTGGGGAGAAGAGCCTCGCGCTTAAGATGTTGCTCGAGTAGGTAAGAAAGGTCTTTAGTTATGGTTAATTTTGAGTACGTTGTACCTACTCAGGTGGTTTTTGGAAAAGATACTCAGCTTCGTGCGGCAGAGCTTGTCTCTGTTCACGGAGGCAGCAAGGTGCTGGTGCATTTTGGTGGCAATCATGTGGTAAAAAGCGGCTTGCTTGACCAGATTCACCAGCTTTTAAGTGATGCTGGAATTACGTATGTTGACTGTGGTGGAGTTGTTCCTAACCCTCGTTTAGAGCTTGCAGAAGAAGCTGTAGAGCTGGGTAAACGCGAGGGTGTTGACTTCATTTTGGCTATCGGCGGCGGATCTGTCATGGATTCTGCTAAAGCTATTGCATACGGCTTAGCCAATGATGTTTCTCTTGAAGACCTCTATTTGCATAAGGTCAGTGTTTCAAAGGCAGCTCCTATTGGTGTCATCTCCACTATCGCAGGAACTGGCTCTGAGACCTCAGATTCTTCTGTCATGAACATTACGCTGGCTGATGGTCACGTGCTTAAACGTTCTTATCACCATCAGTGCGGTCGTCCTTGCTTTGCCATCATGAATCCAGAGCTCACTTACTCTGTGAGCGCTTATCAGACAGCATCAACGGGCGCAGATATCATGATGCACACCATGGAGCGCTACTTTACGCTCGAGAAGGACGTGGCACTTACCGACGAGCTAGCTGAGGGACTTTTACGCACCGTAAAAGAAGCTGTCTTGATTGCTGTCAAAGAACCAGAGAACTACGCTGCACGTTCAGATTTGCTCTGGGCATCGTCGCTTTCTCACTGCGGACTTACCGGAACTGGTCGCGTAAGCGATTTTGCCTCTCATGCAATTGAGCATGAGCTCAGTGCAAAGTATGACGTAGCTCATGGTGCTGGACTCACGGCTATTTGGGCAAGTTGGGCCCGCTACGTTATAAGTCAAGATCCAGAGCGCTTTGCGCAGTTTGCCGTCAATGTTTTTGGAGTTCAAAACAACTTCCATAATCCTGTCGTTACAGGCCTTGCAGGAATTGAGGCGTGGAATCAGTGGTGTCATGCAATTGGTATGCCAACCTCCCTTGCAGAGCTCGGAGTTGCCCCTTCTGAAGAGGATATTCTTCAGATGGCTGAGGGCACTATTGACGCTCGCGGTGGAGACCATGCAGGCAACTTTATGCAACTTAAAACAGCAGATGTTCAGCAGATTCTGAGGATGGCTCTAAAGTAAAGTTTTTCAAGGCAAATTTTGTTTCATTGCGGGTATTATTACTACATACGAAGTTACTGAGCCACAAAGCTCAAACATACGGAAGGAAGATTCATGAGCGGTTTTGTTAAGGCAGACAATGTTTTTGTAAACCAGAACGCAGCGAGCCGTAATGATGTCCTGCGTTTTATTGCCAATAAGGCTCAGGAGGCTGGCGTAACTGATAATGCAGACGCTGTTTACAACGCTTTCCTAGCTCGCGAGGAGATGGGTGAGACCGGCATGACTGACGGCTTTGCAGTTCCTCACGCAAAAGACGCGGCTATCAAGGACGCAGCTGTCTTTGTCTTCAAGAACAGCACCCCTCTTGAGTGGCCTTCTTTTGACGAGAAGCCCGTTGATGTTGCTATTGCACTGCTTGTCCCAGATGGAGAGGCTGGCACCACTCACATCAAGCTTCTTTCTAAGACCGCTGTTCTTCTGATGAGAGATGAGTTTAAGTCCTTCCTTCGTGGCTCTAATGATCAGGAAGCTATTGCTCAGGCTATTAACGAGGGCATTAACGAGGAGTAGGGTTTCTCGCCAGGCTATAGGGGGCTTGACGGGTACTTTCTGTAACAGTTTAACTGGGTAAAATTTTGGACACTCAAGCACAAACTTGAGTGTCCTTTTTTGTGTAAAAAGGCGTACACTTGTACTAGTTTTAGTCGAGAAGGGAGTCAGATGTTTACACCATGTACTGACAAGCGCGTTGCTGTCTTTTTTGCTGATGGTTGTGAAGAGATTGAGGGACTGAGCGTTGTTGACGTCCTGTATCGTGCAGGTATTCCCTGTGACAAAGTGTCTATCTCTGATTCTTTGAGCGTGACTTCTTCTCACCAGGTTACTTTTTTAACAGACAAGCTGCTTAGTCAGGTCTCGTTTGATGATTACAGCATGTTGGTGCTTCCTGGTGGTCTTCCCGGAACCACTAATCTTGAGGCTTGTGAGCCACTTATGCAGGCAGTTGATGCGTTTGCAGCAGATGGTCGTGCACTTGCCGCAATTTGTGCAGCTCCTTCAATTTATGCTAAGCGCGGATTGCTTGCGGGTAAGAAGGCCACTTCCAACCCAGGTTTCCAGCATTTTCTCTCAGAGAATGGCGCCAATCTTTCGCAAGATGCGGTTTGTGTTGATGGCTCTTTCATTACCAGCCAAGGTGCAGGAACCGCTCTTAAGTTTGGCCTAGAGATTGTCCGTTATCTTGTAGGTAATGACGTGGCAGAAAAAGTTTCTCAAGGTATTGTACTTATCTAAGTCATGACACCTTCTCAAAAACAGTACCTGGTCATTGATTTAAAGAGTTTCTACGCATCGGTTGAGTGTGTTGAGCGGGGCCTTGATCCCATGAAGGCCAAGCTTGTTGTGGCTGATCTTACCAGGACAGAAAAGACAATTTGTTTGGCGGTTTCACCGGCGCTTCGTGCGTTGGGTGTTCCTGGACGTTGTCGCGTTTTTGAGATTCCCAAAAACCTTACTTACGAGGTGGCGCCTCCTCGCATGGCTTTGTATGTGGAGCGCTCTGCAGACGTTTATTCGGTGTACCTCAAATACATTGCCCCAGAAGACATCCACGTTTACTCCATTGACGAGGCATTTATTGATGTAACACCGTACTTATCGCTTTACGGATGCACAGCAAGAGAGCTAGGCGAGAAGATTCGTGCAGACGTAGCAAAAACCACTGGTATCCCTGCTACTTGTGGTTTAGGCCCAAATTTGTATCTGGCAAAAATTGCGCTTGATATTACGGCAAAGCACAGCCCCAATTTCTTTGGTGAGCTTGATGAAGAGTCGTACAAACTTAAACTTTGGAACCATAAACCTTTGACTGATTTTTGGCATATTGGTGCAGGTATTCAAAAGCGTCTTGCGGCAATGAATATTCACACCATGGGACAGCTTGCCATGGCTCCTACAGAACCTCTGTATAAAGAATTTGGCGTTGATGCAGAAATTCTTATTGATCATGCATGGGGCATTGAGCCAACAACCATTGCAGATATTAAGGCCTATAAGTCTCAAAGCCATTCAGTTTCAACAGCACAGGTCTTTGATCACAACAGAGATACAGAAGGTGCACGTCTCATCTTTAAAGAGATGGTCGAGGCGTTGACGCTTGAGCTTGTAACGCAAAAGCTGGTTTGTTCATCTATTGGTATCTATATTGGCTATTCGGCAACAGAGAGCCAGATGGAAGAGCTGAGGCAAACAGGGGATTATAGAAGCTGGAGAAGACATATTCCCTCCAGTAGCGGTACTAAGAAGCTTTCTTACCCTACTAACTCTAGAGATGAGCTTATGGCAGAGGTTTTGTCTTTCTTTGACGAGAAAGTAATACCTTCAGAAAGCGTGCATCGCGTTGGTCTTACCTTTGGAAACACTCAAGAAGAAACGGGCTCAGGTATTCAGACTTCTCTTTTCCAGGACAACACTGTTTTAGAAAGAGAACGCCAGCGTCAAGATACTATCAATGCCATAAAGAAGAAGTTTGGAAAGAACTCTTTGCTCAAAGCTATGAACCTCCTTCCCGAAGCAACTGCTCGACAGAGAAACGCTCAGATTGGAGGACACCGTAGTGGAGAAGAAACCAATGAAGCCTAGACAGGATTTCTCGCCAGCGGAAGATGGTGCAAAAGAGGACGTGCTTGCATCTCAGATGCACTACGGGCATCCTCGTATGTCTCGGGCAAACAGAGCAAAGATATTTATGCCTTTCGATGCATTAAAGGGCTTGAGAGAAGCCCTGGCAGAAAGAGAACAAGAAGCTCAAGACCATATAAAAGACTTTCATGACTTACCGCACTGGTCATAGGTTTATACGATAAAATAGACAGGTCGTATAAAGAAAGCGAGGAGGTTTCATGAACCCCAAAGCAAAAATTGCCATCCCAGCAATTGTGGCTCTCATTTTTATTGTCATTGATTTTGTTGCACCTGTTCAGTATCTCAGCTATTTCCACACGGTATTTAACTTTGCAACTCGTCAGACAAACCCTATTTCTCTGATGCTTGCACGTATTACCTACATTATTTTCCTGTGCTACCTTTTTGCTGCGGTTTCAGGTCTTTTGAGGGGCTTCCGTCCTCGTCTTAGGTGGGGTCTCTCCATTCTCTCTGTAGTTGGTTTAACTACCGCACTTACAGAGCTCTCTGTGATGATTTCTATCAGCCAGGCAGTGAACTTCACCACCCTTATTCTTAACATCATGATTGTTACCTTCCTGCTCTTTGCCGCTCTTCTTGCGCTTCTCATTTGGGTTCGTGCTAAGAAAGAGTTTGACCAGCGTCAGGCTGATCTTGAGGAGGAAGAGGTTGTTGTTGCTCCAATGCCTCTTGCTACTGAGGGCGCAGAGGTTGCTCCTGTAGTTCCTGTAACTACAGAGGTAACAGCAGCACCTGCTCCAGAAGCAACTGTCACAACTGTCGCACCTGAGGCTCCTGCAGCTCCAGAGGCTCCACAAGAGTAGCTTCTAACTTCTTACGCTCTCTTCTTTTTCAGGAGGATTATCTTTTCTCATAGGAGAAACGTATGTCTTTTGTTGAATTTAAAGAGGTAACAAAGACGTATACCATGGGCTCCGTCAAGGTGAACGCTGTCCATGACATGAATTTCTCCATAGAAGAGGGCGAGCTTTGCGTAATTGTCGGCCCATCAGGTGCCGGTAAAACAACTGTCTTAAATATGCTCGGAGGTATGGATACCTGTACCTCCGGGTCTATTTATTTAGACGGAAAAGAAATTGGCGGTCTTTCAGAAAAAGAAAGAACGCTCTATCGCCGTCATGATATTGGCTTTGTTTTCCAGTTTTACAATCTAGTTCCTAACCTCACTGCAAAAGAGAACGTTGAGCTTGCGTCGCAGATTTGTCTTGACCCCATGCAGCCAGAAGATGCGCTACGCGCTGTTGGTCTTGAGCATCGTATGGATAACTTCCCAGCTCAACTGTCTGGTGGAGAGCAGCAGCGCGTCTCTATTGCGCGCGCTTTGGCAAAAAATCCACGCCTTTTGCTTTGCGATGAGCCAACAGGTGCGCTGGATTATAAAACAGGAAAGCAAATTCTTAAGCTCTTGCAGGATATGTGCAAAGAGCAGCATAAGACCGTGGCTATTGTCACACACAATTTTGCATTCACTCAAATTGCCGATAGGGTTATCCACGTTAAAGAAGGCCAGGCTCAATCGGTAGAAATTAATCAACACCCAGCTGACGCGCTTACTGTCGAGTGGTAGTTATGCCCCGCGCTCTTTTTACCGAGATTACTCGGACCATCAAAGGGTCTCTCGCCAGATTTCTTGCAATTGCAGGAATTGTTGCGTTGGGCTGCGGCTTCTTTGCGGGACTCAAAATGGCAAGCCCTGACATGCAAGAAGCGGCTCATTCGTTTTACGCAAACCAGCATCTCTATGACCTTCGCGTCATCTCAACGCTTGGATTAAGCGAGAAGGACGTTTCCGCCCTTGCATCAGTTGAAGGTGTTGAAGCGGTTATGCCTTCTCGGACAGTAGACGTTATGGCTACACTGACGTCGTCGCAATCTACTGCTCGCGTGAGTTCTTTTAGATCCGGTGGGCTTAACCAGCCAATAGTAGTTGAAGGAAGACTTCCTCAAGGGCCTTACGAGTGCGTGATGAGCGCAGATCCCAAGAAACGTGCTGATATCAGCCTTGGTCAACAGATTGAGCTACCAGATACTTCAAACGGCGTTCATTTAAAGGGCGGCTCGTACACGGTTGTTGGTTTTGTAAATGCGCCAACATATCCGTATGTCAGCAATTTTGGCACCACATCGTTAGGCAATGGCATTGTCCAGCAATTTGTGTATGTCACGGAAGATGCTTTTGCAGATGATGACCCTTATACCGAAGCGTATCTAACGGTTCAGGGTGCTACCAGCTATAAAAGCGGCTCATCAGACTATCAGAGTGCCGTTGATAGCGTTGCAGAACGCATTTCGCAGATGAATCCGTCACTTGCTTTACTTCGTTTGCAAGAGCTCAAAGATGACGCTCAGACTCAAGTTGATGAGGCTCGTCAAAAGCTGGAGCAATCAAGGCAGGAAGCCGCAGATAAACTAGGGGATGCTCAAAAGAAGCTTGATGACGCGGAAGCGCAGATTTCCGCTCAACAGCAAAAACTGGCTGATGGTCAGCGTCAATATGATGCGGGACGTCAGCAGCTTACAGCTTCTCGCTACAGTGCTGAACGGCAATTTGCACAAGCAGAAGCTCAGATTACTGCCTCAGAGGCTCAGATAGCCCAGGGTACAGCTGAGCTTAGTGCAGGAGAGGCCCAGTATCAGGCTGGTCTTGCTGCCTATAATGCAGGACAAGCAACGTTTACGCAGCAAAAGAGTGCGTTTGAAGCGGGTAGAGATGCGTATCTTGCGGGGCTTGCCGAGCAAGGCATAACAGCATCAACACTTGAAGAAGCGCAGCAGCAGCTCAGCGCTTTAGGCCTGGCAACTACGCAAGTAGACGCCCTTCTCGCCATACAAGCGCAGATTACGGCTGCAGAGACAGAATTGGCTACCCAGCAGCAGACTCTTGCGGCTGCGAGGGAAGAGCTTGATCAGCGCACAGCTCAACTACATGAGGCAGAGTCACAAGTGGCTCAGGCGCGTCGGGATTTGAGTGAGGCGAGAAGTGCTACTGCAGATCAGTTAGCTGCGGCTCAAGAAAAACTTGCTGCGTCGCTTAGTCGCCTGAGCGCAGGGCAAACAGCCCTCCAAAGTGCAGAAGCTCAGACTAATGAGGGAAGACAGAGTCTTGAGGAGCA
>CALGXY010000120.1:0-11456 GCA_937935155.1 uncultured Atopobium sp. | reverse complement strand
CAAAAGAGGAATTGCATACGCATTGTCTGCGGTGCCCGGGAGATGGGGCTTAGGAGCTACGCGAATAGTCTGAGCTTTAGAGTGACTGTCGGTGTGCGATGCAACCTCTTCACCGCTTTTTGAGATTGTTTCATAGGCAGTAACTTCTTTGCCCTCCAGTGAGGCGGTCCTTACAGAAAAAGGAACTGTGGCTTCTCCTGATGAGGTAGGAGCTTTGAAGTGGACAGTTCCGCGAGCAACTGGCTCTGCCGTACCTTCTTGGAGCTGCTTTGTTTCATAAAGTTCTCCAGTAATTTCGTACTCTTCCCCTGGAGTAAGCCCTTCATATTTGATGTGATCAATAAGATTGAGCACCTCGGTATATTCAGGATTTTTTGATCCCGCAGCATCTACAAGCATTGTTTGTAAAGAAATTCTCTCATCAATGAGCTTGGGTGCTTCTACAGTCTCTTCAGAAGTAAGGGTAACCGTAGGGTTCCATTCTTTGTTAAGAGAGTATCCTGCTGGAGCCGTAACCTCTTTAAGTGAATAGGAGCCAAAGGGAAGACCTTCTACGACAGCCTCTCCAAGCTCGTTTGTATCTACTGTGGTGACAATTTCGTGAGGAGCAATCCATTTTCCCTGGTAGAAGATAGGTTGAGCAGAGCTATTAGTTAGCTCAATTTTGGCGCCCTTCAGACTTGGCATTTCACCTACTTCAGAATAACCATCAGGTGAACTTAGAGAAGTATGCCCAATTTTCTTAACTTTAAGATTTCCTCTTATTACCTCGTCTTTGAAGGTAAAGGAGTGTTCAGACGAGGAATTCTCTTTTCCACTAGAAAGATTTGTCCAGATAAGGCTGCCATTTTGGTTTGATAACTTCCAGGTTTGAAGGGAGAGTTCTGGGAGTTTATAACCCTGTGGAGCTTGAATTTCTTCGATCTGGTAATACCCCAAAGGTAGCCAGGGTTTCTCGCCAAGAGTAAAGAGGTCATCTCCAGAAACCTTATGGTCTGCATCAAAAGAAACAAAACCTTGAGCATCTGTCGAGAAAACCCATGTTCTTAGTGTTGTTTCAGCAGAGCCGCTATAGGTCACTTTAAAAAGTGCACCCTGTAGCGTTGCGTTTCCTTGGGGAGAAGCGCTTTGCTGCTCAGAACGAGCGTCTTCATCGAGGCTAGTGTTGTGGTCAAAGTCTTGTTTTGAAATGCGTAGATCAAACTCTCCAATAGGAGTATCGGTAACCGTGAGAGTGTTCTCTTCCTGGTTTGTTATTTCTACAGCATGAACCGATTGGTCAAGAAGAAAGCCCTTTGGTGCAGTGGTTTCTTTTACGTACACCGTTCCAGCAGGAAGATTGTCGAGCGTTGCAGACCCAGATTTATCAAGGGTGAGACTGCCAAGAAGATTGGTGCAACTCTCGTCGGAATATACTCCGTAGACAGCGCCTTCTAGGGTGTAGTGCTCGTTATTGGAGGTGACATCAGGCAATAAGGAACTTTTGGTAATTTTGAGTGAGCCAGATTGCTGTCCAAAGAAAAACAGAACCTGTTTATCTCCTGTGGGTACAAAGAGCTTGGCAACTCCGTTTTCTGGACTGCCGCCGTTGGTTTGAGCATAGTTCATGGCATCGGAATAGAACTGCTCAATAGGCTGATGAAGCTCTGCCTGAGGAACACTTACCGCAAGTGCATGGGCTTCACCACGCATAACAGCCCAAAGCGCAAACTGCGTGATAGCTCGCGCCTTCCAGCCTGTATAGCCATACACATCTTTTTCTTGGGACGCAGTTGCTCCGTGATAGATGATGTAGTCAATTGCTCGAAGCTGCTCGGCGGTATACGTTTCACCGCGAGCGCCGTTAGCTGAGGTGAGATTTGTATAAGACTGTGGGTCAATTACACTTCCAGTTGTTCCTGGCCAGGCGCCATAGTGATTGAACTCATCTCCACAGTAAAGATACGTACCGTCGCTAGCGGTCCACATAGGAATTTGTTGTCCACCAGGAAAATCTTCTCTTTGTGCAACGGTAAATGAGGGCTCTTGTGCAAAAGCAAGCCTATGAGCAGGCTTTAGGAAAAAATGGCTGAGAAGAAGGGCTCCAAGTAACAGAGGGATAAACCAGAAGTGAAAGACAGAAGAAGGAGTTTGTCTTCGTGGAGCTGTTTCCTTCTTAGGTTTTGAGGATTTTGTGATAAACATGCGTGCCTCCAAACTGAAAAATCAGAGGTAGATTGCGTATATAGAGACAATTGGTAATGCATAAATGTGAGCTTTTGTTGCAACATATAGACAATTAGTGTTAACGTATTCAGTAATCAGTAACACTTACTAATTAATGAGGTTATCGTGCGTTACAGCAAGCAACGTGAGGCAATTCGTACTTATATGGAAGGTCGCCATGACCATCCAACGGCAGATAGTGTGTATGCAGCAGTAAGAGAGGAATTACCAAACATCTCTCTTGGAACTGTTTACCGTAACCTTATGCAGCTTGTTGACGCAGGCGAGCTCCAGGTTGTTAATACTGGCGATAATATCTCTCGTTTTGATCCAACCACAACCGAGCATGCACACTTCCAGTGTCATGAGTGTGGCCGTGTCTTTGATGTTGACGGACCAGTTCTGAGGGACCTTACCAGCCTCACCAAGGATTCTTGCGGCGAGGTTGACTCTTACGCTCTGTGCTTTACGGGTATTTGTAATGAGTGCCTAGCTAAGAACCCAGCGCTCCATCACAGCGTTAACTAATGTGTTGCAACAAAACAGCTTTCTTTAGGACCGGTGCTTCACCGGTCTTTTTCTTTATGGAGGGGCCTCAGGTTTGCGAGAAAACCTGTCTGCTAGACGTGCCCGCAGACCCGCATGTCCTACAGAAGGGAAGCTGCTTGGCATGACGGGGTCTCCGCCAAGTAGCTTTGCCCGAGGAAGGCGGAGTTGTCGGGTGGAGAGCAGGCGTCTATAAGAGGTGGGATAGTGGTGTGCGGGGGTTTCTCGCCAGAAGTACTTTTGCATAGCGCTCCTTTCGTTGGAGAGCATGCTAAAGAGTGACTTTGTCCCTATTCTGACCAGCGCTTGTCCAGTTTCTGTCAGGGAAAATTTGTGTAGGCGCATATTTGTTGCATACGCGCAGCTAGGCAGAAAACAACTCATCAAACTTTTATCTAGTTGCCGAGCAAGCGATTAAAAGGCAAAAAATACTGTGATAAAATCTACACAATTGCGGGCATCGCCAAGTGGTAAGGCAATGGCTTCCCAAGCCATCATCCGCGGGTTCGAATCCCGTTGCCCGCTCCAAAGATAGATACGAGCCCTTCGGGGCTCTTTTTATGGACAAGATTGAAATTTGGCGTTGTGAAGAAGGTTGTTCGGGTAGAAGTGGAACGGAAATATTTTGGATATATCTTTGATAGAGCGTGCTTAATTACTCGAATTACGCGGACTGATGGTTGAAGGGAACAACATGGCACAAATTCCTATGACAGATCAAGAGGTAAAGATTGCCCTTGATGCGCTGTCTGATCAGATTGATAAATACGCTGAGCTTCTTGTGAAGAAGGGATGCGCAATTTCTGAGGGAAGTCAGCTGGTAATTAACGCTTCAATTGAGATTGCTGATTTTGCCCGCAGGGTTCAGCGAGCAGCTTATGCGGCTGGCGCAGAATTTGTCACAGTTATTTGGGGCGATCAAGAGTCCTCAAGAATTATGTACGAAAACGTTGACCTAGCGCGTCTCTCTAAGACACCAAGCTGGAAGATTGAGCAGCTTAACTCCCTTGCAGAGCAGGGTGCAGCATTTTTGTTCCTCTCGTCTGATGATCCAAATGGTCTAAAGGGAATTGATCCAGAAAAGCCAGCTGCTGTTTCTCGCGCAAGAAACTTAGAGTGCGACGTCTTTAGAAACGGTATGGACTTTGGTAAAAACGTTTGGTGTATTGCTGGTGTTCCTGCAGCTGAATGGGCAAAGGTAATTTTCCCAGAGCTTTCTGAGGCTGAGGCAATCTACAGGCTTTGGATTGCAATTTTGGACGTTGCTCATGCAAGTGGAGAAGATCCTCAGAGTGCTTGGGAGACCCACAATGCAACATTTGAGAAGACCAAGCGCTTCATGAATTCTCATCAGTTTGAAGAGCTTCGTTATGAGTCTTCAAATGGAACTAACCTGACTATCGGCATGAATCCAGGACATCTTTGGGAGGGCGGCGCTGGAAAGACTCAGGATGGAACGTTGTTCTTCCCTAACATTCCTACCGAGGAAGTCTTTACAACGCCAAACTATCGCAAGGTAAACGGCACTGTTCACTCTGCGTTGCCTCTGATTCATGCCGGCCAGATTGTTAAAAACTTCTGGTTTACCTTCAAAGACGGCGAGGTTGTTGACTACGGCGCTGAGCAGGGCAAAGACGTTCTGACTTCTATTGTTTCTCAAAAGGGCGGTAAGTACCTGGGAGAATGTGCTCTTATCTCTAAGAACACGCCTATTCGCCAGAGCGGCATTCTGTTCTACGATACCCTGTATGACGAGAATGCTAGCTGCCATTTAGCACTTGGAATGGGCTTCCCAGAGTGCCTGAAGGGCGGCCTTGAGATGAGCCCAGATGAGCTCTTGGCCCACGGTGTTAATCAGAGCACTACGCACGTTGATTTTATGATTGGTGCAGACGATTTGAACATTTGGGGAATTTCTGCCGATGGAAAAGAAACACCAATTTTCGTAAATGGACAATGGGCATGGGAGTAAACTGCTACACTATCCTAGTTGCGTGGTAAAATTGCCACGCCCGATAATGGGCCGTTAGCTCAGTTGGTAGAGCAGGGGACTTTTAATCCCAAGGTCTAGGGTTCGAACCCCTAACGGCCCACCAGGTAATTCAAAGGTCGGGTACCATAGTGGTACTCGACCTTTTCTTTTACGAGCAGAAGGAGTCTCATCGTGGTAGATCGCTACACCGGCAAAGAAATGGGCCACATCTTTTCTTTGGAGAACAAGTACGCCGTTTGGCAGGAGATTGAAGTCCTTGCGTGCGAAGCACAGGCTGAGCTTGGTGTTATTGGCATTTCTCGCGAAGAGGCAGCTTGGATTCGAGAGCACGCTGCGTTTAATCGCGCTGAGGTAGACGAGATTGAGGCCGTTACCAACCACGACGTCATTGCCTTCCTGACCAATATGGGCTCCTACATCGATGCCAAGGTTCCAGAGGGTGAGCTTAAGCCAAGCCGCTGGGTTCACTATGGCATGACTTCAACAGACTTGGGCGATACTGCTCTTTGCTACCAACTCACCCAGGCATGTGACCTGCTCATTGCTGCGGTTCGTCGCTGCGCTGCTATCTGCAAGCGTCGCGCATTTGAGGAGCGCGATACCCTCTGCGTTGGTCGTACTCATGGCATTCATGCTGAGCCTATGACTTTTGGCATGAAATTTGGTAGCTGGGCTTGGGAGTTTAAGCGCGACCTTGACCGCTTGAAGGATGCTCGTAAAAACGTTGCCTATGGTGCTATTTCTGGTGCTGTTGGAACTTACTCTTCCATTGATCCTTTTGTAGAGGAGTATGTTTGCGAGAAACTCGGTCTTGTCCACGATCCACTTTCAACCCAGGTAATTTCTCGCGACCACCACGCTTACCTTGCTGGTGTTCTGGCAACCGTTGCCGCTACCTGCGAGCGTATTGCAACTGAGATGCGTGCGCTGCAGAAGACCGATACCCTTGAGGCCGAGGAGCCATTCCGCAAGGGCCAGAAGGGCTCTTCCGCTATGCCCCACAAGCGAAACCCCATTACTGCCGAGAAGATCTGTGGTTTGTCCCGCGTAGTTAAGGCAAACGCGCAGGTTGCCTTTGATAACGTTGCTCTTTGGCACGAGCGCGACATCAGCCACTCTTCCGCTGAGCGCGTTGCTCAGGCAGATAGCTTTATTGCTCTTGACCACATGCTGTCAAAGCTTGAGTTCCTGCTTGATGGCATGGTCCTGTATCCAGAGCAGATGATGGCCAACCTCAATAAGACCCGTGGCATGCTCTTCTCGTCAAAGGTTCTTCTTGCCCTGGTCAACACTGGTATTACTCGTGAAGAGGCATACAAGATTGTTCAGTCCAACGCTATGAAGGTCTGGGCAGATATTCAGCAGTGCAAGGAAGGACCATCTTATCAGGAGCTTCTTGAGGCGGATCCAGCCTGTACGCTGAGCCATGAGGAGCTTGAGAAAATCTTTGATCCTCGCGCATTCCTTACCCGTTCAAACGTTTTGTTTGACCGTCTTGAGCATCTTGAATTGGACTAAATCGTGTCTCTGTTTGGAAACATTTCTCGTCGAAACTTCTTTAAGACAAGTGCGGCAAGTGTCGTAGTTGCTGGAGCAATTAGCATCGCGGCTGGCTGCTCTCATCAAGAAGGCTCGGGCGATGCGGGAAAACCGCTGGTACTTGACGAGTCCTCTGGCACAAATGTGCTGGACTCCTATAGCTCTACGGAATATGCTGCTCAGCCAAGCCAGACCTGGACGCTCCCTCTGGGAAGCGTGCTGCATCCAGCCGATGGAAATTGGATTCCCGTCACCACGGCCGGTGCGTCTGCCACGCCTATGGTAAAAGGCTCTGCTCTCTCGCTGACGTCTGGCCAGGTAGTTGACGTTGTTCCTACAGCTCAGATGAACAATACTACCGCCGTTATTTACGACGTCCGCTGCTCTGACTCTGTGTACGCATGGGTCGAGGTGGATACCACAACCTTTGACTGGGAGCTTCTTGCCGCACCATTTTCTGACGGCAAGCTTACTGGAGATGCAAAGGTCCTCTACAAGGCCGATAAAAACTGGGATCCGGCTCCGTTTGCCTGTGGAGACGATAAGGTGGTTTGGCTCGTCCAACCAGCTTCTTCTGGCGAGAAAACCCGTGAATCTTCGCACTGCTACGTGTGGCGTGTGGGGGATTCTGAGGGAACGGACGCCGTTGAATCTCCAGGTAGATTTGCTACTGCACCGTCTATCTCAAAGGGCGTAGTTACCCTCACTCCTCGAGTTCGCGCCTCCGAAGGCACCTACTATGGCGTTACCGCATACCTGCTGGGGGACAACCTTAAAACCAAGGTTGACCAGCTTGTTATGCCTCAATCTGTCAAACCTTTTGCAGCAAGCCGCATAGACGATAAGTTTATTGTGTCAGTTGAAGCAAGTTATGACTCGGGCGGTCTGTTGGGCAAGATGGGAACATACATCCTGCCTGCTTCAGGCGAAAACCCTTACATCATAGAGCGTGAACCTTATGCAATAACAGCAGGTAAAGGTAGCCTTTACATAGTCAAGAGCCGCGCCTCTTACGTGCTTGTTGATACGCAAAATCAAACGGCAAACTGGCTCTATTCAATGGATAGAAGCGTTGATTACGGAGAGTTTCCTGCTCGAGAAGGCAACTGTGATTCTTTTGTAACCTACTCAACTGTTAAAGATCCTACCAGCGGATATCCGGCTTCCGTGACAGTTCGTGTTTTTTCTTTGTAGATTATTTGTAGGTATAGAGATAGAATGAATACAAATAATTAATGAATAATCGTAATGTGCCATACGCACATACATGTAGGGCAAAAGAAAAGGGGAGACAATGGCTTCCGACGAGAAGAAAATTCTGATTGTCGAAGATGAGAAAGTCATCCGTGACGCCGTCTCAGCATATCTTGAGCGCGAAAATTACGTTGTTAAGGGCGTTGGCGACGGTCAAAGTGCAGTTGAAGAGTTTGAAAAGCACGCATTTGACCTGGTGATTCTCGATCTTATGCTGCCAAAGCTTTCTGGAGAGCGCGTTTGCCGTGCAATTAGAGATACCTCTAACGTGCCTATCATCATGCTTACCGCAAAAGGTGAGGTAGAAGACAGGATTATTGGTCTTGAGCTTGGTGCTGATGACTACCTTGTTAAGCCTTTCTCGCCACGTGAGCTGGTGGCACGTGTTCGTGCGCTGTTCCGCCGTACCTACTCAGAGCCAGACACTGCTGTTGACGTGCTTGATTACGGTACCCTTACTATTGATATTTCTGGTCATAAGATTCTCATCAACAACGAGGAAGTTGACCTGACCGCTTCAGAGTTTAAGCTGCTCACCACCCTTGCTCGCTATCCTGGCCGCGTGTACACACGTATGGAGCTTGTCGAGAAGGTCTTGGGTTATGATTTTGAGGGCTATGAGCGCACTATTGATTCGCATGTCAAGAACTTGCGCGCAAAGCTCGGCGATGATCCTCGTAATCCTCGCTGGCTGTTCACCGTTCACGGTGTTGGCTATCGCTTTGAGGCTGGCAACGCTAGCCACGAGTCCTAAGCTCTAGAGTTTTGGCGCTCTTCAAGAAACATCATTCAAATTCTCTTAAGAACCCTCCGGAAACTGAGGGTTCTTACAAAACTATTAAGCCTGATCCCGTTGGTACTCAGAGCTTTACTACCCGCATGGCGGTTTTCTTTGCGCTGACCGCGGTCATGACGGTTTTGGTGCTTATTTCTGTCTTGGGTATTGTGTGGGAGAGTCGCTTTACTGCTTATACCAGGGAGAACCTACAAAACACCGTTGATACTACCGCGCTCAATATGTCTCAGGCGTACGCGCGCGCAGAAGGCTGGAATGCCGACGTTCTCTCTATTGCACGTCAGGCCTCTGCAACCAATTCCGATATTGGTATCCAGGTCTTAGATGTTTCTGGCGTGGTTCTGTATGACGACTCGGCACCAAATGCTCGCCGACCTGGTGGAAATAGTGCATTATCTGGCCCTCAGACGGGTGACGCCGTGGTTTATGCAGTTGTCCAAAACCTGCAAGGTGAGCCTGTGGGCAGCATTAGAATTTGGACATTTGGTTCTGAGCCGTTCCTGACCCAGCGAGACATTGCGTTCCGTAATGGTTCTTACCAGGCAATTAGTCTTGCTGCAGCCATTGCAATTTCGCTTTCTGGACTGATTGGTATTTTGGCTTCACGTTCGCTTACCAAGCCGGTGCGTCGTATTACCGAGACAGCTGTTCAGATCAGAAGCGGCAATCTTGCGGCTCGTTCAGGTATCCGTGGCGAGAATGAACTGGGGCGTCTGGGAGAAACCTTCGACGATATGGCGTCTTCACTCGAAAGAGATATTAAGCTCGAACGTCGTCTGACCAGTGATGTTGCACACGAGCTCAGAACTCCGCTCATGGCTATCATGGCCACTGTTGAGGCAATCCAAGATGGCATCTTACCTGCAGATGAAGAGCGCTTGGAAAACATTGTGTCTGAGAGTAGACGTCTTTCTCGCCTGGTAGACGCCATGCTCCATCTCTCAAGACTTGAGAACGGAAAGACAAAGTTCAACCCAGAAAGCGTTAATGTGGTGGCAATGGTGGCAAGCATTGTTGCCATGCAAGAGACGCTCTTCAAGGAGAATAATCGCGTGCTGACCTTTGTTGATAAGACGCCTGAGGGCAATTGTTTTGTTGATATTGACTCGGACTTGATCCGAGAAGCTCTGACTAATTTGCTGAGTAACGCCATCCGCTACACCGATGATGGTGGCCATGTTGTCATAACCGTTTCAATTGACGATACCGACGCGGTTATTTCCGTGACTGATGACGGCATGGGAATTGCTCCTGAGGACATTCCACAGACCTTCTCGCGATTCTGGCGCGCAGAAGAAAGTCGTGAGCGTGC
This sequence comes from uncultured Atopobium sp., assembly GCA_937935155.1. Taxonomy (GTDB): domain Bacteria; phylum Actinomycetota; class Coriobacteriia; order Coriobacteriales; family Atopobiaceae; genus Lancefieldella. The sequence continues at coordinate 1,811 of CALGXY010000120.1, read as the reverse complement.
ATCAGGCGGTTTAGGTGTAGGTTTGGCAATCACAAAAGAGATTATGGACCGTCATAACGGCACTATCTCGGTAGAATCCGAGCTTGGAAAGGGCACGACCTTCTCGCTGCACCTTCCTCTGCTTGCCCAAAATAATATCTCTGTAACAGATACTTTGTTGTAGGTCGATTTTTGGGCATTTTGCCGTACAATCAAAAGTCCTGCAATACAACGCGCTTTGCGCAGAAGTGAGGTCATTGTGGCTGGAGCTGAGCTTCGTCCCGATTCGCACGGTAAGGTCCGCGATATCTACGATTGTGGCGACAAACTTTTGATGGTTGCGAGCGATCGCATTAGTGCTTTTGACTTTATTCTCCCCGACGAGATTCCTTTTAAGGGAGAAATTCTGACACGTATCAGCGCTTTCTGGTTTAATCGCTTCAAGGACCTTCTGCCTAACCACATGATTTCTGTTCTGCCAGATCAGACTCCTGAGCAGTTTGCAGATTACACTGAGTATCTTGCTGGCCGCGCAATGCTAGTAAAGAAAGCACAGACCGTGCCAATCGAGTGCATTGTCCGTGGTTACCTTACTGGTTCTGGCAAAAAGACCTATGACCAGGACGGTACCGTCTGCGGCATTAAGCTGCCAGATGGCCTGACTGAGGCATCTAAGCTTCCTGAGCCAATCTTCACCCCTTCCACTAAGGCTGAGCTTGGCGATCATGACGAGAATATCTCGTTTGAGCGCTGCTGCGAGATTGTTGGTGAGGATGTTGCTACTCAGCTGAAGGAAGCCTCGCTTGCAATTTATAAGGCTGCTGCAGAATATGCTGCAACTCGTGGAATTATTATTGCGGATACCAAATTTGAGTTTGGTTTTATCGACGGAAAACTTACACTTATTGATGAGTGTCTTACACCTGATTCAAGCCGTTTCTGGCCTGCTGAGGGTTATTCTGAGGGACACGTTCAGCCAAGCTACGACAAACAGTATGTGCGCGATTGGCTGAAAGCCCACTGGGACATGCAAGGAGAGCCACCTCATCTTCCAGAAGAGGTTATTGAGGGCACATCCGAGCGTTATCGTACGGCATTCCAGATTATTACGGGAACTGAGTTTGTACCACTGAAGGAGACCAATGTCACTGCGTGACACCATTACAGGCGCAACCAAAGAAGCGCGTGAGGCTACCGCAAGCCTTTCAAAGAAAGAAACCTCTGAGGAGACTGAGCGTCCTACGTATTCCGCTTTTGGTCGCAAATCTGCTGCTACTGCTAAACCAGTACGAGAGGCAGCTGCATCTGTACGTGTGAGTGGCTCTGGCTCTGGCTCCAGCGCTCCAAAGAGCAAAGAGGAAAAGCGTGCTGCACGCGCTCGTCAGCGCGAGCGCGAGGATATTCGCAGCCGTGGATTTGAGGCTATGCTGCGCGCGGATCCAGACTATCATCGTGCCGAGCGCGTTTGGTGGGTCTTCCTGGGTCTTGGCTTTGTAGCAACCATCATTACGCTGGTGCTTTCTTATATGGTTCCTGAGTCTAGGGATTTGAACACCGGCGTTGGTATGATTTCTGCCATCATGCTGGTCTTTGCTTACTTCTGCATCTTTGGTTCGGTTGTTTACAGCTTCTTTAAGATGCGTCCTCTTCGTAAGAAGATTGAGGCTAAAGTTGCTGGCATGACCGATAAGAAGCTCAACGATTTCTACCTCGAGCGTCAGGCTGAGTATGACAGAAAGAGGGCCGAGCGCAAGGCTCGTCGCAAGTAGCAGCATCGCGCTGCTGCCGGCGCCGCAAGCGTTGGCGAGATTTGCGTACGCGAGCCTACGTGA